>JAWWBW010000230.1:0-4460 GCA_033720775.1 Oleiphilaceae bacterium | reverse complement strand
GTTAACGCGGATTTTGGGCGCGATTTCAGGGTTCAGTTCTACCTTCCAGCGGCCATTTTCTTTTTTGACGATAACGTCAGGCACGACATACTCGGGCTCATTGGAAACAACCGATTCACCGGGTCTGGGATTGAGCGATTGAATTAGCTGTATGACTTGTTTGAGTTCGGGTTCCTTGAGACGACTGCGTCGCATCAGTTGCGCATAGTCGCGATTTCCCAGCAAGTGAAGATAATGGCTTATCACCAATTTGGCTTGCGGTAACCAGGGTGTGTCTTCAGGCAGTTGTCTTAATTGCAGTAGCAGACATTCGGGTAAATCACGCGCTGCCACACCTGGCGGGTCAAAGTGCTGAATCCGTTTTAATACGGCCTGTACTTCGTCGAGCTCTACCGGGTCTTCATCGTTTTCGTTGAACAGACCTTCGTGGAGGTCTTCAATACTGGTTGTGAGATAGCCGTCATGACTGATTGAGTCGATAATCGACATGGCGATATAGTTATCGCGTTCGGACATGGGTGTCAGGTTGAGCTGCCACATTAGGTGATCAAACAGAGTCTCGCTGGTTGAATTGCGGCTTTCAAAATCATGGTCTTCGTCATCACTGCCTGAGCCGACCGGAGTGTTAGTAGGGTAGATATCGTCCCACGCCGTATCGACGGGCAAGTCATTGGGAATATCATTCCCTTCGGACCATTCTTCAAGTTCGCTTTCGTGCTTCTCGGTTTTAGCTTCAGATTTATCGTCGTGATGATCTTCGTTGTTATCTTTGCCGTTCAGTTTTTCTGATTTGTCATCCTGGCCGTCTTCGGTCAGCTCAAGCATAGGATTGGAATCCAGAGCTTCCTGTATCTCTTGTTGCAGATCCAGCGTAGAAAGCTGCAATAGCCTGATTGCCTGTTGCAGCTGAGGGGTCATGGTAAGTTGCTGGCCCAGTTTTAACTGGAGTGAGGCTTTCATTACCATTGTTTGGAAATCACCATATCTTGGATTCTTCGTATCACGGGCATTGAATGGATAGTGTGCGTTTTAGGTAAAAAACTGCTTTAAGATCATAATGCTTAGTGTAGTGCCAACTGCCATGCCTGTGAAACAAATTCACGTTTATTTACGTTAAAAGTTACGCGTTCGAGCGGAATTGGCATGGCCCTATATTCTAAACTCTTCTCCCAGATAAACCTCTTTAACCTTTTGATGTGAAAGAATTTCATCAGCGGTACCAGAGGCGATGATATGCCCGCCACCCACAATGTAGGCCTTCTCACAAATATCGAGCGTTTCCCTCACGTTGTGGTCGGTGATGAGCACGCCGATGCCCTTGTCGCGCAGGTGTCGTACTACCTGTTTGATGTCACTGACCGAGATGGGGTCGACGCCGGCGAAAGGTTCGTCGAGCAAGATGAAGTCGGGTTCCATGGCTAGCGCTCTGGCGATTTCCACACGTCGCCTTTCGCCGCCTGAAAGAGCCATGCCAAGACTATCGCGGATGTGGGTGATGTGGAATTCTTCAAGTAATTCTTCCATGCGCGCACGGCGTTGGGCGCGACTCAGGTCCTTTCGAATTTCCAAAACGCCCAGAAGATTATCTTTAACGCTTAGCTTGCGAAAGATGGACGCTTCCTGGGGCAGGTAACCCACGCCGTTACGTGCGCGTTCATGCATGGGTAGGCGGCTCAGGTCTTTATCGTCGACACGAATACTGCCGTGGTCATGTTTGACCAAGCCTACAATCATGTAAAAGCAGGTCGTCTTGCCGGCTCCGATGGGGCCAAGCAGCCCCACGATTTGTCCGCTTTCAATACGCAGCGAAACATCAATGACAACCTTGCGCTGTTTGTAGCGTTTAGCCAAATGCTCGGCGTGGAGTACTTTTTTTTGCTTGGTCATGGCGCTGTGTTGGCGTCTTCTTTAGGTGGGGAGGGGGTGTTTGTCTGTTTGTTTTTTGGGCTTGGAAAGTATTGGATTTTCACGCGACTGCCAATGCTTTCGTCGCCTTGTGCGCGAATCGCTTTCTTTACAATGTCGTACTCGATGCGCTCGCCCGCAAAGGAGTTTTCGGACTGCAGTAGGCGTGCTTGACCAGTAAATACCAGCAGCGACTCTTTTGCTTCGAAGACAATGGATTGCGCGTAGCCGTGTGTAGCTGCGGTCGTCGCGTCATCTTGTTGCACAAAATGGGCGGGAGAACCCCAGGCTTCGATGCGCGTAATGCGTCGGTCTTTAGCGCTGACCAGCAGTCGGTCTGCCTCCAGCTTTGATAATCCCTGAGAGACAATTACATTGCCGTTGTAGCTCGAAATGCCTTCGGCATCATCCAGTAACGCCTGGTCACTCTCGATATTGATTGCCTGATCACTATTCGGGTCTATGGCGGCGACATTGGTGGTTAGTACCAAACCTACGAGCGTATTGGCAATGTGCTTATTTAGAGGCTTCCAGTTCATAGCGACCTTTAACATTTGAGAGTAGTTCTACCCGACGCGCGTCGAGATCTGCACGCATGCCAACAGCGCTAAGCTGCTGAGCCCCGCCCGCTATGGTAACGGCACTGTCGGTGGAGATAAAGCGTTGTCTGTTGTCCAGTAGCAGTGCCTCGGTCTTTATTTGCAGAGGTGTTTGTGCGCTATCTGTTTGATGAACGAGTACTGATCCGTCCAGTTCCAAAATTTGTGCTTTGGGTTGATAACTGCCTGTTTCTGCCGTGATCTGGATGTCTCCGGCTTTTGCGTCCTTGAGTTGCATTAGCGGGCGCTCAATTTCGATGGCGTCGGACTGTTCGTAATATCGAGCGGCTTGCATGTGAAGGGTGACGGCGGCTGTGCCGCTTTCGTCGTATTGAATAATTTTCCCGTTTTTCAGGGTGGCGTAGGGGCGATTTATGTCGTTGCCTAGGTATTCAGGGTTGTCATCAACCTGATCTTCCTGCAGCAAAAGAATGACTATCAGCCCTAGCGTAAGTAGGGCCATTGTTCGTCGAAAAATAATGCGTAGTGGCAACATCCTAGAGTAAATAGGCCTGATGCAGATCAGCCAAAAGACCACGCGCTTCCAGCAGGAGGTCACACACTTCTCGTACCGCGCCTGAACCGCCAGGCAGGGTAGTCTGAAAATTGGCATGTTGTTTAACAAAGGGGTGTGCGTTGGCGACACACATGCCGAGACCTGCGGTAACAATGGCGCCCAGATCGGGCAAATCATCACCCAGATAAGCCGTTTGTTTTATATCAATGTCGAGGGTGTCGCATAGTTCCAGCAATGCAAATTTTTTGTCTTCTCGACCCTGAATCAAATGCTCGATGCCTAGATCTCGGGCGCGCCTTGCCGTCAGGGGAGAGTTTCGACCCGTAATGATGGCGACTTGAATACCGTTTTTGAGCAGCATTTTAATGCCATGGCCATCGAGTATGTTAAATGCCTTTATTTCATCGCCTTGAGCGCTGAAGTAGAGCTTGCCGTCGGTCATGACACCGTCGACATCGAGGGCCAATAATTGAATGTTACTGGCGAGTTCGTTGAGCTGCTCAGACATGACATCTCCCTCTTAAATTACGCCTGCGCGAAGCAGGTCATGCATATGGATGGCGCCAACCAGGTGGTCGCGCTCGTCCGTAACGAGTAGGCCGGTAATCTTGTTCTGTTCCATTAGGTTGAGTGCTTCAACCGCGAGCGCATCTGCCGAGATGGTTTTGCAGTTTCGCGTCATAACTTCATCAATGGTGGTCGACAGAATATCTATTTGCTGGTCAAAAGCGCGCCGCAGGTCGCCATCGGTGAACAGACCCACAAGCCGTTGGTTATTGTCGATGATCGCTGTCATGCCGAGCCCTTTGGCAGAAATTTCGAGCAGCCCCTGACTCAGCAAGGTGCCACTCTGCACTTTGGGGATGCGTTCGCCCGTATGCATGATGTCGGCGACTTTCAGCAATAGTTTGCGACCCAGGCTTCCCCCCGGGTGCGAAAAGGCAAAGTCTTCGGCCGAGAAACCTTTGGCTTCGAGTAGGGCAACTGCCAGTGCATCGCCCATTACCAGTGTGACGGTGGTGCTTGATGTAGGGGCCAGTCCCAAGGGGCAGGCCTCCTGTTCAATACTGATATCCAGATTGATATCTGCCTGTTTGGCAAGAATCGATTCCGGATTGCCGGTCATGCTGATCAGGGGTGCACCCATGCGCTTGATGAGCGGGAGTATGGTGGCAATCTCAGACGTGTTGCCCGAGTTCGAGATGGCAAGCACGGTATCTTGGGGAGTGATCATCCCAAGATCTCCGTGACTGGCTTCGCCGGGATGTACAAAAAAAGCAGGGGTGCCAGTGCTGGCAAGCGTTGCGGCAATTTTATTTGCAATATGTCCCGACTTGCCCATGCCGGTCACCACAACACGACCTTTGCAGGCGCGAATCAATTCGCAAGCCTGTTCGAAGTCCTGACCTATTCTATTGAGCAGCAGGGCGATGGCATCG
>JAWWBW010000229.1:0-4508 GCA_033720775.1 Oleiphilaceae bacterium | reverse complement strand
GCTGCTATCGGCCATGATCCAGGCGGTTACGAGGTCTGCAATCACTAGCTGGATGCTTTCTTCCCAAGCGGAAAAGTAATTGCGTAAAAACTGGATCAGGTCGAGCCGGGTGAGGGTCTCCTGTTGCATGGCACCTTCAAGGCTGGCGGCCTCGGTGAGTTGCATGGTGATGCGCGTAATCTGATCAATACCCTTGTCGATTTTTTCGATATAGGGGTTACTTGCCATCTCGGGCTGTTGATCCAACAGGTTCTCTAGAGAGGTGCGTAATTTGTTTAAGGGGTTGGCAATTTCGTGCCTGAGGGTTTGCGGCATGCGTTCAAGAAACGTGGTGTAAGACTGCTGCTTTTTTAATAGCGTCGACATGCAGCGCGATAAATCGCCTACTTCGTCGGGGAAGGTTTGGCTTGCCGTGATTCGCGTGCGTTCAATGCGGCCATGGGCGTCTACTGTGGCACGCGCTTCGTCACTTAAGCGGGAGATGCGTCGCACCAGATTAAAGGCATAGGCAAATAAGATAAACACGATGATAGCGATGGCGCCCATTACCTTCACCGCGATGTCCATGACGCGTTTTTGTTCCTTATCGAGCACGTGATCGGCAGACTCATCAATCACCACGGCGCCGAGGGTTTTGCCGTTTTCGATAATCGGGTAGCACACCACCAAACGCTTGAGTCGGCCATCTTTACCACTCACTTGATGCAGCGGTTTAATCTCGCCTTTCAGCGCGTCGCGCACGCACTGGCTATCAAAGCCGGTGGCGGCAACTTCGAGGTCAGGGTTGCGTTCGGCGAAGGCCCATTCGCGCCCGAGGCTGTCGTATATCCACAGTCGCGCATAGGTGTGTTTGAGCTGGTCGATCACGCGTTGCAACTCGCGGGCATGCAAGCCAACGGGGTTGAGTTGGTCTTTAAAATGTTGCGGCAGGGTCGAAAGAATGGCCTGCGGGCCGTAGGCCGGGTTGTCGTCAACATCCACCACGGCAAACCGTATTTGTGGTTGCAGGGTATCGAGTTGTGCGGTTGCGATACGGAACTCGGCGGCATAGCCGTCTTCCGTTTGGCGCCAGTAGCCCTGAATGCCGGTACGGTGGCTGGGTGTTATGTCGGCATCATCTGTGAGCGCAATATCTCTGCCGTATTGCCACTGCTCGTCGGTGTAATAAGAGGCCATCGGCCCTTCGCGCTCGGCGGGAATAATCACTCTGCGCAGATTTTTTTCGGCATCGTAAAAGGTGAATTGAATGTGGTCGTTATAGTCGAGCCGTAAATGGTTGGGCTTGCGGGTAACCACTTTGTTGTCGCGTACATGAATGGCGGCGTACAAGAATTGTGACGATTGCGCGAGCCTGAGTGAAAACGCCGATTCGAGCGCGTGTTCCGGATTCGCCTGCCAGACGGGTTGCGTAAAATTGAATTGTTCCGAGGGCGCAGCGCCCTCGGGCCAGTCGCCAAAATAGCCGTCGAGCCGCAGTGGATTACGTACCGAAGGTGCGCTCAATGCGTGCTTGTTTAACTCGCTGTTTTCATCCACCGCCAGCAGTTCTGCAATATTCTTTTGCGTCGCGAGCAGGCTGGTGGCAATGGCTTTGGCTTCGATTTCCTGCACTCGGGCTTGCGCACTGAGAGCGGCCTGCTGAATGGCATCCCAATAGCTCAGGCCCACAAGAGGAATCGATAACAGCCCCAAACTGATGAGGGTAAATTGCGCGCGAATACCGAAGCGGGCCATCAGGTGTTTTCCCAGCGATAGCCAAATCCGGGTTTATTACGAATGTGATGAAACTCGGGCCCAAGCTGATTGAATTTTTTGCGAATGTTTTTGATATGGCTGTTGATGGTGCCATTGGTCACCATACGCTGCATGGTACTTTCGCAGAGTGCTTCGTAGTCAATGCCTTCAGGCCCGGCATGCACAATGGCCGATAACAGGCGGAACTCCGTGAGCGTGAGTGGCACCGTTTGGCCATGCCACGATACATAGGATTTCTCTTCATCAAGGCTGAGCTGTTCGCAGGCGTGATGCGCCTGGCTGCCACCCAACTGTTGCTGCCGTGCATGGTGAATGCGGGCGACATTCTTAATGCGTTCGGCCAACAGTGATAAGGAAATCGGTTTGGTTTGGTAGTCCCATGCTCCCAGGCGCAGGCCAAACACCTGATCGATTTCTTCAGAACGGTCCGTTAAAAACACAATGGGAATATCATTACCCCGATCCAACAGGCGACGACAGATGGTAAAGCCGCCATCGGGGTCGTCACCCAGCACCACATCAAGCAGCACAAGATCGGGTGGCGTGGCGAGAATACCTGCGAGCGCAGAGTCTACGTTGTCGTAGCAGTCGGTCGCAAAGCCCTTGCGCTGCAGCGAGTCGGCATAGTTCTGTTGCTGGTCGATATCATCTTCGACGATGGCGATACGGTAGCTCATACATTCTGAGTCGTTTGCACTGTGTTCGAGTAAGGGCCGCGCCCCGCTAAGTGCTGGCTACTATACCGCATAATCCAGCTTTTCTGCGGTGTTTCATCGACTCTCCATAACTTCTCCATTGTCTGTGCAGATCTGCAGAATAAGTGCGCTCTGTTCCCTTTGTCTCCAGTGCGCTCCAGCGCCCCTCCATTACCCAGAATCGCCCCTTTGTTTGAATGGATGCCACTGATGTGACGGACGCAAAGGAGCGTGCAGCATGGGGCTGTACGCAGGCCAGGGTTGGCCACGTCAACATCGCAACAGGAGAAGACGATGAATCTAAAAAAACTGACAGCAGCCATCATTATTGCAGGCGTCACCAGCCATGCCTCTGCCACGGGGCAGGGCTCTCAGGCAAGCCAGATCGATCACGAGGGCTCAGGCACCTATTGGGGGCTTGGTATTGGCACGGTGATTGGGGCAGCGTTGGCGGGACCTCCGGGGGCGGGCATTGGTGCGGCATTGGGCGGGGCCTTCGGCTGGGGGCACGAGCAGGAAGAAGCCTTGCTCGATAGCCACGAAGTGCTGCAAAAAACGCAATCGGAACTCAGTGGTATGCAGCGGCAATTACACAGCCGAGAGCAGGAGTTGCTGCAGAGCCGCCAGCAACTCGCCAGTCTGATGGAGGAAAACGCCGAGCAGACCGCGCGTTTATCTGAATTACTCAGTAACGATATGGGTGACGGGGACGGCGCCCAAGAGGATTTATTGCAAGGCCTTGCGGAGCACTACATCCAGGAAGTGTATTTCAAAAAGGGGCAATACGCCTTACCTGAGTACGCCCGCCAACGGCTCGAAAGCCTGGCCGCACTGATGCAACAGCACCCAAGGCTTACGGTAACGCTCACCGGCTTTACCGATCGCAGTGGTAATCCGGCGTTCAATCAGAAGCTGGCATTGCTGCGGGCTACCGAGGTGCAAGGCCTGCTGATTGACAAGGGGGTGGCTCCCGAGCGCGTCCGTATTGCAGCCACGGGCGAACAACTGAGTCAGGTGAGTGCTGGTGATGAGGCCAATTACATCCTCGACCGTCGTGTGGCACTGGCTCTGTCGATGGAGGAACCGGCCAGTCACCCCGTGGCGGCGAATCCAGACCAAGGTGTGGCCGCGGCCCCATCGGTATCGCAAACAGGCCAGATCCTATCGGATGCGAACGATGTGCTTAGTGTAAAGGAGGGTTTGTAATGTTGTGCTTTGTCGCTCTCAGTGAAGATCTTCTGGACGAACTATGGGCCAAATCGCCCGAGTCCGTCGCCCCTTTTTCCCGCCCCTTTATGGCTGTTTACGATTCTCCTCTCCAGATGAGTTTGCAGCTTGAGGCCCAGGCTGTTGCTGTGATGACGAGTGAAAGGGAGGTGAATAGCACATCTAAATCATAGTGGTTGGGCAGCGGGCGCCGGGCAATCCGGCCCCGCTTTTTTTCAATGCCCGGCAGTGCCGATGGGCTTGGGCATTATGAGGAGTAGAAAATGAGTATCAAACGTGTTCGCATGCATATTGCCCTGCCTAAATGTCTGGCCTGGGTGATGGAAATGCTGTTCGTCACCGTGCTGTTCGTTGCGGTGTTTGTGTTTGCCGGACAGGCTTATGCCAGCGCGCAAACATCGTCACTCCATGCAGCCAATACATTGTGGTTGACGCCTGCCAATAAACCCAAAGCAGCTCACGCACCGCGCACAAAAAAAGAGACAGATTCACCGCCTGATGGGCACCGCAATAAAGGAATGCATGCACTTGCGCTGAGTTCAGACATAGATGTGCGGGTGCTGGGACCGATTCTACGCGCGACCGTGACACAGCGGTTTCGTAACGACTCGCAGGTGTGGATGGAGGGGGAGTATCGTTTTCCTCTGCCTGAAAAAGCGGGTGTCGATCAATTGCGGATTCGCATTGGTGAACGTGTGATTGAAGGTCAGGTGAAAGAGAAGAAAGTGGCCAAAAAAGCATATCGACAAGCAAAACAGCAAGGTAAACGCGCCAGCCTGTTGGCCTTTTTGGATGCGAGTACCTTTAGTTCGCAGATAGCCAACATTGGTC
>JAWWBW010000228.1:0-4513 GCA_033720775.1 Oleiphilaceae bacterium | reverse complement strand
CCGGGCAATAAACAATCAACGGGCAGCAGTTCATCCGCTTTTTGTTGAAAGTTAATGCCGGCTTGGGCAGGCAGCCAGACCAAAAGCGTCAACACAAAGCCTGCGAGCAGTCCCGGCGCATGGGTCCCTTTTACTCTGTGACAAAAGCGAATGGTGTTGATCATGTCTAACTCCCTGGCCAGTGGCATGAATACGGTCGATGTAGTCATGCCACGATTGTACTCAATGTTGATGAATGAATAGTGCATGCAGCACGCAAACTGCATGTCTGATTATGCGTTTTTATTAGAGGGACAAATATTATGTCTTAAACCAATACGACCGGCATTTTTCGCGGTATAGCAGTTTGTTATATGGCGTCTTCTTTAGAGTGTGAATTGATCTGTCCGAATGACGCACGTCGTCCGTCTCTTACAAGTAACAGGCAACAAAAAAACGGGGGACAAGACAATGTGCACACAAAAAGAGAAACGCGCCATCAGCCATTTTAATCGCATCATGATCGGTATCGCAGGCATCGCAGGCCTGTTAATGGACGGTTTTCAGGGGGGCGACAGCCTTTGCACCTTGTCCATGCTGTTCTGGCTCTGGCAGTCAGAATGTAACGTGGTAGAAGAAAAACTGCTCGACCAGTTCAAACGCCTTAAAACCCGCAACGCCACGAGCCATTAATCGCCTGTTTTCTGTTCTCCGTTGCACCCTCTAAAGGTCAACCTACCTGGTTGGCCTTTTTATTTGTCTGTCGCTCGCGCATTCGGTGTGATGTGGCTGATGCGTCCGTCACCATAACTTCGCTCTATTTTGGCGATCACAATATGGTAACCCTCATACCATTTGCGATATTGCCGTTTGGCTTCCTGATGTTTTGGATGGCGTGAAAACGCCTGCAGCGAGTCTTCATCTTTCCAATAATAGGTCGAGTTGATCTGCCGCCCTTCGGCCGCGTGCCACACTTCTTTTCCCACAAAGCCGGGCATGGATTCGGCGACCTCTGCAATGCACTGATCAAGCGCGTGAAATTCAGCATCATAGTTACCGGGGGTAAAGATAAACGCGACGGAATACATGGTGGGTCCTCGTTGTAGTAGGAAAGCGGGTATTGTCGCTGTCGTGTCGGTGGTGAGGCAAATGAAAAACCGGTCGCTAGGACCGGTTTTCAGGAGAAGCCAGTTGTTAAAGAGTTTTATTCGGTTACAGAGCCCATGGCCAGTTCGTTTTTGTTAGCGATACCCTTGTTGTTCTGAATGATCGCACCAGTGGTCACACGGGATTTAAAGTTGCCGCCAATATCGGTGCTTTTACCGGTTACTGAGCCCAGAGCTGCTTCGTTCTTGTTGGCGATGCCCTTGTTATTTTGCAATACCACGCCGGCTTTTACGGTCGTTTTTACGTTGCCTTTTATGTCGGCGGCTACCGCAGTGTGCGACAGGGCAGTTAAAGTAAAAGCGATCAAGCTGGCAGAGATAATTGATTTCATGTGTCTTTCCTCGTAGTTTTTGTGCGTCTGATTAGTTGTAGTGATAGAGCGTGAGGTGAATGCCCTCGTGCTGCCCTATACCCCTATAGATGGCCACTTAGTGAAAGTTGAACAAAAAAAAATGCATGAAATTTTCCACCGCTTTAAAGCGCGCCGGTTAAGGTGCTTTACGCAAGTGCTGGGGCTGGTGTTGGGGGTGATGCTAGGGGGCTGTCAAAGCTCCTTGGTGCAGCAACTTAATAACAATGCCCACTATCAGGTAAGCGAAGTGTTTGGCGGGCCATTTCGTCATCTTACTGTGTTCAAACCGGGGCAGGGCACAGCCGATGCCTCCGATGTGTTGCATGTATATATCGAGGGAGATGGCCGCCCCTGGTTTCGACCGGATCAGGTGGCTTGGGACCCCACGCCGAAACAAGCGCTCATGCTCGACCTTATGGATTACGACACCACGCCGAGCCTTTATCTGGGGCGCCCCTGTTATTTTATTCGTGATGACTCAGCCTGCGGGCCATTGTGGTGGACTCATCAGCGCTATGCGCCTGAGGTGGTAGCCAGTATGAATCGTGTGCTGGACCAGTGGGCGGATGCTCATGGCGAGCTGGTATTAATCGGGCATAGTGGTGGGGGAACGCTGGCAATGCTGTTGGCCGCACGGCGCGATGACGTGCGTATGGTGGTCACACTGGCAGGTAATCTGGATACACGAGCCTGGACCGAATGGCACGGCTATTCGCCATTAGAAGGGTCGTTGAATCCCGCTGAAGAAGCGCTGCCCGCGCATATTGAGCAATGGCATGTCGTCGGTAGCGCCGATCAACAGGTCCCTGCCGTATTGTTGCAGGCGCATCTTGAATCGCGAAAGGGCGTGGTATTACAGGTGCTGGATGGTGTTGATCACAGTTGCTGTTGGGGCGTGATATGGCCAGAGATATTGCAAGAGGTGGTCAGAAAATCCGGGCCAGCGTTGCATCGTGCCGGCCCGGTTGCCGATTAAAGCTCCATTCTGAAACCAGCCGTGATGGTATTGCTGTTCACATCAGACAGACCAACGATATGGTCCCAGTTGACGAACAGTTGACGACCCTGCGACATGACCCAAGAGGTCCCGGCATTGAGCAGGTAAAAAGTGCTGTCGGCATCATCAGAAGTAAAGCTGAATTGGTTGTTAAAACGATCCAGCACATACTGGGCACTCACCACGCGGGTGTCGTCATCAAACTCCTGATGAATCTCAAGACCTAATGATGGCACCAGTACGCCGCTGTCGCTGCTGTATGCTTTACTGAACTGCGCCGCGAGAATGCCCTGTAGTGAGTCGACTTCTTGCTTGCCCACGTTCAACGCCAAGGTACCGCCGCTCTCGGAATAACTGTCAATCGTGGCCATTACGCTATTCACGCGCAGGGCATAGTCGCCCGTCCATTGGCCCATTTGGTGGGTAAATCCGGCACCAACGGAGAGTGACAACGAGTCGCCATCGGGGCTGCTGGTCAGCGTTTGGTCAACCGTGGTACCACTAACGGTACCTTCCACACGGCGTGAATTGTCGTAATCGTGCAGGGCATAACCGAGCGACGCGTCGATGTACCAGTTATCCTGAAAGGTGGTGGCATAAAAAGTGAGCGAGATGGTGTTGCCGTCACTGTTGGCTTCGGTACCTTCCATGTCGACTTCGGAGCTGCCAAAGCCCAGCGCCGCCCCGGCAACCAGTCCATCCTTGTAGCGATAATCAGCGCCAAAGGTGAGCGCTTGAGAGTCGAAGTCAAAGCCGCGTTCGTTGGTGGTTGTATCTTTGTCGCCGCTGCCAAAGGTAAAGTTGCTGTAAACGCCCAGGCGACTGAAGTCGTCACCCGCGGCACCGCCGGTCTGACCCAGCATTACTGAATGACTGGCCAATAAGGTCGAGCCGCCGCGAATCGTTTGCAGGCGTCCCACCACGTTGCCCGCCAGTTCCTGCCCGGTATCGGTAAAGCCTGAGCCCAGCGCGCCGACTTCTTCGTGGGCCAAATCTTCGAACATGGCGATGACCGCCTGGCGTTGCTCCGGGGTACCTTCGCTAACACCGCGCGCCTCGCTGAGGTAATCATTGCATAGTGCTTCGAGAGCGTTTTCATCCGGAGTGGTTTGACCGCCGCCCTGCCTGAATTGGCCCAACTCGTTGACCCAGTCCTCTATATAAGTGCCGAGGCTGTTAACGGTCTGGTTGGCGCCGTCGATGGTAACGGCTTGGGTTGGTCCGGTCAGGCATAAGGCGAGACCAAGGGAGGAAAGTGGTAGGGATTTGTGTGGCAATTTCATGTCTGTGATCCTTCAAATTTATCGTTGTACTGCGGCTATCCTCTGTCGCGTACTGCAGGCGCGGCGTGGTTTAGGTGCGAGCATAGTACAAAGCGATTGTCGCAGGCTAGTGTTAGCGCCCGTTGTCATTATTTTCGCGAATTGGAAACAACAACAGGGCACAAGGCCCTGCTGCAATCGAGGTTGAATGCTTAATCCGTGACCGAACCCATGGCCAGTTCGTTCTTGTTGGCGATACCCTTGTTGTTCTGAATGATCGCGCCTGCGGTTACACGGGATTTGAAGTTGCCACCGATATCGGTGCTTTTGCCTGTCACGGAGCCAAGCGCCGCTTCATTTTTGTTGGCGATGCCTTTGTTATTTTGCAACACCACGCCTGCTTTAACGGTGGTTTTAACATTGCCTTTTATATCGGCGGCGAAAGCACCGTGAGACAGAGCAGAAAGAGTGAAAGCCATAATAGTTGCTGAGATCAAAGTTTTCATGTGGTATTCCCCAAAAAATTAAGTGCTGTTAGTTTGAATAAGGTGCATGCCCGATGAGCATGTTTTGCCTTATGTCCTCTTAGAAGGCCATGCCGAAAATGTTGGACGAAAAAAGTTGTAAAAATTTTTGAGGGATGCTGGACGGACGATGTCAGACACCTTTGTGGGCTTTCCTGTTCGGAGTTCGACTCCCCTGGGTCATTCCCGCGTAGGCGGGAATCGATGCCCAGCAGCTCTACCATTAACACCT
>JAWWBW010000227.1:0-4549 GCA_033720775.1 Oleiphilaceae bacterium | reverse complement strand
CCTGCGGGGTGTATTCCCCGTAACCGTCGCTGGAACGGGTCAGGGCCTGGGCACTTGCCCAACCGGAGGTTGCGTTGTAGCGGTTAAACCCGATGGTGCTGCTTTCATCATCGTCGTACGCCCAAACAAGCAGGGCATGGCCGCGTTCATCAATGACGACGTCATTGGGGGATTGGTAAATACCAAAATCAAACGTTTCCTCGGGCCCCCAGCCCTCACCCGGCACATAGTATTTGCTGACGAAGCGGCTTGCGGAAAACCGGGACAGTTCTATTTTATGACCCAAATAGTTCTGTCCCGGTTTTTTCGCGAGTTTTTCACGAGCGGGTACCGCGTTGTTAGGCAAATTGTATTGTGCGTGATGAAGCGACACAGAGGACCGGTATCTGAATTTTTTGTGAACCGTATCACAATTATTTGTTGAGGAACTCAGGTTCTTCCTGAGGGGTTCAGCAGAAACCAAACGCCCTTCATTCGCCTTTTCTGTGGCAGTTACTGAAGGGATGGAAGCGGTCATTGCAGGATTGGGTAAAGGCTGTAAGCTCGGGAGGACCTATTTAATGTTGTTGATAGCAAAGAAGCAGTCGATACAGTTCCATCTTGAACTCGACGGCGAAGGAAATGGCCTTTTCATAAGCTGCACCGAAGCTCAAAGGAAGTTCGTCGCTGACTTTGTTGCTCACATGATCGACACATATGCTGCAACCATCGAAGAAAACTACGACACTGATAACGCGCTCAGAGTCCACCAAATCTGGTCAAATACATAATAATCTGTGTAAATGTCTACCTTAGTGGTGCCAGATCACGCCACTTTACCCAGCATTGTGGAAAGGAAGTTGTCAGTGCAATTATTTGAAACGCAAAGGCTAGCCGTAAGGCAGCTATCCCTCCAGGATCTTCCCGCACTCACTGAAATTTTGAGCGATCCGGAAGTCATGAAGTATTCCGTTCGCGGAGTGTGTGACGAGGCAGCTACCCGAAAATTCATAGACTGGTGCCTGGCGTGTTATTCATCCGACGGAATGGGCCCGTGGGCATTGTTGGAGAAGGCATCGGGTGAGCTTATAGGCTTCTGTGGTGTCGGGCCGGAGGTGGTCGATGATGTTGAGGAAATCAATCTGGGTTATCGGCTAGCGCGAAGGTTCTGGAATCAGGGGCTTGCAACAGAAGCGGCCAAAGGTGTGATGCAGTACGCCTTTGACCAAAAACATTGTGAGTCGGTAGTTGTTATCATCGAGCCAGAACATACAGCATCCGTCCGGGTGACTGAGAAGGTGGGGTTCGGTGACTACACGGTCCGGGATTTCCATAACCGGCCGGTGCGGCTGTATCGAATGACGTGCGAAGACTGGGCACTGCGTAACCAATTGATGTAGTGCGTTCCGTGTCTGGCGGCCCCATACCGGGCTCCCGCAACACTCCCCAGTCGCTGATCCAACGTGTTGGGTGAAAACAGTTAAAGACTCAGATTATGACGATCACGCTCAGAAATAGCCTGGAAATTGTACTCTTCTGCCTGCTAGCCGGATGTTCAACTGCCCACCCTGGAGCGGGAGGTAGCTGGGTCGGTTTCACCGAAACCGGGCAGGCATCCTATTATGCGGATGCGCTGCAGGACAGAAAGACCGCGAGTGGGGCGCCTTACAAACATGAACTGGCTACGGCGGCACATAAAACGTTGCCGTTTGGTTCAACGGTAAAAGTAACAAACACAGAAAACGGAAAAAGTGTCGTGGTCGAGATCAATGATCGTGGGCCATTTGTAGAAGGTCGCATCATTGATCTCTCGAAATCTGCGTTCAGTAGTATTGGTCGTCCCTCATTGGGTTTAATCAACGTAAAAATTGAAGTGCTAAGGTAGCGCACAACCACCAAAGCACGAGGCCAGGCTACGTTGCGCTCACCACATATTTCGATGTTAGGAAGGCTCAACTGAAGCCCGCATTCCGGCAATGGCGCTATGGAAGCGAATGGGAGTCCGAATGTCTCACCAATTTGAAACGGAAGCCGAGAGTATATGGAAATACGAGATGCAAACGTCGGAGACGTTGAAGCCATCGCTGAGATACACGCTGAAAGCTGGCTTCAAACCTATAGCAAAGTCCTTACAAAAGAATACTTGGAACAGAAAGCCCCTGAAGAACGCAGGGCAGTTTGGAGCAATCGTTTAAGCTCGCGGGATGAAAATCAAAAGGTAATCGTTTCAGAATCTCAGGGTCAAATAATAGGCTTCGCGTGTGGCTACTATGGAACAAGTAAAATTTCAGAAGCTTATTTAGATAATCTGCATGTTAAAAAAGAATTTCGGTCCAGGGGGGTTGGGCAACAGCTATTAAAAAGTATCGCAGAGTGGATCTCGATTAAAGATCATAAAGCCGGGCTCTGTCTGCTGGTAAACCAGGATAATGAGAATGCACAGGAATTTTACAGGCGTCTGGGGGCCGAGAATCATAGCTCAAGCGTTTGGAATGCCCCGGATGGCAGTATTGTGCCAACTTATTGGTTTACCTGGCGCTCGGCGGCAGATCTGGCCAGCCCTGTCTAACCAAGTGCGGCTGTGGGTGGTGTTAAAGTTCAAGGGAGCCTCTGATTAACTCCGAATCGTCACTGCGTGCGCTGAGGCTGAAGAAGCAAGGCGCGGGTTGCCGCCAATGGCTGAAGCCCTTGGCAAGTGCCGCAACGCCGCAGATGCAGCCTACAGACCACGCCCTTCGGGGCGTTCAGGGCCATCCCCACTCCGCGTTGCGCCTTTGCAAGGTCCAGACATTGCTGCAAAGTCGCGTCTCGATTGGGAATGGCCCTGAAAGCCAGAGGCGATCCGGAGTTAATCAGAGGCTCCCAAGGAATCATTATGCAGGAACCAAGGAAGTTTCAGGACTATCTGATCAAGCGGCCGAGCCCCAGGGGTATCGATGTACTTTGTGGCTTAAAGCATTTTGCGATCATTACCTACGCGGTGCCTGCCGAAAGGTTTGAAGGCATCTTTCCCGAAAGATTCAAGTTAGACACGGTTGTGCTCAACGGCCAGGAAATGGGGCTGATATCCGTGGTGCCATTTGTGGATGTCGATTTCACATCTGCCGTGTTTCCGTTCCCTAAATTCACCATGGGCCAGACAAACTACCGCATCTATATCATCGACCGGGAAACGGGCGAGCGCTGTGTTTGGTTTCTGGGTACGACCCTGGATTCCTGGACGATTGTGGTGCCCAGGTTGCTGTGGAATCTGCCCTGGCACAGTGGAGCGGTGAGTTTTGACTGCGATTTCAATGAGGATACCGGCCTCTATGAAAAGTACGCCATGGCTACAGAATCCAGTTGGGCAGAAGCGGCAGTTGAACTTACCCAATCAAAAGATGACGCATTCGATTTCCCCGGGTTTCCGGATACCGAATCAGCGCTCGTTTACCTGACGCACCCGCTGGCGGGCTTTTACTATCGCAGAGACGGAAAACTGGGCACCTACAGGGTCTGGCACGACCAGCTGAAGGTGAAGCCTGCCACCTTGAAAACCGCCAGTTTCAAGTTGTTATCGGACCTTGGCATCGTAAGCCAGCATGAACAGTCAAAGCCGTACAGCGTACTCATCGAGCCTCTGAATGAGTTTACAATTTACTTGCCACCGACCGTTATCGGCTAAAAGTACTCTAAGTGCGTCAATTTGAACGCCGGCAAGTTCGTGCCAGTTAAGCAGAAGTTACCTCTGCTAATTACAGGGAAAACATTAGGGGATAACGTGAAAGAAATTACCAGGATCAATCACATTGGCATTCGCGTAGCGAGTCTGGAAGCGTCTCGTGAATTCTACGAAAAGCTGGGTTTTGTCTTCATTGCAGGCCCTATCGGCCCGGAACCGGTTGCGATCATGGAGCACCCATCGGGCATTAATATAAATTTCATACTGAACACCAACTCTGATAAAACAGAGAACGTGTTGATGGATATTCCGGTCAAGCACTCCGGATACACCCACATGGCGCTTGAAGTAAGCAACCTGGAGTCTGTTAAAGCTCAGTTGGCAGAACTCGGGATTGACATTACTGGTGGGCCGATTGTGCTGCCAGACGGAGCAACCTTCATTTTTATCAGGGATCCTGACCGTAACGTTATTGAGCTTCATCAGCCGGGACAGAGTTGATAGCGCCGACAGTGCCGTAAACTGGCCTGTGGGCGGCGCTCACCTTCATCAACCGGTGACGCTGGCGTTTCCTGCTAGGCTTTAATCAAACGGTTCAAGTTCATTCAGGGCCTGGCAGCCGTTCAGTAAACGCCGCTGCCGTGGCACCGCGTGGTCTTGCGTTAAGTCTGTTTAAGACAGGTGTGGAGACACAATGGACGAGATAAAGCAGAAAATAGCGCTTTTCATCGATGCGGATAATGCGCCCGCCAGCAAGTTTGAAGATGTGCTGAGTGAGGTGGCGAAATACGGGGTGGTGACCATTCGCAAGGCTTATGGCAACTGGAAATCTCCAACGCTACGGGCCTGGGAAGAGTTGCTTCACGAACACGCGATTCAGCCGGTTCAACAGTACGATCTAACCAAGGG
>JAWWBW010000226.1:0-4597 GCA_033720775.1 Oleiphilaceae bacterium | reverse complement strand
GGGCGCTGTCAGGCCTAGCAAGTTGGCGCGGTCGATCAGTAATTCTTCGGATGGAATCGCATATTGCCTTGGCTGGTAATTTCGAAAGCCATCGCTTTGTGGTTCAAGGTAGGCAAACGCTTCGACGTCGGTCTGCTCTTGGGTCGCGTCGGTACGGCCGGGCGTAAAGGGAATGTTCACGGAGCTGCCCGCCGCTTCTGCCGCCATCTCGATGCCGGTATCGCCGGCCAGCACAATGAGGTCGGCTAAAGAGATGCGTTTGTCGCCACTTGCGGTGCTGTTAAATTCTTCCTGTATGTGTTCTAGCTTGGCCAATATACCTGCCAGCTTCTGAGGGCGATTCACTGCCCAGTCTTTTTGAGGTGCCAGTCGGATGCGCGCGCCGTTAGCGCCACCGCGCTTATCTGATTGTCTGAATGTAGAAGCAGACGCCCAGGCGGTCGACACCATGTCGGAAACACTTAATCCGCTGTTTTTTAGTGCCTGTTTAAGCGTAGTGATGTCTTTGTCGTCTATTAACGGATGACTCACTTTGGGCAAGGGATCCTGCCAGATGAGTTCTTCCTTGGGTACGTCTGGACCTAAATAGCGAGAAAGTGGGCCCATGTCGCGATGGGTTAACTTGTACCAGGCACGCGCGAAGGCATCCGCAAATTCCTCCGGATTTTCGTGGAAGTGTTTGGATATTTTGGCGTACGCCGGGTCTTCTCTCAGCGCGATATCTGTCGTCGCCATCATCGGCGCGTGTCGCTTGTTGGCATCATGCGCATCGGGCACTGTATTTTTGGCTTCAGAATTCTTCGGCGTCCATTGCTTGGCGCCTGCAGGGCTGGTCGTTAGTTCCCATTCATAGCCAAAAAGGGTGTCGAAGTAGGAGTTGTCCCATTGCGTTGGCGTTGGGGTCCATGCGCCTTCCAAACCACTTGAGATGGTGTCGACACCTTTGCCTGAGCCCATATCGTTTTGCCAGCCAAAGCCCTGTTGTTCGATGGGGGCGGCCTCCGGATTGGGGCCTTTGTGGTGTTCTGGACCTGCACCATGGGTTTTTCCAAAGGTATGGCCGCCAGCGCAGAGGGCAACTGTCTCATAATCATTCATTGCCATGCGCTTAAAGGTTTCGCGAATATCTTTGGCTGCGGCAAGCGGGTCAGGGTTGCCGTTGGGGCCCTCAGGGTTTACGTATATCAGACCCATTTGAACAGCGGCCAATGGCTGTTCAAGTTCGCGGTCTCCAGAATACCTTTCGTCTGCCAGCCATTCTTGTTCTTTGCCCCAGTAGATATCTTCTTCAGGCTCCCAAACGTCCTCGCGGCCACCCGCGAAACCAAATGTTTTCAGGCCCATGGATTCCAGCGCTACGTTACCGGTAAGAATCATTAAATCTGCCCACGAAATCTTGTTGCCGTATTTCTGTTTGATTGGCCAGAGCAGGCGGCGGGCTTTATCCAGGTTAACGTTGTCGGGCCAGCTGTTGGTTGGGGCAAAACGTTGTTCGCCCGAACCGGCGCCGCCACGACCATCGGCGACACGGTAAGTGCCGGCGCTGTGCCAGGCCATGCGAATGAAAAACGGGCCATAGTGACCATAATCCGCAGGCCACCAGTCTTGAGAGTCAGTCATTAGGGCATGCAGGTCTTTCTTTAGAGCTTCCAGATCGAGTTGCTCGAAGGCGTTGGCGTAACTGAAGTCCGATGCCATGGGATTCGATTTGTTGGAGTGTTGGCGCAAAATGCTGAGATTCAGTTGTTCTGGCCACCAGTCTGCGTTGTTGGTGCCACGTGTATTCTGACGCGTCTGCGACCCATGCCCAAATGGGCATTTTGCTTGGGTGGATGTGTTATTAGTCATCATGTTCTCCCTTACGTTTTTAGAATACTGCCTAGGTTGATGAGCGGTTTTCGGTTGTTCAGGCGCTTACTGACAATGGTGCTACGTATGTTGAATGTTTTTGGGTTACCTGATTGAGGTAATTGAGTATAGAGGCAGAAAGGGATGTTAATGAAATTGAATATATAGCGGCTCGTGATAGTTACAGGCTATCGGCATAGGCAATAAAATAACAATCTTCGGCATAGTGCCATTAAATGGCAGCCCCAGGTGCGGGGCTGCTTCGTTTTGGGGGGCGTTACGACCCAATAATACCGCCGTCTTTGCGCGTGATCACCAACGTACAATCTCTGGGAATTGTCACGCCATCGTAATTCGCTGGGAAGTTCGTCAGGCTTGGGTCCCCATTACCCGGGTGCTGAATATTCACAAAGGCTGTGCGCTGATCGGGCGTTACCGTAAACCCGGTGATTTCGTCACTGGCGACGCCTACCAGCAGGCGCTTGGCCACCGGTACTTCTTGTGTGGTATCAAACACAACAAGCTGATCTTCAAGGCCGTCAGGCTGGCCGCCGTCGGTACCAATAAAAAGGCGACCATAGGGGTCAGCCCATGCAGCGTCGGGATCAGTAAATACTTCTTCAGTGCCTCGCGTTGATGAAGCGAGCAGGTAAATGTCCCAAGTAAAGTGGGTGCCCAAATGATCATCCGCATCGCGCGTACGAATAATGTGACCATCGTTATTGGGCGCTTCAGGGTTGGCTGCATTGGGCTCCGTGCGACGCGAGTTGTTGGTGAGGGTCCAAAACACTTCTCCTTGGGTTCCAATCGTTGTCCATTCAGGGCGATCCATTGGTGTCGCGCCGAGCAGGTCTGCTGCGATGCGTGCATAGATCAGTACTTCCGCCTGTGAGTTGAAGCGATTAGCCAATACCGGGTTGTTGATGGTCAGCTCTAGCCATTCGCCGGTGCCATCGTCATTAAAACGGGCTACATACAAAGCACCTTTATCAAGCGGGCTTTCGCCTTCGCGTACAGCTTCTTTCCATGGACGGTCAGACACATACTTATAGCAATAGTCAAAACGTTGGTCGTCGCCCATGTAAGCCGCAATGCGACCATCTCCGCTTTCAGCGATGGCTATCGCTTCGTGTTTAAAACGACCTAGTGCCGTGCGTTTAACAGGCTTTTGTGTGCCATCAAAAGGATCGATTTCAACAATCCAGCCGAATCGATTTTGCTCATTGGTGTAATCTTCGTCAGTCAGGTCGAAGCGCTTATCAAACAGGTGCCAGCCATATCCAAAGCCACTATCGGTAAACCCGTAACGCGCTTGTTCTTCTGTTGGTACGAAACTGCCATTGGCGCCAAAGTAGCCGTTAAAGTTTTCTTCGCACGTGAGGTAGGTTCCCCATGGCGTTGCGCCGGAACCACAGTTATTAACAGTACCTAGAGGTATGTTGCCATTTGGGTTTTGCAGTAGCTCGGAGTCTGCGGCCGGGCCGGAGAACGCAACCGGGGTATTCGCAGTAATGCGTCGAGCGTTTGGGCTTTTACGTACTTTCCAGCCACGTCGCGTCTTTTTAATTTTCAACACTGACACGCCATGTATATTTTGCGACAGACGAACGTCTGCAAGACTTTCTGGTGCGGATTTACCTAATGCATGGCTATTCGTGCCGTATTCATGATTCAAACACAGCATACCGGCATCATTGCGCATCTTGTAGTTGTGCTTGCCGTAATAAAGACTATGACGCAGGTCCATTGGAAAAAAATGCATGCCGTCGTGGCCTAAACCGGTTTGCAGCGCAGCCTGCTCGGGAGTAGGCCGCGTGTCAGGGTCGCCGGTATATTCTTCGGTGGCGCCGGGTTCGATAGGGGTTCCCCATGGCGCCAACACCTGATATTCGTAATCGTCGGAAATCGTTGGCATGGTGACATCAACGACGTCGCTTATTTTGACTGGAGAAAAGCCAACCAGATCTTTTTTCTTACGCCACTTGTCCCAGCGCCCCCAATCAAAGGCCTGCGCCTGTGGTGCGATAAATGCGGCGGTAGCGGCAGTCAAACTTCCCGCCATGACTTTGCGGCGCGTCATATTGGCCTCAAGTACTGCGGCGAATGGCTTGTTATTTGACGGATTGGATGGAAGGTTCTCCATCTCATCGTGTAATTGTGCGTTATCCAGGTTGTGCTGTTTGATTTCAGACATCAGTGGGCTCTCCCGTTATACGTGTGGCCTGTATGGCACTTTTTGATTAATCCGGGTGGGAGCTTAAATGTTTGATATTTCAGGCAGGTTTCTGAAATATGTCACTTATTGGTCAGGTTTGTGTTGGGTGAACGGCAGGGTAAGTGCTTTGTGCAGGTGAGTGTCTTCGCTTTTGGGGTATTGGTTAAGGCCTACTTCCACCTCGGTGTCACTTGCCACGTTATAAGGCGCGTAGCTACGAAAAAGGCGATCCCAAATGGTAAAAATCTGCCCATAATGACTATCGGTTTGCTTGCGGTGCCGCGAATGATGACGACGATGGAACGAGGGAGTTACCAACACTTTGCTTAGTGCACTATCTGTGCGTTGGGGTAGGCGTATATTGCTGTGCGCACACAGTGCGACCAGTTCACTCACAAGAATGTAAAACGCGACGGTGGCCCAGCCGAGTTCAAGTAGAAAGATAACGGGGCTTGCCAGTAAAAGAACCAGAGCCAGCTCTAGGGGATGGTGTCGCAAAGACGTGGTGAAATCGAGTTCGAGATCTGAGTGATG
>JAWWBW010000225.1:0-4603 GCA_033720775.1 Oleiphilaceae bacterium | reverse complement strand
GCTTTCACCTGATCAAAGCCTTCGCAGTGTTGTGCAATAAACGCCTCATCATGCCACCCTTCAAGCACAATCAAGGCCACCATGGCTGATAACAAAAAGGCATCCGTACCCGGTTTAAGCTGCAGATGAATATCCGCCATTTTGGCGGTTTCAGTGTGCCGCGGATCAATGACGACCATGGTGCGATCGGGATTTTTTTTGATCGCTTTCAGGGTATCTCGGGCATTGGGTATACCATGCGACTGATAGGGGTTGGTACCAATAAAAAGCACGTAGTCGGCATGCTCTACATCTTCCGTTGCATGCACGCGCTGATCGCCAAACAAACGACCGTTCACCCAGAAATCCATGGTTTTTTCCTGGGCCAGAGCCGAATATACATAGCGACTTCCCCCCATGGCTTGACGCAATTGACCTCCATAAGCACCACCGAGATGGTTGCCCTGCCCGCCGCCACCCACCATGGCAAAACAGTCTGGACCATAGGCATCCCGCAAAGCGTTTAAGCGTTCAGCGATTTCACTCAAGGCCTGATCCCAAGAAATGGATTCAAAACGGCCATCATCCATGCGCTTCAAGGGCTGCTGCAAACGATCTGCGTGCGTCTGATAATGCTGCAGACGTGCCGCCTTCTGACAAATATATCCCGCGGTGACCGGGTGCTGCGGATCCCCTTTTATGCGTGCAATGTGCTGGCCATCATGCTCCATCAACAAGCCACAGTTTCGTGAGCAGAGGATGCATGCATTGGCGTGAGTCGTTACGTTTTGTTCCTGACGGGATGACATTGGGTTTTCTCCTGCTTGGCCCTCACATGGGCACGGAACTGATGGGTACCACCAACTTACACTAAGATAAGCTAAACTAAACTTTTAAAGCTCTCAATTTAGCTTTTATTGCATCAAGATAACTATTACTTACCTTTGAGGCAGCATGCAGCATCAACCTCCGCCCATCCAATGGCTGCCCGTATTCGAAGCCGCCGCACGCCATCTGAACTTCAAGACGGCAGCCAATGAACTGAATGTCACGCCTCCCGCCGTCAGTCAGCAAATCAAAGCGCTCGAAACCTATCTGGGCGTCACCCTGTTCGATCGTCGACAACGCAAACTTGCCCTCACACCCGCAGGCCGGTCTTATTACGAAGTCGCACAAGAAATTGTGGGGCTCCACATGCAGGGCTTTAAACAACTTATGCGCCAGCAAGGGAGCGGTAGCTTTCAAATCAGCGCGCCCATCTTCATCGCCCAGGAGTTGTTAATCCCTCATTACGGCAGTTTTTCATCCTTTGCGCCTCATCTCGATTTACGCATTGTGACAGGCAATGAATTGGTCGACTTCTCGGAGGCCTCCGTCGATGCCGCCATTCGTTTTGGCATCGGCCCCTGGCCAGGACTGGAGCGACGCTTGATACAAAAAGTGGAACTGGCACTGGTATGCAGCCCCCGTTATCTCGAACACCAGCCTTTTAGCGAGTCGGGCGAACTGTGCCCGCAACAGCTTGCGTCACACCGACTTATTTCGCTTTATGACGACTTGCAGGACTGGCGTATGCAATGCAGCACCGTAACAACAGAGCGCCCTCTGATTTGTGATTCTTATTTTTCAGTGATGCGTGCCGCTGAGGAGGGGCTGGGACTGGCTATTGGTTTACGACCGCTGATCGACCGCCTGATTCGCACCAACAAGCTAGTCTCGCTGCCCTGCACACTAAAACCCACCGACCATGCCTACTGGCTTGTTTATCCGGAGACAGCAAGCCATGCCCCTCATATCGATGCCGCGTACCAATGGATAAGTTCTTTGTTTGACTCCCACGAACAATCCAAGGCCGCGCACCAAACGTAGCCCTAAAGTAGACCTTAAATCACTGAAAAATCCGATGAAAAAGATCCGACTCAACAGCGCGCCCAATCCACAAGGTAAAGCCGCGATGCCGGTGCTGAACAAGCTCCAGCAAACAGGAAAAAACATTGCATTATTTGAAGGCGATGCCAACACATTGGCCCGCGCCTATCTGTTCAGCACACTCGTACTTTCTGCCGAGTTTAATTTTGAGCCGCGACCCGGCCAGACCTATTATCTGTACTGGAAAACAGATCAATGGCGCTTGAGTCTGATTGCTCCTGAAGATGACCCTAGCGCGCGCATGGGGCGTTTTTTCGCTGCCTGTCATTTGGGTGAACAGTGGATCTGGCACCTTGAAGTCATTGACCATGCACCACACAAAGAGGCGCTCGCCGCTTTTAATCGCTTTTATATGGACTTGCGCGAGTTTCTGTCACAGCACCCCAGCCTTGATGAACAACTGCCCTGGTATGCCGCCCATTTACCATTCTATCGTCGTATGGCTACACGTGCCTTAGCCTTGCGTTTGCGTCAGGCTACGCAGCACACACCCTTAAGCCTACCTAGTAACCTCACATTGTGATCAAAAACGAAGCGACAACCAGGGTTTGCTCTACGCATAATCAACAAAGAGCATTAACGTATTACTTCACGTCACAATAATCCCTACACACTTTTGCGTTCTGGCACTCACCACCTTTATTTTATCCGGCGTTTCAACTATAAAACGTGCTAGACCCTTTTTATGTGTGTGCCGGACTGACTATCGATATGTTCAAATATTTCACTTGCGTGCCGGCCCAACTAGCACTTGTCATCACTCTCGCCGTTAGCGCCGGCCTTCGAGCCGAATACCTCGTGGCCTTTCCCGAGGGCAATTATTACCCCCACTACGACAGCACCCGCGGTGAAATGAAAGGCTTTCTGCCCTCATTGTTAAATCGCTTTGAACAAGACTCTGCCATCACATTTTCACTGCGAGGTATGCCAATAAAGCGCTATCAGTCGTTAATCGCTACAGGCGAAGTAGACTTTATCATGCCCTCCAATCCAGCCTGGAGCGACACAGAATCAGGCCCGCTTGTTTTTTCGGGTGTGGTAATGATCAGCCGTTCCGGTTTCGTCCGCCGCTCGAGTCAGTTGGGCAAACCCATTGAACTGGTCGCGACCGTCACTGGCTATCGACTACCCGACATTAACCCGCAGTATTTATTCGCGCAGCCGAAGGTTGTTTATACTGTAGACACCTTCGCCTCTCTCAATATGCTTCGCGCTGGGCGCGTAGATGCCGTTTACGCGCATCTCGACTTTGTGCGGCAATGGGTGCGCTCACACCACAACGTTGAAGCGATCTATCTGGATGCCGATGCGGGCTTTGATAATTTCTCATACCACCTTGCAACCCTGAAGCATACGCAAGTCATCCGTCGCTTTGATCAATGGATGCAGCAAAATAGGCCCACCATTCTACAGTTGATGCGCGAATACAGTGTGGGAGAGGATATGAAACTCGACTAGGCTCCTCGGGCCAATCTGATCAGGGCCTGGGACCAATCAAACAGATCGAATACGCGGGCGACATAGTGGTCCCGCAAGCTCAAATGCCCTTGCTCTCCCATTAACTGCTGTTCAAGGCCATCTAACAAACGATGCAATCGCTTTTGATGCCAACCCAAACGGCGTTGTACTGGGTCGGCCAATACGCCCGCAAATGCAGCCACAAATGAAGCGGGTATCAGCAACGCGCCAAAAATACCCGCCGATAAGGCAAAGGGCGTGCTCACGCCCACGACACCATAGTAGAGTTTGGCAGCCCATGGCCCGGCCCAGAAACTATGAATGGCAGCCTGATGCGCGATCCCGGTGGCCACGACACCACTCAGAGAAACCAGGCCGGGTGTCATTTTTTTAAAGGCCAACCAACCGCCCGCGGCTAATAGAATATTTGAGGTGATTTCTGCGGCAGCAACGCGACTATCAACATACTCGGCCAACACTTGCTCGGTACGTTCCCTAAACGCTGCATCGTCCCGCAGTGGGCCCAGTGCTTCGAGCAAGCCTTGCAACTGTGCGGTGAGTAAGGGGTCCTGCAGCAAGGTTTCGAGCAAGGCATCATGCCGACTTACCAGCGGGCCATCCTCAAACGGTAAGCCGAGTAGCTCACTATGAAGCAAAAAGTTGAGCGTGCGGCCTACATCAGTCTCAAGAATAAAGCGACGTGCCCGCAAAGCTTGCGCAGTACGCTTCATGCCCAAGGCGTGTAATCCCCGACCCGACACATCGCCAAGTATCGTCAATGGGCCGCCTAGCGCGTTGACAGGTGCCCGCAACAGGTCCCAACCCAGCGCCTGGCGATGCAGGCGCAATGATCCTTTCAGACCAAAATGGCGATCAACAAAGCCGGGTATCTGTTCCCGCCGGCTGGCAATATAACGCTTCACCGAACGGGCGTAGGCAAGCTCCACTTCGTCTCGCGACACACACACAACCTCGCTCACCCAAGCACCTCTTCCTTCATAACACTGTCGCTGACCGCCCCATAGGAAGACAAGAGCCTAATCGCCATTTTCCTGGCCCGTATCGCGGCATCTTTGTGACCGGATACCTGCGCACTCACCATGGCGCCGTCAATCAACAAGCTTAGCTGTCTAGCCAATTCTTCTGCATCAACTTGGGTAGACAGCGGCGGCATAATCTGGCCAATAAAAGCCGTCACAGTTTGTTTATGCAAGCAGGCAATCTCATGTATGGGATG
>JAWWBW010000224.1:0-4636 GCA_033720775.1 Oleiphilaceae bacterium | reverse complement strand
TGCACGCGGCGTGCCAGCGTGCAGTCTGGAAAACGCGCCCGATTCCCTGCTGAAAGCTCAGGCGATCGGCATTTGGACTAGCCGATCGTGAGGCCCGAGTACCCCAGATCAGCTGCCCTGCTCCGGGAGAAACGCGGCGCGAATCTGCGCCCGCGTCGGGGCTGAAAGCTCGGCGGCAATGCTGATTTCTACGACGCCATGGTCTCGATGGACTTGCCAGCCTCCCGAAACGTCGTCGACGAGCACGCGCACTTCAACCCCGGATCTCGAGAGGTAACTCAACTGCCGGTCCAAATTGCGGATGGCGCTGACTTCGGCATTGGAAAGCTCGAGCGAAGTTGGCCCATACACCTGGACAATGGTTTGCTCGCGCGGATTCGCAAGAAAATGCACGCTCCGAGGGTGCGGTCCTTCCGTCGCGTACGGCCAGTACTGCACGCGGTAGTTTGCGCCAAGCGCTTGCTGATCTTATTGCTTGAGTAACCGGTCTACCAATTGCAGTACTTCAGTACAAAACCCCATTCCGGTGTGGGTTGTCGCAACTTCGTGGTGCTTCACATTAGGTGACCAGTGATCGATGCATGCCTGCCAGTTCACAATGCCATCATTGCGCGAGTAAATGGCATGTACCTGTTGCGGAATGGGCGTCGCATAGCTATTGAGCATGTCCTGTTCAATCTGTTCGAGGTCCCAATTAAACAAACTCGACAAAGGGTGTAATGCTGTGACTCTGGGGCCGCCAATGACGGGTGAGCCGAGGGTGATCACTTGCCGTACGGCCTCGGGATACATGCGCGCGAGTTCACGCGCGAAAATTCCGCCAAGACTCCAGCCAACCAGATCAATGGGTTCTTCATGTTTGCGGTGCAGGGCATCAAGGCGTTTGAGCAGGGGTTCCTGCAAGGTTTCAATTTCACCCTTATTCAGGCCCAGACCCCAGCTGTGGGTGAAATGACCTTGTCTGCGTAAAAAGTACTTGATGGGATTGATCGACAATTCGCCGCCATAAAAGCCGGGAATGATCATCACTTTACGCTGGCCACTGGGGTCGATGGGTAACTTGCGCCATTGCACCGCCAGATGAGCAAGAAACCGCGCGGAGCTCAGTTCGGCAAGTTGAAGTTTGGCGGCTGGGGGAGGGAGGTCTTGTGAGGCAGGAAACGGCGGGATTTCTATTTCTCTGGCTGTAGAACTATCGGCGTAGGCTAACTGCGGTGTTTTCATGACACGCTACCTCGTTGAGTTGTGTGCGCCTAGAAATCTTCCCATTCATCGTCACTTGAGAATTTGGCTGCTCCCTGGTTCCCTTCATTGGTGCGTCTGGCATCAACCGGTTCTAATCTGGGCTGGTACCGCTTGATGGGAGTGATGCTGGGGTCTTCTCGGATTGGTCGGGCACCCACATCAAAAAATGAGAGCAGGCGACTCATGTTTTCGGCTTCTTCAGACATGGAACGGCTGGCTGCATAGGTTTCTTCAACCAAGGCGGCATTTTGTTGTGTGACGCCGTCCATTTCGGTAATTGCCTGATTGATTTGGGCGATCCCCGTGTTTTGTTCTCGGGTAGCGGTGGACACATCGTTGATCATGGCGGCGACACGTTCGACGGCCGTTACAATGTCTGCCAGGGTTTCTCCGCTGCGATTCACCAGGTTTGAGCCCGACTCTACTTTTCCCACACTATCGCGAATAAGATCTTTTATCTCTTTGGCGGCGGCTGCGGAGCGCTGCGACAGCGTGCGTACTTCGGCGGCTACTACCGCGAAGCCACGACCCTGCTCGCCGGCGCGGGCGGCTTCGACGGCTGCATTGAGGGCGAGTAGGTTGGTCTGAAAGGCGATCTCGTCAATTACCCCAATTATGTCGTTAATCTTATTGCTCGACGTGAGTATTTCGTTCATGGCGTTCACGGCTTTCTGTACAACGGCACCCCCCTGTTCCGCTTTGGCACGAGCTTGCTCGGCTAACTGATTTGCCTCGTTCGCATTTTCGCTGGTTTGTTTCACCGTCGAGGTGATTTCCTCCATGCTTGATGCAGTCTCTTCCAGTGAACTGGCTTGCGATTCAGTGCGTTGACTCAAGTCGTCGGAGCCCTGTGCGACTTCGTGTGCCGAGACTTTGACCGAGTTCGCCGCGTCGGCAATACGCCGCATCACTTCGGTCAGTTTTACCAGGCTGGAGTTCGCATTGTTTTTGATCTTTTCAAAGTCGCCGCGATACTGTTTATTGATCGTGACTTCGAGTTTGCCTTGGGTCATGGCTTGAAACACATTGGCCATTTCATCAACAAAGCTTGAAACCTTGTCGAGCAAGGCATTCAAACCAACGCTCAATTGCTCATGGAAGCCGGATTTTCCTTCAAGCGTAATGCGCTGGTTTAGCTCGCCATCATTGGCAGCATCAATAATCGCATCCAGTTCGTCTTGAATATTCACTTGCTCGGTTAAATCGGTCCATTCCAAAACTGTACCGAGGCGCTCACCGGCTTTATTGATAACTGGATTCACCACTAACATCATATGACGACCGCCGACTTCGATATTGGTGCGGTAAGTGCTGCTTAAGGATTCAATCAGACGTTGTTGATGCTGAGGATTCTTATGGAACTGATCAATACTGCTGCCGTTAAGGGTGTCGACGTTAAAGTTGGGTAGGTCTTTACGTAGATCTTCCTGGGCATTACGCAGTGTGCGCAATACGGCATCGTTGGTGTAAATAATATTACGTTGATTATCAGCGACAATCACTCCAGACGAGACGTTGTCGAGCGCTTGCTTCAGTCTTGAAAACTCTGCGCGTTCACTCTCCATCTTTAATATGACTTCGGAACGCATATGATTGAGCGCCTCGATCATCTGGCCGGCTTCATCCTTGCTGGATACATGGAGCGCCTGGGAATAGTTACCGTTGGCCATTTCTTGTGCTGCACGGATGGCCCCCTGCAGCGAATGCGAGAGGCGACTTGCAAGCAGCCAGAACAGACTGAGCCCCACAAAGGCGGCAATAGCGAAGGCTAGAGTCATGCTTCTGACTACATCCTGTTCGTGTTGCGAGACCGAGGAAAGGGCAGTTACTGTTGCGTTATCCACTTCATTAAGCAATTCGTCCAGAGCCCCATCCAGAGCATCCTCTTTGCGCGAGATGAGGTTGAGCAAATTGGATTTCTCGCGAAAACTGCCGTCCAGAAGGGATTCGATATAGCTGCGTGCGTCCCGATTATAGTCGAGGTGAGCTTCCTTGATGTTTTTGATATTTACCATGCTGGAAGTTTCGATACCCTGTTGATTAATCAGGTACTGTGCGGCTTCAAGTTCCTCATCCACCAATTCTGCGTATTCCTCAAATTGTGCGATAAGTTCATCTTGCTGATTGTGGTGTTCCAGATTGAGTTCGGTTTCGAGAGTGTGTGAAACCAGGCGTTCTAGAGCGACCGCCTGCTCTAGTTGGTGTATTGCTGCCCGTGAGAGGGTTTTAACCAAGCCAATGTCATAGCGCGAAACATTATTGAACTCGTCGGAAATGTCGCTCACTTTGCTAGCAACAAACAGATTTCCCAGCATGAAGATCAGCAAGGTAAGTACTGCAATGATGATGAGCTTGGCTTTTATTCTTAAATCGTAAAATGCATGTAACATGCGTGATCTCCCTCAGATTTCTTTTCGCTCCGTGAAAAGAAATGTAACTACCTCTGAAATATAGACTATTTTTTGAGCGTTATTAGGTGGCATGCCCGGTTTATTAAGCGTTTCACTAGTATCGTCGTGATTACGACAAACTTAAGGGAGTATCCCGTCATTGATTCGTGTTGGTGTTGCGCGACAAGGCTCGATCAATTTGTTTAGAATCGGGCTTCGTTTGATCAGTGGCTATTTCGAACGAGTTGGAACAGCAACTATAAGGAAAGGTGTGGTGAACAAAATCCTGGTCGCGATTATGTTGGTCGCAATAAGCGTGGGACTGCGAGCAGAGCCCTACTCGATGGAAGTAAATATTGGTAAGCAACTCGCGTCTGTCGATGCCGCGAAATTTAGTCCTTCTGCTGCGGAAATGCGATTTGCTTGGTATTTGCAGCCGAAGGTCGCGCTCGAGCTCTATGCGGGGGGCGGCTTGAATAGTGATGAAGACCTCGATATTGAATATCGGGTGAAATACTCGGCCGGTTTTGGTTTACGTCTCGAATCGCCACGTCGAAATGACACGCGCGCATTTGCCCAACTGGGATATGGCGTCAATGAATTTGAGCTGGAGCGCAGCAATAACGGTCAGCCGGTGACGGATGAGTTTGATGGCGTGACCTATGGTGGCGGCATTGAAATTACGCCTTTTCGCGATAAACGCCTGGGTTTGAATGTGTCTTTTAGACGTTACTATGGCGACAACGGGATGGAGCTGGATGTAGGCAGCCTTGGTTTTCGGGTGGTGTTTGAATAAATGGAGCGTGGTGCGATGAAAGAAACTCGAACACGGATTAGGCGCCTGCTTGCGTTGGGCGGAGCACTATTTCTACTGGCTGCCTGTGGTGGTGGCGGTGGTCAGGACGCTTTTAAAGAAGCGGTGGCGGTTAACGAGCTCAATGTGATTGCCATCGAGGTGCAATCTGACAACAGTATTATTGAGCCGGGCATGTTGGAAGAGT
>JAWWBW010000223.1:0-4699 GCA_033720775.1 Oleiphilaceae bacterium | reverse complement strand
TTGTCGGTTGCAGCGCGCCGACAACAGGGCTTGGCGTATATTCCAGAGGATCGGCTCGGGCGCGGGGCGGTACCTAATATGGATCTGTTCGATAATGCCATGCTCACGGCACACCATCGTGGTCTGCATCGGCGAGGCTGGGTTCGTCGCGCCACGGTCGAGCAGTACGCCAATGCGATCTTATCGCGCTTTGGCGTGAAAGCGGCGCATGGGGGCGTTCAGGCCAAGGCGCTTTCCGGTGGCAACCTGCAAAAGTTTGTGGTGGGCCGTGAGGTATTACAACAGCCCAAATTACTACTGTGTGCCAATCCCACCTGGGGCGTGGACATTGGGTCGGCCATCATGATTCGCCATGCCTTGATGGATTTGCGTGATCAGGGGGCGGCACTTATTTTGGTTTCTGAAGATGTAGAGGAGCTGTTGCATTTGTGTGATCGTATCGGTGCCATTTATAACGGTCGGCTATCTCCCATCGTGAGCACCCGCGATACGTCTTTGCATGCCATTGGCGAATGGATGACAGGTAGTTTCCTGTCAGAGAACTCTGCCGCAGAGGGTGTTGTGTGATGCGCGACATGGCGATACTGCAGCCAAAATTACTGCCCAGAGCAAACGACTCCCGCTTGATGGCCCTGTGCTCTCCCTTGCTCGCCATTGGGCTTACGCTCCTGTCTGGCGCAGCCCTGTTTGCCCTGCTGGGGCATCATCCTCTCGATGCACTGTATTGTTTTTTTGTACTGCCCCTTCTGGATACGTATGGCTGGACCGAGCTGGGTGTGAAGACCGCACCACTGTTGCTATGTGCAGTCGGTTTGCTGTTCTGCTTTAAAGCCAAGGTCTGGAACATTGGAGCGGAAGGCCAGTTTATCGCCGGGGCGCTAGGTGGCGGCTATGCCGCGTTGCAGCTCATGCACCTTGAGGGATTCTGGGTGCTGCCGCTGGTGGTCATCGTGGGGGCCATGTGTGGCTTGTTGTGGGCCGGGCTGGCGGCCTGGTTATTAACGCGTTTTGCCGCCAATGAAATTCTCACCACCATCATGCTCAATTACATTGCCTTGCATGCGTTGCTCTATGCCGTGCACGGCCCCTTGATGGACCCCCAAGGCTATCAGTTTCCTGAATCCGAGCTGTTCAGCGATGCCGTGTTGTTGCCCGTGTTGTTCGATGGCTATCGGCTTAATGTGAGTATCCTGTTAGGGCTACTTTGTGTCGCGGTGGTATGGACGCTCAGTGTACGCACCCTGTTTGGCTATCAGATTGCGGTGTTGGGGCAGAGCAGAAAGGCGGCAGGCTATGCCGGCTTTGAGCAGGGGCGGCTGGTTTGGGCTGTATTGCTGTTCTCGGGGGCATGTGCCGGGTTGGCGGGCGTTACAGAAGTGACCGGGCCCGTGGGTCAGCTTACGCCGTATATCGCACCGGGCTATGGCTATACCGCGATTATTGTGGTGTTTTTGGGGCGTATGCATCCTCTTGGTATTGTGCTGGCAAGCATGTTGTTGGCCTTGACCTATCTGGGTGGCGAAATGGCCCAGATGGAACTCGGCTTGCCTAAGTCCATCACTGGCCTGTTTCAGGGGCTATTACTCTTTTTTGTGCTGGCCTGTGATCTGCTCATTCGGTATCGCATCGTGTTTAAACCCGCGCCTTCGCGCGAGCAAGAAAGCCCTTTATAGGAACGTTTTTACATGGATGCAGAGTTACTCATCAACATTTTATATGCCACGATTCGCACGGGTACGCCCCTGTTACTGATTGCTCTTGGCGAACTGGTGTGTGAAAAAGCCGGGGTGTTGAATCTGGGGCAGGAAGGCATGGTGCTCATGGGGGCTGTGGTCGGCTTTATGGTCGCAAGCCAGAGTGAACATGTGGTGACGGGTGTGATGATGGCGAGTTTGGCCGGCATGATCATGGCTTTGTTGTTCGGTATTTTGGCAATCAGCCTGATGACTAATCAGGTGGCTACCGGCTTGGCCCTGACGATTTTCGGCACCGGTCTGAGCGCATTTTTAGGGGCCGACTACGTTGGCTTTTCGATTGAGGGCATCGCCGCACTGCCCATACCTGTGTTGCATGAGATACCCTTCATCGGTCCGGTTTTGTTTGCACAAGACCCTTTGGTGTATGTGTCGTGGCTATTGTTTTTTGCAGTGTACTGGTGCTTTAAACGTGCGCGTTTAGGGCTGATGTTACGTGCCGTCGGGGAGAACCCAGAGGCTGCTTATGCCATTGGGCTGCCGGTGATTCGACTGCGTTTTGCTGCGGTGCTGTTTGGTGGTGCAATGGCCGGCTTGGCCGGCGGCTATTTGTCGCTCGCCTATACGCCCCTGTGGTCCGAAGGCATGTCAGCCGGGCGCGGCTGGATTGCCTTGGCCTTGGTGGTGTTTGCCAGTTGGAAGGTGGAGCGTCTGATGCTGGGTGCCTACCTTTTTGGTGCCGCCAGTATCATGCACCTCATTTTGCAGGGCATGGGGTTTGAAGTGTCGCCCAACTTACTGGCTATGTTGCCCTATGTGGCCACTATTCTGGTGCTTGTCCTGCTGGCGAGCGACAAGCTCAAAACGACGCTCTCAGCACCACAGTCACTGGGGCAACCTTATCGTCCGGGCTAGTCGTCGCATACGCAGTGAGCTATGATCGAGACCACTAATAACAACAAGGGTCTCGCCTCATACTCCCAGTTAAAAAGGAAAGTCATATGACGATGAGTAATGCAAAGGAAAAAGCAGCAACTTTCTTTGGGGTAACAAAATGGCTTGGGGCTATTTTGTGCGTTTTGTCGACCATGGCGAATGCCAACACACCCCTGAAAATCGGTTTTGTATATGTAGGTCCAACCGGCGATGCCGGATGGACCTATGCGCATGATATGGGGCGGCAATATGTGGAGCAGCAGCTCGGAGACGCGGTGCACACCAGCTATGTCGAAAGTGTTGCCGAAGGGGCCGATGCGGAACGCGTGATTCATCAATTGGCCGCCAAAGGCCACGACCTGATCTTTACCACCTCTTTTGGCTACATGAACCCCACGCTCAAGGTTGCCAAACGGTTTCCCAAAGTAAAATTTGAACATGCAACGGGCTACAAGCGCGCGCGCAACGTGGGCACCTACTTTACGCGGGCCTATCAGGGGCGCTATCTGACGGGTCTGGTGGCCGGCAAAATGACCCAAAGCAATGTGCTGGGATATGTGGCGTCGTTCCCCATCCCAGAAGTCATCCGTGGCATTAACGCGTTTACGCAAGGCGCGCGTGAGGTGAACCCTAACGTAGTCGTGAAAGTGGTGTGGGCCTCTACCTGGTACGACCCTGCCAAAGAGCGTGAAGCGGCCGAAACGCTGATTCTGCAGGGGGCCGATGTACTCACCCAGCATACCGATTCGCCTGCTGTGATTCAGGCCGCCGAAGCAAAAGGAAAGTATGCCATCGGGTATCATTCTGATATGTCGGTGTATGGCCCCAGCGCGCATCTTACGGCCACCGTGCATCGTTGGGGAGAACTGTATGTGCAAAAGGTGAAAGCGGTACTCGATGGCAGCTGGCAGTCTGAAGATTTGTGGCCGGGCCTGGCAGAGGGAACAACAGATCTTGCACCCTTTAACAAGGTCATTCCTGCTGATGTCGTGGCCTTGGTCGAAGCCAAAAAGCAGGCGCTAAAGGCGGGTAATGCCCGTGTTTTTGACGGGCCGGTGCTTGATCAGGCTGGCAAGATCGTGGTCGCAGACGGCGCGACAATGAGCGATAAAGACCTGTTGTCGCTCAACTGGTATGTGCAGGGTGTGGAGGGGCGAGCGCCGTAATCCTTTAAATTAACAGTTCACGTTTTATGCACATTGTTCGCATGGCGGAGCGCAAATCGCATAGAATACGCCCCTAAAAATAATAATAAGCACCAGTTTCACGTGAGAAATTAAAGGACGATTGTGAGCAAAATATACAAGACCGGACGAATCAGGGAAGTAAACAGTCAGCGCATTCTTGAGGCTGCCGAAATGGAATTCGTCAAGCACGGCTACAAGGGCACCAGCATGCAGGCGGTGGCCGATCAGGCCAAACTACCCAAAGCCAATGTGCTGTATTACTTTAAATCCAAAAGTGCACTGTATACGGCGGTATTGCACGACATTATCGAGCGCTGGAATTCTGCTGTGGCGCGTATGAGTGAAGATGACGATCCGAAAGAAACCCTGGAGCGTTACATTCGCGATAAAGTCGATTTAGCCATCGCTCAACCGAATGCCTCGAAGATTTTCGCGATGGAAATCATACAGGGGGCGCCGCATTTGCAGGCCCATCTTTGCGGTGATGTGCGGCACTGGTTTAAAGAGAAGGTGCGCATTATTGAGTGCTGGATTGCACAGGGAAAAATGAAAGCGGTCAATGCCGAGCATCTGATCTTTATGATTTGGTCAACGACCCAGCATTACGCCGATTTCGAAACCCAGATACTCACCGTAACCAGCAAACGAGGCTACGACTCGGCCGAGGTGGAACGCATCAAAGAATTTTTGTGTACCATGATTCTGGGCGGTTGTGGCTTGCTCGAAGCCAGCTAGCATTCAGAGCCCTGTTCTCTTAAAAGAAGATCAGCAAAAAACGGGGTCAGAGTAACATTTTAAAAAAATGTTACTCTGACCCCGTTTTTTGACCCCGATTTTTTATTTACCGAGCTTTTTGCCTAGGGCCTCAATGCGGTCAGCAAT
>JAWWBW010000222.1:0-4701 GCA_033720775.1 Oleiphilaceae bacterium | reverse complement strand
TCTTGTTCTTTGTCGTTATCAGCCACGCCAATTTCCCGTCACATTTACTTCTCAGTGGAAGCCTACAGCGTTAATCTGCAAGCGTTGTGCCAACAAGGCAAGCAAGATAAGTCTTTTGTACACAACGGCTTATCCTCGAATCTACTCACCTGTCGAGTTAAGTGTAGCGTAAGTTTCGCTTCTGGTCGGGGCAAAAAGAGTCAAGCGCACTGTCGTTTAATGTATATCAAACAACAGTACCTCAAAGAGATACGCGCTGATGGCGTCAAAAATAATCTTTAGGCGTAGAAATCAACCAAACGGTCGCTTACCACCGTGTTGACCTCGCTGTCGGCCAAGGGCTCAGAGTCGGCATCAGCGCCAGCCACTCCCCCCTCAACCGCTTCCTGCTCTGCGGCGTAACGCTCATCGCGCTCACCACTCCCTACGTTTACATCCGACAACGCCACGCCATTGCTCTCCATCATTTCTCGCAAGCGTTGAACGTTGGCTTCAAGCATTTCTCTGACCGACGCATGCTGGGCATTAAAGCTTACCGTCGCCTGATCATTACTGACGCTGATCTTGACATCAACAGGGCCAAGCTCAGGCGGATTCAAGTGTATTTCGGCGGTCTGAATCTGACGCCCGGTCATCCACACAATTTTCTGACTTACCTGATCAGACCACTGGGGGTCTGTTACAGGCACGTTCACGGCCGTGCTATATGGGCGCGCAACGGTTTGCGCCTGTCGCGCCTGCAGTTCACCCAGACGGTTTACCGCAGGCGATTTATCTGCCGCCAATTCGGCGCCTACATCATCGCTCACTGTCGTGGCGGACAAATCAAGCTGAGCTCGGAATAAATTGTCCGTTTCACCACTCATCGCTCCGTTCTGTGCTGCCTGCGCGCTCGACAACTGGATACTGGCGCGCCACTGGGCATTACTGTTATCAGACGACGCCGCGTCGCCATTCGCCAAGACAAAGTCACCCTGCACCAGGCTGGTCGACGACAGCTGTGGTTGCATTGGGCTTAACCCGGCTTGTACATGTAATTGCTGATCAATTAACCAGGGTGATCCCGCATGAGAGGCGTTGGCCACCGGCCCTTGAGCAGCACTTTGTGCGCTAACCGTGATGCCCTGGCCGAGTGGCAGGCTTGCTAGGTTTAATGCCCCCGAAGTCGGCTTATCGACTCTTGCCTTTCCGCTATCACCCTCATGCTGCGATTTGTTGTTTGCACCCGGCAGCAAGGCCTGCATAAACTGTTGAATGACCGCTGCGGGATGTTGTTGCGGATCGCCGACGGCACCTGCCGCCCCCAACAAACCAGCCAAACGCTGCCCCGGCGATTCGCCCGAATCCCACGTATCGATCAAAGCTTGCGACTGTTCGGGCGGCAAGAAAATACCCTGCTGCGCGAGCATATCGGCCAAATCTTGCCCACTCATTTGCATGAGTGCCTGCGGGTCGAACCCTTGCTGTTGCATAAACGCAGTGAGATCCACACCGCCTTCGGCGTCCAACAGTTGTTGCCATTTCGCCAGTGACTCCGCATCGATGGGGGCTCCATCTGCTGCCGGCTGCATCAAGGCACTCAATACCGGAGCAAAACCTTCGACTTCCGGGCCGTCCCCTTTAATTTCAGGTGTTTGAAGCCCTACTCCGAGCGCATTTTGCGCCGAAGAAGACGCGCCCTTTGTGTGTGGCGCAGCATTGGCGGAACCCAAATTTAGTAAAGCGAATTGTTGTTGCATCAGTCACTCCCCGAGTAAGAGCAATAAGGCCGCAACCTGACCCAGCACCCATTGGCAGCCTTTTGTTCAGGTATTTGTGGAGTTACAAAGCGAATATCGGGCCAACCGGCTCGGGAAGGTTTGCGGCGAGTGATAGGGGGAGGTATACAGCGCAGTCGCTTAGATTTTTTTCAGCGCCTCACTGACGTCTCGCAGCTCCTGCTGCAGCGCTTCGAGCTCCGTTGACAGCGCATCAAGCTCACCAGCGCGCGCTTTCGCCTCTACAGCCTGACAATGATCGCCCATCGTCAGAGCGCCTATATTACGGCAACTCCCCTTGAGACTGTGAATGCGAATGATGAAGCCTTCATGATTGGCATCCCGCAAGTCCTGCGCCAATTCGCACAACAGCTTTTCTGAATTTTCGATAAAGCTGTTCACCAAAACAGGCAACTCGCCATCCATAATAAGCTTGAGTTCAGATACGGTTTCAGTATCTAACACAGACATGTCTGTACTCCTATCCCGCCGAGCGGCGCGGAATTTTCACCAGTTTGTTTACCGACTTCCATCGATAATGCGCTTCAACGATATTGCCGGGGCCTTTAAACTCCAGCGACTCGCACAACGAGCGAACCAAAGGCAAACCTCGCCCGGCATAGTGCTGACTGTCAGGAAATTGCAGATTGACGCTATCTACATCAAAGCCTTCGCCGCTGTCTTCTACTCTGATCATCAGGCGTCCACCCGAAGCATCCGGATAATGACGCACAACAATACGGACATATTCATCATCAAGATCTTGCAGACGCTGCTCCCTGATTGCGTAGTATTCCTTAAAGCCTTCAGCATCGCTCTTTAACGACGAATCAAGCTTTAAAAGCCCATGGTCTATGGCATTGGAAATCAACTCGGCGTACAGGGTATATAAATCCTGATTGAACCCTTTTAGTTCGGGCACCTCCATGGAGACGTGCAGCATAAGCGGAATGGGATTAAAGTCGCGAATGGTGTCACCAAACATTTCATAACTGAACTGCCAATCGCGAGCACCTGTCATGGTCGAAGGCGCTAGGCTTTCTTGATCCTGTGTAGACCACTTATCCTCAATCATAGTAATCTCGGCGAGCGTCAGATCATCCTCGTGATTCCCTTCTCCAACAAACCCGCGTGCCTTCGCCAGTATCTGTTCAAAGATGTCTCCTGCATCCACACTTTCAACGCAGTGCTGCAAGCGCTCCAACCCAAACGCTTCACCACGAGTATTCCGCAATTCGACAATACCGTCTGACCATACATAAAGCCGATCATCAATTTGCATGTCGTAAGACTTAACCTTCGCGTCGAACTTTTCGGCAGCAAGTATGCCCAATGGCAGGTGCTCCGAAACAATATGTGTTATCTCGCCGTCTTCACCCGCCCGGCGTAACAGGAGATCAGGTAAGCCCCCGTTCCATATTCGCACCCTGCGCTTTGAATAGCTCATATCGATCATCGCCGCGCAACAGAAAAAACCAACAGGCAGAATGCTTTTCAGTTTTAGATTGATTTCGTGCAGGATACTTTCACAACCGAATCCCTTAGCGACCATGCTGTAAAAAATCTCGGCTAGGGGCATTGCGCCAATGGCAGCGGGCAAACCATGCCCTGTAAAGTCCCCCAAAAACACCACCAGGCCGCCTGAAGGCTTTCGCGCCGACAATAAAACGTCGCCGTTAAACACCGACATGGGGGATAAGACATGCTTGATATTATGCTGATCCAGACAGCCCATATGCGCCACATTGTCATAGACTTTTTTGGCGATCAGCTGTTCCTGTAGAAAGTGCTCGTTACTCTTGGCAATCTCATCGCGCTGTTGTTTCAAGGTGCGATGCAACTGCAGCATACGCTCAAACACCTGAATCTTGGCGGCAATCACAACCGGACGATAAGGTTTGGATAAGAAGTCGTCACCACCCGCCTCAAGACACGACACCAGTGCTTCATCGTCAGTCAGGCTGGTCAAAAATAAAATAGGGACAAACGTATCGCCTGCGATCTGTTTGATCTGGCGTGTCGCTTCTTTACCGTCCATCTCTGGCATCAACGCATCCATCAGAACAATGGAAGGTTTCTCGCTACGATACAGATCGATAGCCTGCCGGCCATTCTCTGCTGCGATGGTCTGGAACCCCTGATCACGCACAATACGATCTAGGAGCATACGATCCGGGGCACTATCTTCGACAATAAGTATTTTTAGCTTTGGCATCACCACTCCGCCTTTTGATCGCAGCAGCGCCTTAACGAATATCGAAGAGTTGTTCGAAATTGGAGATAGCGAAAATCTTTTTCACTTCATCATTGCAGTGCATTATTTTGATATTGGCCTGATCTCCCCCGGCGTAGTCCCGCAATAACAGCAGCATGCCCAGAGCCGAACTATCGAGATAGGAAGTCTCCTGCAGATCAATACGATATTCATTGATATCGGCCCCCAGATTTTCATAGGTTTCCCTGAAAGCCTGGTGGGCGCTGAAGTCGAAGCGACCCTCAATGCGAATGGTTACAACGTCGCCACTCGGGCCAATTTGACTGGTTATGCTCATGGTAACCTCAAGCTCCCTGTTTGGTACTACCTGACATGTCATGCAACAAGCACTTCAGTTTAGCTTAAACGAGATTCCGACAATTGCCACCATCCTCTAGCGTGTTCACGAACTGGCCACCAAAAGCTGATGCGTCAGCATCTCCAGCGCAACTATCTGATGGGCATCACACAACTGCAGAGCGGCACTGGGCATGCCCCACACAACACTACTTGCCTCGTCCTGTACCAAGGTTTTCGCCCCGTTTGCAGCGAGTAGTCGCAGTCCCTCAGCCCCATCCCGCCCCATTCCCGTCAACAAGGCGGCGACTATACGTTTATCACGCAGTTTATTCAGCGACAGAAACAAATGGTCCACGCTGGGGCGATGGCCATTGAGCGGCGGCCCCTCCT
>JAWWBW010000221.1:0-4726 GCA_033720775.1 Oleiphilaceae bacterium | reverse complement strand
GATTAACCAACAGTGGTGAATACCCGGGCGCCGTGCGAAGTCTTTATCAATCGACTGGCTTGTCCAATCTTCTACGGCATACTGGTCACTTAGCCTGTCATCTAAGGCGAATTTCTGCAGATTATTGGAAAAGAACAGCACGCCTCCGGGCGTCAGGCGCTGCATGGCCAGCGAGACCAACTCCGCATGATCACGCTGTATATCGAGAATACCTTCCATGCGTTTGGAGTTGGAAAAACTGGGAGGATCCAGAAAGATCACATCGAACATCTCGTCTGATGACGGCGTTTTGCGTAACCATTCCAGACAATCTGCCTGTAACAACTGATGGCAAGACTGGTCCAATCCATTCAGCGCATAATTACGCTGCGCCCAGGCCAGATAAGTTTTAGACATATCGATACTCAGACTGCTTTTCGCCCCGCCCAGAGCCGCCTGCAGCGACACAACCGACGTATAGCAAAAAAGATTGAGTACGGCTTTGCCCTGACTATGCTCGGTTATCCAGCGACGCGCAGGCCGGTGATCCAGAAACAACCCGGTATCGAGATAGTCTGACAGGTTGACCTCAATGCGGGCATCGTACTCTCGCACGACACGGGTAAAGCGTTTGGCCGCCTGCTTTTCATACTGACTCAAGCCCTTTTGGCGCTGACGCCGCTTTAGAAAGATGCGCTCACCGGGCACCTCCAGAGTATCGCGCACCACACACATGGCTTCAGAGAGTCGTTCGAACGCGACTTTATCGGGCAAGGTTTTCGGCGGCATATATTCCTGAAGATGCACAGCCAACTCCGCCTCCTCGCCTTCCGCCTGATAGAGATCCAGAGCGAAAGCGAACTCGGGCATATCAGCGTCGTACAATCGATAGCAGCTGACGCCCTGCTTTTTAGCCCATTTCCCAACTGTTTTGATATTCTTCATCAAACGGTTTGCCAGCATATTGGCACGATCCTGCGAGGTAATGCGCCATTTTTCTGAGTCTGCCAAACGGTCGGCCTGACTCTGCCAGGCTTCTCGATAACGCTGCTGAGACTGTAAGTCGAAAAGCAGCAGCTGACTCTCGAGTGCACCATTAAATACTTTGTACTGCTTGTGGCTGCGCCAGCCAATTTGTCGCCCCAATACTTCGGCCGATGTCAGTACGGCACCTTGCCAACCCATCAGCTGCTGCTCAAATACATCGCCCAGGAGGCGATAGAGGTCGTACAGTTTTTTCTGCTCACCCAATCGCTCACCATAGGGTGGATTGGTGATGACCAGACCTGGTTGCAACTTGGCGCCGATTTTGAGTTCATGCAACGCGCAGCGCTCCACATGTACCACCTCGCTTAGCCCAGCACGTTCAATATTTTCCCAGGCTTTTTTAACGACGGGCGCATGCTCGTCATAGCCGACAATACGGCAACGGTTATTGGATAAACCCTGTTTGAATCGCGCTCGAGCGTCATCAACCTGGCAAGCACTCGTTGATGACTGGTGCTGCTTCCAGGCACTAAAGCCCCACTGCTCACGCTCAAGCCCCGGTGCTTTATCCGTGGCAATCATGGCCGCTTCAATAACAAGAGTGCCCGAGCCACACATAGGGTCCATCAAGCTTTTGTTTTCTAGCTTGTCCTTTTTCCATGAGGCCAGACGAAGCAACCCTGCCGCCAGATTTTCTTTGAGCGGCGCTTTACCGGCTGACTGGCGATATCCGCGACGGTGCAAACTCTCGCCACTCAGATCCAGGCCAATAATGACTTGCCCCTTGTGCAGACGCGCAGAAACTCTGATATCCGGCTTATCACGACTCACCGACGGCCGCTCACCACACGCGTCACGAAATTGGTCAACAATGGCATCCTTGATACGCAGGGCGCCGAAGGTCGAATTTTTAAGCCAGACATTACTGCCATGAAAGTCTACGGCGAAGCTGTTGGTAAGATCGAAATGTTCGGTCCAATCAATACTTTTAGCCGCCTCGTAAAGTTCATCCGCTTCAGCAACTTTGGCGCGCACGAGTTCCACGACCACCCTGTTGGCAATACGAGACCACAACAATACTTGGTATAGCGATTCAAGCGATGCCTCAGCCTCAACCCCTGCCGGTGTGGCGCGTAACTGTTCGAGACCCAGTTCGCGCAGCTCCTGCTCCAGCGCATACTGCAATCCTTTTGGGGCGCTAATAAAGGCAACGTGCGTGTCGGCCGATAACATACTGACTCCAAATTCTGATTTACTCGTGCAACCCTACAGGTTGATACGAAAATTTTTGGGCGATTCGAACACGATAATCACCACGAAACAAGTGCTTAGCTTTGGATATGACTCGCACGTATAAAAAAGACACAAAATAGATAAATAAATTCGTGTACTTTTGCGCCCATCTTCGCTTAACTGAGAGTCCGGCGCGCAGAAAAGTGCGCCCTTAATTTGCCCGCAGACTTCGAATTCTGCTCTGCGTGTAAAGCGTCATTTCAACCAACACGTTTATAGAGGAGCCTTCCCCCTTCGTTTCGCATATAGGCGAAACCCTTTTCTGAGTTAAATTACGAATGATTGTGAGGTTCGATAAGAATGAGAAGACAAAAAAGAGATAGTGATCAGCGTGCTTATGTAAAAGGTTATCAAGCAGGTGTCTCTGGCAAGTCCAAATCCCTTTGCCCCAATTCCACCCAATCGATTCAACAAAACTGGTTAAATGGCTGGCGCGCTGGCCGAGAAGACAACTGGAATGGTTATATCGGCGTTTCCGGCATCCATTGCCACCCCAGTATTCAACACTAACAACCGACTAATTTAACGAGAGCAGCAATGCTCCTCTCCACTGGCCCGCGATTGCGGGCCTTTGTATTTTCGGTCCCCGTAAACGCTAACTTTCGATTGCGGCCACGGCGTCACGAATAAGTTGGGGCCCCTCGTAGATAAACCCGGTATACAACTGAACCAATTTAGCGCCCGCCTTTATTTTATCCGCCGCATCCAGACCAGACATAATACCGCCCACCCCTATGATCGGCAGTTTCTCGCCAAGCTCCGCATATAGTAGAGCGATCATTTCAGTAGACTTCTGCGTCAATGGCGCGCCACTCAAACCGCCCGCCTCTTCTGCATGCACCGATGACTGAACAGCGCTACGATCAAGCGTGGTATTGGTAGCAATCACCCCATCAAACTCGCGCGATAACAGAGCATTGGCAACCTGTCGCGCATCCTCTTCATTCATGTCTGGTGCAATTTTGATCGCAATCGGCACGTAGCGGCCATGCTGCTCGGCAAGCGCCCGCTGTTGTTCTTTAATACTATCCAGCAGACGATTCAGAGAATCTCCAAATTGCAAGTCACGCAAGCCTGGCGTGTTAGGAGACGAGACATTTACGGTGATATAGGAAGCGTGGCTGTACACAGCTTCGAGGCCCTGTAGGTAATCACTTGCAGCGTCTTCCACTGGCGTATCGAAATTCTTACCAATGTTGATCCCAATGGGCCCGGCATACTTAGCGTTACGTACCTTGCTAACAAAGTGCTCTAAGCCTTTGTTATTAAAACCCATTCGATTGATGATTGCGCGCTCTTGTTTCAAACGAAACAGCCTCGGCTTGGGATTGCCCGGTTGTGGACGTGGCGTAACCGTACCCACTTCGACAAATCCAAAGCCCAGAGCTCCCAATGCATCAAGATGATCCGCATTTTTATCCAGCCCGGCTGCCAGCCCGACCGGGTTTGAAAACTGCAGCCCCATCACTTCGACGGGCTTGGCAGGAATCTCTTTTATAAACGTCTTTAACAGCCCCAGCCGATGTAACGCACTTAACCAATCGAGTGATAGGTCGTGAGAGGTTTCAGGCGACAGGGAAAACAAGATATTCCGAAGCAATGAATAAGACATGAGTACAGTTTGCGTTCTAACAGTGGGAGGAACCGGCCGAAAATAAAAGCACGTAGATAAGCTGCTCTAGATTTTCACCCCTTATAAAGACCGAGCGCGATGTTAACTGATTGCCGTAACGAAAACGAGATCTGAATTGGCACAACTAGATATTGACTTTTACTGTAGTTTTCACAGCGTATGACGATTCTGTCATTTATCCACTAAATCTGTGGATAACTTTGTTGAAAACCTACTTACACTCGCTCGAATCCCTTGCCCGTTGGTACTTTGGGTCAAATTGATCATATTTTGATCAATTTATTTTTCCTTATATTTCAATAGCTTAAAAGTTTTTTACACAAATATGATAAAAGCGTCAAGTTTATATTCGCCATATGGTCAAGTTTGTACACTGTGCATAAACCAGTCATTTTTTTGGCGCTTTCGATTATTTTTTGCGCCATTATGATACGAGCCGCTGCCTTGCTTCCGAAATTTTGTCACGTAACTGGGCCGCCTTTTCGAAGTCCAAATCACGCGCAGCCTGGTACATTTCGTCCTCCATTTTTTGTATCGCCGCGCTCAGTTCCTCAGGAGTGCGGGCCTCGATTTGCTCTCCATAGGCTTGTTTAGCCTCGGCAACCGAGCGCCCTTTCGCGCCGCGCTTTCCTGGAACCAGTACCGCGCCTTCCATAATATCGACGACTTTTTTATTCAGCGAACGCGGAACAATACCGTTAGCTTCATTGAATTCGTGCTGTTTTTTACGACGACGCTTGGTTTCATCAATGGCCAACTGCATAGATCCCGTTATACGGTCTGCATACAAAATCGCCCGCCCGTTAACATTTCGTGCGGCACGGCCTATGGTCT
>JAWWBW010000220.1:0-4743 GCA_033720775.1 Oleiphilaceae bacterium | reverse complement strand
TTCTCTTATCCTCAAGCAACCTTCTGCTGTTGCGTTCCGTGTAGCGCATCTTCCACAAATTGATCGATGATGGCCTGCTGTTGCTCACTGAGTGACGTAAACGTGAGCTTAAGCTCGTATCGATCCCGGCATAGCCTTCTAACAGCGATCAGGCGACCTTGCGCAACAATGGGTAATTGCCCTCGCATCAGATGAAAGTCGATATCCAGTTCCACGCATTGTTTAGGGGCAACGCTTGCGTGGTTGGGGAGCAGTTTGTCTAGCGTGAAGCGGTCGGTACTCAGTGTCACGCCATCCTTGGAAATACTTTCCAGACGACAGGAGTGCTCACCGTTGCGCTTGGCCAAAACCTCAATATCTTGTTCAACAGGGACCAGGGTGTGGTAGATCAAATTACGTTTCATCTTTAGTTACCAATCCTCTGGCGTGCGGTAGATTAAACTGGCACGCCAAATCAAAAGTGCTTTCTATCACTGTAAAACAGCAATCGCTGGTAAGTGGTAGGACTTTGTAACCGCCGTGCAACGAAATGCAATGCTGAGAACCAGGTGGTATGCGTGTTTTGAACCCGTTGGCATTTTGAGTCTTGTTTAATAGGCGAGTTAGGCTAGGCGGGCAGTGCTGTTGGTTCGTGAAGGCCTTATAAAGGAATAAAGTCGTGACAGTCTGGTGGGTCGTGATACAGGTCTGTGAGGCAGAGAACAGTGCTGTAACGATAGCTTTTTCTAATTAAGCGACGCCTTGAATAAACTCTTTAATTCGTCATAATGTGCGCCTTGCTACGCGCTGAACGGGATTAAACGACCGCGATTCTGCGGTTAGCCTTGGGTAGCTGACACTCCACTTAAAACGCGCAAATGACTGACGCTGGGTGCAGTCAATACGGTATTGCGCTTGCACACGAATGACTGACATAAGCACATCTACAACACAGCCCGGTGCGCGGCTGTTCCGTTTGCTTAACGACCTTGGCGTGTTGAATGAAGGTTCCTCAGAGCCCAACATCGCGCAGCATCTGAGCGATATGATCGATTTTAATGGTTCGATCAGGTTGTCTGAGACACGCGTAGCGTTGCCTCGTGTTGTTGCGCGGGCTCAACGTAACAAGGGAGAGGACGTACGGCATCAATTTTTGAGGGTGCGGGCTTCAATGCTCCAGTTTATCGCCAGAAGTTTTGGTCAGCGTGCTCCAGCTCAGCGTATTGTGTTGCCAGAGCCCAACCTGGATAAGTTCGATAGTGCGGCGTCTGTTTTTTTACCTTATGGCAAATTTTATATCGCGATGCAGCGTGAGCTGGCTCAGCGTAGCCAGGGATTAAGAGAAGCAATGCGCGACAACCTGCGCGCGCATTCAGATCGTTTGGCCAGACTGGTTGCCTTGGATAAGGCTTTGGATGAGAGTCTGGCGGCGCACTATCGCGAGATGTTTGGCGCTATTCCTAAGCTGCTGGCTTTGCGTCTTGAAGATATTATCGACGATCTCCGTCCCAGCGCTGATGCGCCGCTAGCCTTGCATCAGCGCTGGGAGCGCCCGGGAGGGGGGCACGACAGGTTTTGTTATGACATGCGAGCGGTATCGCTTGCAGCACTTGAACTCCGGCTGGAGCCCCATGTTGGCCTGCTGGAAGCATTAGACGAAGAGGTTGGCGATACGCCATGACCCGGCATTTATTTATTCTCGCGTTTTTAATTGGCTTCTCGAGTGTTGTCTGGATGAGTCAGGTATTTATGAACACCGACCTGTTAGCGCTCACCGTTACGGTTTTGATTGGCGGCGTGTTCATCATTGGTGCTATAGAACTCATGCAGTTTAGACGGGCTACCGGGGTTCTTTCACAGAAAGTTTCATCGGTAAGCGGGCCTGTCGAACACTTGAATCAATGGTTGGGTGATTTGCCGTCGGGGCTGCAGCATGCGGTACGGCAACGTATAGAGGGGGAGCGGGTCGGTTTGCCTGCGCCTGTGCTCACTCCTTATTTGGTTGGTCTGTTGGTAATGCTGGGACTGCTAGGTACTTTTGTTGGCATGGTAGATACCTTGCAGGGTGCTGTCAGCGCACTGCGAGAAAGTACCGAGCTTGAAGCAATAAGGGCCGGACTTGCCGCGCCGATGCAGGGCTTGAGTCTGGCGTTCGGTACTTCGGTAGCGGGCGTTTCAGCGTCGGCCATGCTCGGGTTAATGTCGACACTCAGTCGTCGCGAGAGAGTCGTTGCCACGCGTCAGCTCGGGTCCCTCATTGCAACGCAATTGCGCCACTTCTCGCTCAACTATAATCGGCAGGAAACCTTCAAAGCGCTGCAGTTGCAGGCTCAGTCACTCCCCGAAGTAGCCAATAAAATGGACGCAGTCGCCAATAAGCTGGAACGAATGGGCGAAACGCTAGGAGCGCAACTTAGCGCCAAACAGGACGCGTTTAACGAGGCGGTAGGCGAGCGTTACACCCAGCTGGCGGAATCAGTTGCAACATCGTTGCAGGGTAGTCTGGCACAAAGCAGTCAGTTGGTGGGCGAGACGATTGCTCCGATTATTAAGCAATTGGTCGAAGACGTTCGGTCGGAGCTGGCAAGCACCGCGCGAACAACACAGCAAAACATGAGTGAAGCTGTGATCGGACAGCTTGATGATTTGCAGACGAGTTTTGGTGAAACTTCAGCGCAGGTCAGCCAGGCTTGGCAGCAGGGTATTGATGCGCATCGCAGTCATAGCAAGGATTTGGTCGAAAAGGTACAGCAATCTGTTGAAAGCACCCATGCGGCCTTTGCTCAAATGAGTCGCGAGCTTTTGAGTTCGCTCGATAATAATGCAAAGGCGTTTATCGCGCGTCAGGTCGAGTTCGAAGAGCAACGTTTGGCGATGACTACAGAAAGCTTACGTAAAAGCCAGGAGCAAACGGTTGCCTTACTCAATGAGACCATGTCGCATTTTAAAACGGAGCAGCAGGGTGTTAGTGCTATTCAGCGTGAGGCCTTACAAGCGACGGTTGAGGAATTCAAAGCATTGAGCACTGCCATGCTGGCGCAGCAGAACGAACAGTCAAATGCGCTACGGGCAAGTGTTAGTGAGATGGTGCAGCAGGCCAATGAGGGCTCCGGCAAATTACTCGAACAGCATACGCAGTTATTTGAGCAAAGCGCACAGCTTGCCGCCAATAGAGAGCGTTCGGAACAAGCTTGGCTGAGCGATTCCAGTGCTCGCATGGACGTCTTCACGCAACAGCTGAATCAGCATTTGCAGGCATTGCGCGAAGATGAGCAACAGCGTGGCGAAGCCGCAGTGGCAAGGCTCACCGAACTCAGGACAACTCTGGCAGAACAGTTGGCCTCGCTTGGTCAGGCCTTGGAAACGCCCATGTCGCGCCTTATCGAGACCGCTTCAGAAGCGCCTCGTGCGGCGGCTGAAATCATTGCGCAACTACGCGCTGAAATCTCCAAAAACATCGAGCGAGACAATGATTTGCTGGATGAGCGCAAGCAAACCCTGGCCGAGCTAAATCAACTTTCGCAGTCTTTAAAAAGTAATACCAGTGCTCAGGGCGCAGCGGTGGCGCAACTGGTTTCCCAGTCTGACAGCTTGCTTCAGGACCTTGGCCAGCGCTTAAGTGGGCAGGTAGCCACTGAACTGGGCAAGTTAGGCGAAGCTGCCGATTACTTCGCGACCAGTGCGGTGGATATGGCCAGTTTGGGTGAGGCCTTTGGTGCTGCGGTGACCGCTTTTGGTGAATCGAACAGACAATTACTTGAGGGCTTGGCTGCAATAGAGCAGAAGCTTGAGCAATCGGCGCTGCGCAATGATGAGCAACTTGGCTACTACGTCGCGCAGGCGCGTGAAATTATCGATCACAGCATCCACTCGCAACAGGCTTTGCTGAACCAGATGCGTCACCTGGGCAAGGCTTCTGAGCCTGCTACAGAGGTAGATTAATGGCTGAGCTCGAAGACGGAAACGCGCAGTCACCGCCCATTTGGGCCATCTTTGGCGACCTGATGTCGGGGCTGGTTGGTGTTTTTGTGCTCCTGTTAGTGTGGATCTTAGGTTTTCAATTGGAATTGGCGCAAACCCTTGAGCAGGAAGTGGCGAAACGGCAAGCAGAGGAACAGCGCAGAATGGCGTTGGAGGCGGCACTCGCCGATCCCTTGGCGTCCGGACGCGTAACGTTGAATGATGGGCGAATTGGTATTAGTGGCAGTGTTTTGTTTGCCTTGAACTCCGATCAGCTTCAGCCTGAAGGTCGGCAACTGCTCAGGTCGCTAGTTGCTCCTCTACGGGTCTATCTGGGTGAACGTGAAGAGCAGCTGATGGTGAGCGGCTTCACCGATAACCTGCCCATTCAACAAGGCAACTATCGCTTTAAGGATAACTGGGAGCTCTCCGCTCAACGAGCCCTTACGGTTACCCGGGCTTTAATCGAAGAAGGTATGCCTCAAAACATGGTGTTTGCCGCGGCATTCGGTTCGCAGCATCCGGTAGCCTCAAATGAAAGCAAAGCGGGTCGCTCGCAAAATCGCCGTGTGGAAATGGCGCCTGTTCCCCAGAGTAAAAGGGAATAACGATGCGCATGACTGAGGCTCATATCGCGGCATCGCGAGAGGCGCTCCAAGCGTTAGCATTGCAGGGGGGTAGGCAGATTGATCCCATCACGTTTACCTACCTCGAATCAATGCTTAAGAGAATGGCTGGCCAAAGAGAGGTGGTCGCGCAAAAATTGGAGCACAAGCTTCGGGTGGGCTTGCAGCAGTTGGAGGC
>JAWWBW010000219.1:0-4778 GCA_033720775.1 Oleiphilaceae bacterium | reverse complement strand
GGGTTCCGGCGCCTGCACCGACCCGTTTTCGATGACTACCGCCGGCAAGCCAGATTCAGCGCCCTTGGGCTTCCATACGCGACCGGAAATACGTGCACAGCCCTCATCGTAGTAAACAAAGGGCTCAACCTCGGCCTCTTCATCAAAAAAAGGGTCAACCCCAGGATAGCGGAACGGATCACCCGTGCACTGCATACTCCAGGTGGTGCAAAGCGGTGTGACCGGCGTATTCAAGCCTTGTGACAGCGTCCAGCTAGGATCAGCCGCACTGCGCTCTATATAGGATTGAAAATTGGCCAGCCCCTGCTCCGTCAGGCGCTGCATGAAAACCGGGTTACTGGCCTGCTCCAACGGCGCCTCAGAAACCTTGGCGTAATTCATCAGTTCGCGCTGGGTCCATTCGGGCGATGGAAAATCCGGCCCTTCGGGCACTGCCAGCACCACCACTGACCACAGCAGCAGCACCATGCTTAAAATGGGTTTACTCATATTGCCAAGCCTCCGCCCGCATCATCATTATTAAGTAGCCCTTAATAGTGCCGAACTGGCTTGCAAAGAGCCAGTAATGCGGTATTGGGCAAAAACAGGGCATTAACGTCTTACAATACGGACCCGACAAAGTCAGGAGCGACAGTGGAAGTTGTTATTCAGGTTAGCAACCTGAGCAAAACCTATAACGGCGGTTTCACCGCTTTAAAAAACGTCAATCTGGATATCCGCCAGGGGGAAATATTCGCCTTGCTTGGCCCTAATGGCGCAGGCAAAACCACGCTCATCAGCGTGATTTGCGGCCTCGCAAACCCTACGGCGGGCACCGTGACTGTAGGCGGCCACGACATCATCACAGACTTCCGTGCGGCACGTAGCCAGATTGGCCTGGTGCCACAGGAAATGACTGGCGACGCCTTTGAAACCGTATGGAACACTGTGAGCTTTTCACGCGGTTTGTTCGGCAAACCTAAAGACCCGGCGCATATTGAAAAGGTACTGCGCCAGCTCAGCCTGTGGGATAAACGTAAATCCAAGATGCTGGAATTGTCTGGCGGGATGAAGCGCCGTGTGTTGATCGCCAAGGCTTTGTCGCATGAACCCAGCATCCTCTTCCTGGATGAGCCTACAGCAGGCGTTGATGTCGAGTTACGTCGTGATATGTGGCAAATGGTGCGTGAACTGCGTGCCAGCGGTGTCACTATTATTCTCACCACACATTACATCGAAGAAGCCGAAGAAATGGCCGACCGCATTGGTGTAATCAACAAAGGCGAAATCGTGGTGGTTGAGGAAAAAACCGCTTTGATGGAAAAGCTTGGCAAGAAAGAACTAACGCTGCACCTGCAATCACCACTGGATTCCGTACCCGAATCACTCAGCCAATACGCCTTAAGCCTGATAAACGACGGGCACGACCTGGTTTACACCTATGACGCCCAACAGGAAGACACCGGCATTATTGGCCTGATGCGTGCCCTGCAGCAGGAAGGCATCGACTTTAAAGACCTGCGCTCCAAACAAAGTTCGCTGGAAGAAATTTTCGTCAATTTGGTCAAAGGCAACGAGGAACGCGCATGAACATCCACGCCATCCGCGCTATCTACAAATTTGAAATGGCCCGCACGGGCCGCACGCTCATGCAGAGCATTGCCTCGCCGGTACTTTCTACCTCGCTATATTTCGTGGTGTTTGGCGCAGCCATTGGCTCGCGCATGGGTGATATTGACGGTGTGAGCTATGGCGCATTCATTATTCCCGGGCTGATTATGTTGTCCTTGCTCAGCGAAAGCATTTCCAATGCCTCGTTCGGCATCTACTTCCCCCGCTTCTCGGGCACCATTTTCGAGGTATTGTCCGCACCGGTTTCAATGGTCGAAATTCTTGCTGGCTACGTCGGTGCCGCGGCCTCGAAATCCATCATCCTGGGACTGCTGATTCTGGCCACAGCACGTCTGTTTGTGGACTACCACATCGAACACCCATTCTGGATGTTCAGTTTTCTAGTACTCACGGCGGTTACCTTTAGCCTCTTCGGCTTCATCATTGGCGTATGGGCCGATGGTTTCGAAAAACTGCAGATCATCCCGATGATGGTGATCACCCCGCTCACGTTCCTAGGCGGCAGTTTTTATTCCATCAGCATGCTGCCACCGGTATGGCAGACCATTACCCTTTTCAACCCCGTGGTGTATCTGATCAGCGGTTTCCGCTGGGCCTTTTATGGCGTGGCCGATGTGCATATTGGCATCAGCGTGGGCATGACCTTCGTATTCATGCTCATCTGCCTGGGTATCTTGAGCTGGATATTCAAAACCGGTTATCGCCTTAAAACTTAATCATCAGGTTTACCCCTAAAGTTGCTATAGCTGTGTTAGCTTTATTGACCAACAAACAGCAATAAAAGATTTCCATGGATTCCTCACAGGCGCAACAGGCAGCAGCGGAAATTCAGTCAAGCTTTGAAGCGTGGCTTATAGATTTGTTGAACGATTTCAAATATGAGGCCCTAAAGCATTTCCAGCAGCAGGCACAGCAGGAATCCAGCCCTGAGATTCGTGAAGACTTTCTCAAAGCAATAGATTTGATCGAATCAAGGCATGAACAGGCGACCAATACCCTGCGCCAAAATATCCAGCAGGGCTTCTCCACTCAAAAACAGGACCGCAAACCCCTATCGGTCCAAGAACTATCGCTTGTAGATGAAATTGAAGTAGAGCGTTTCGTACGCCGTGCTAATTTAGCTAACTATCTAATTAAGAATCACAAAATAGAAATCAAGTCTGCAGAAGCAAGACTGTATCGATTACGAAAGAATGGCGCAGACATTTATCCCAAGGCCATTAGCCCAGACAAATTTTTCGAAAAAATGAAACTGGCACTCGATGTATATGAGATGCCTATTTCGGCTCGAAATGCCTACGTTGACCTATTCGAAATTCAGTGCATATCCAAGTTAGTTGAGGGTTATCGCCTCATTAACCAAATAGCAGAAGAGCATGGGCTAGAAAGGTCGATGGAGGTTCAACGGACAGACCCGCGCAAGCCCGCCGATCAATACGATGAGAAGCAATTACAGAAACAATTAATTGCTCACTTAATGCAGCTGAATGAGAACATTGGCAGCACTCAGAAAACGCAACTTTTTGATGGTGACGCGCAGGCCAACCTGCAGCAATTACTATTGAGAAAAAGCACAGGAGCCAATACCGAACCGGAATTGCAGAGCTTGGATACACAAGCCATAGACAATCCTGCAATAGCCAGGCAAATAGACTTTGTAGAAAAAATTCTTACTGCTATTTCTCAGGACGAGCAACTGGATGCTCGAGTGCGCACTCTCATAAGCGAGCTGTTCCTGCCGCTATCAATTCTCTCCATTAAAGACCGTAATCTTTTTGCAAACTCTAATCACCCAGGGCGTATTTTGGTCAGGGAACTGTCCCTATTCGGCAATTGCAGCACCGATATCATTGATCGCCGAATAGAAGAAGTCGAATCCCTGGTACGCCACATCATTCTTGATAATGCCAGAGATCTAAAAGTGATTTCCCAAGCTGCAGAATCAATATGGAATATTTGTGATCAGGAGCTTCAAAATTTCATCTCTGACTCTATACACAACAATAAAAAACGAGTTCAAGAAATGCGTATGCGAGAAGCGCGCCGACGGGTAGCCATGGAGCTACGAGAGCAATTACTTGGCCGGCAATTACCCAGAGAACTCAAGCCGATACTGCAGCAAATGCTTGGTCCATGGATGATCATTCGCTACCTGCGTTATGGTCACAACAGCAAACCCTGGCTGGAGTCACTAGCGTATATGCGCCTATCGATTGATGCCATTCAACCGGTTAAAGACCGCGATATTTTGCAAAGACGCATTGCAACGCGCCGCCATTTAATAACCCGTTTAAAAGCTCGTGTCGCACGCTCAAAACTGGCTAATACCCAAATTCAGCCGATGATCAATAAACTTGAAGACTATTTCAAGAAACTGAGCCTTGCCGACCAACAAAGGTTAGAACAAGAGCAAACGGCGGAAGACCACTCCACAACACTTAGTGAAATAAGCATTACCGAGAGTGATTTAGCTGAAGTCCCATACAACGAAATAATCCGACAACCGCCAACTATCAACCATTAAATGTGGCAGAATCCACTTGCCAAGCCCAATCTGCGGGTGTAGTTCAATGGTAGAACCTCAGCTTCCCAAGCTGATGACGTGGGTTCGATTCCCATCACCCGCTCCAATACTTACCTAAGAAATCTTGGCACCCCTCTTTTTCGGGTCAATCAAAATCTTGGCGTGCGCCTCTGGGTTCCCAAGCGCGTCAAACGCGCCAGCTACGCCTTCCAGCCCAACGGTTCCGGTAACCATATGTGCACACTTCACTTTGCCTTCGCTGATCATGTGCAAAGAATCGCGATATTCCAGCGGTGTGTAACCCAGTACAAAACGCATATCGATTTCTTTGTTAATCGCCATAACAGGTTCGAAGCTATCGGTTTCCATACACACGCCGACCACGACGACGCGGGACATCAGTGGCGCACCTGACAGAATGTTCTGAATCACACCGGGTACACCGACGCATTCAAAAATAACCGGGCGTTTGGGCATAAAGCCCAGTCGCTCGCCCAGTCGCCAAGCATGCCACCACGGGCCTGGCAAGGTAGTGAGTTGCTCCATTGTGCCGACGCCTAACTCCAACATGTCGGGCATGTGACCGATATGGCCGAATTCTTCCCAACGACTATAGGGCGAGTCATCAGTTGGGTCGATTACG
>JAWWBW010000218.1:0-4781 GCA_033720775.1 Oleiphilaceae bacterium | reverse complement strand
CTGTATCTGCTCGACACCTATCCCAACAGCTTTTTGGCCCGCGATGGATTTGCCCGAGAACAAGCCATTCAAGACATTATGTTTGCCAATGCGACCATGCATCCGGCCTACAGCAAGTTATTTTTTATCTCTCACCTTGGACTCAATGAGCGTGATATCAATAGAGCGTTTGGAGTTGCAGCAACTTTTATAAACCAATTGTGGCAAGTCGTTGAAACTCGTCTGAGCGGCCAGGACTATCTTGGTGGCAGCGGTGTCTCAGCAGCTGACATTATGCTTAGTGTGTATTCCCGCTGGGGAAGTGGGTTTCCTGTAGATATCGAGATCGGGCCTCGCGCGCAAGCGATGATTAATCGGGTTATGGCAATGCAGAGCTTTCAAACAGCTCTTGCGAACGAACAACTCCAGAAAAGTGAGTGACGTAAATACAACGAAATGACAGGAGATACACGATGCATTCCGACGGTCTGTATGATGCAACATCACCCGATTATGGCCAGAGCGATTTTTCGCGCATCATCCATATAGTTGGTGAATATTTTAAAGGGCTTCACCATGGTGAGCCCGATACTCTCGCCCCGCTCTTTCACGCCGATACTGTATTGAAGGCGCCGAACATTAGGCGCACTCTTACAACATGGCTAGATGATGTAAGCAAAAGAGCCAAACCCATTGAACAGGGTGCAGGCTTTAATTTCCGACTACTCTCCCTGGAGATAACAGGTGATCAAGCCATGGCGAAAGTTGCTTGCCCCTTGTTCCAATACAACTACGTCGATTATTTAGGATTATTAAAAGAAGGCGGTCACTGGCGCATCGTTAACAAGATGTACGCCGACCTCAGCCCCCCAAACGCTCGTAACACATCAACCAAAGGATAATCACTATGCCCTACATCAATATCAAAATCACAGACGACAATGTCACCAGTGAACAGAAGAAAGCCCTGATAAAAGGGGCTACGCAGTTAATGGTCAACGTTTTAGATAAAAAGCCCGAGCTCACATTTGTGGTCATCGACGAGGTTAATACGGATAACTGGGGCATTGGATATGATCAGGTATCGGCCTTGCGAAGCGTTACCGTCGAGTAACAAAAATGTGTGAGAAGCAAGACAGATGCAGGGTTCACGCCCTGCTTCTTGCGACTCGATTACCGCCTTTTCGGTAGGCACGCTATTGTGTTAGGCGACTCTTTTATGTCGAGGCTTACGAATTTGTGGGTTGAACTTTATTCCAACAAATTGAACCCTGCGAAACTCCCCGACTCTGCGTCGAAACGAATTTTGGTCTACAACCTGCTCGGGTGAATTGAGGCAGCCACTTTTCTTTATTATTCAGATTCTTCGTTCAAGCAGAATTTGCGTCCGACGCCAGACATCCTGCACCTGACCAAAGAACACTACCCATACTGTTCTTGCAAATTGCGCAGTACCGACAGCCGTTGGCTATTCAATTCGAGTTGTTCAAGTGCAACCAAATTGGTGGGTTTGAGTTGCGTGAGTACCGCGTTGTCGGCGTAAGCCAGTACATCCAGTGCTTTGAGGGGGTAGCGTTCCATCAAGGCCTGAATACATAAGGCGCGGTGTTTTTTGGGTAAGGCCGAGAGAAATTCGGCGGCGTAAGGGTTGTCGAGATACAGCGCGCATTCAGCTACATATTCCGGAGGCAAACCTGCGGCAACGCCCGTCGCCTGTTTGAGGGTCAAACGCACAGTGATGCGCGCAGCTATGGGCGGTTCAATAAACTTTTGGGCCAGCGACTGCAGTAGGAAGTTTGGAATGTACTTCATGGTTTGCGACATTGACTGAAACAGGCCATCCATACCGGCGCGCTCTCTGTTTAACACACTGTCGAGATAGTCCGACAACTGTTTCAGTTCTTTTTCTTCCATCCCCTTTAAAGCCTCTGGCACGGGCACATGTGTGTTTTTTTCAATATGGATGATCAGGGCTTTCTTTTTATCTTTCGTTGCCATATCTCGCTCACACTCCCCACTGCGTTACTGTATCCACTCAAAGTAAATCAGTGGTCCAAAGGCCACCAAAAGCAAGGTGGTCGACATCACCAGCAAGGGCAACAGAATACGCTCATGTCGGTAATAGAAGGAGTCGCCCTCCTCTAGGGCCAACTCGACTTCCCGGTCGCCCACCACCTGCCGCGTTAGCAGATGGTTCAAGGAGACTGGTGGACTCAAATAGCCGAGTTCGAAGGCCATCAGGCAGGTCATCCAGAAATGCACGGGATGAATGCCCTGCGCGTAGGCCACGGGTGCGATGGTGCCCGTCACCAGAATCAGTGCGCCGAAGGGGTCCATGACCATACCGATCATCACCAAAAACAGCACCAAAAAGCCCATAGCCGCGTAGGTTGAACCAAATACTTCGGGAATTTCGAACACGCCACCACCGCGCTCGATAATGCCCCCTACCGTGAAGGAGCAGGCCATGAGCATGAGCAAGGCGCCTATCTGAACCGACGAGTTATTGACTGCCGCGCCAAACGCACGGGCAACGGTAGGACTTGCACCGGCCGTTTTGTTGCGCTCGTGAAAGTCGCGACTGTAACGACGTTCGAAAATGATAATAAGCGTGACCAGTACGGGCAGCACAATGGGCGCCGAAAACTCATCGAGATAGGTATCGAGCACAATGGCGTAGAACACCAGTACACCCACCAAGATGCCAAAATACGGCAACAGGGGTTTTAACAATCGCAATGATGGCGGTAAGGCTTCGCGCCAAGGCGCGGGGTTAAAGGGCTCTTTACGCGTAATCATGGCAAACACCGCGAACACCACCATACTCAACAGGAAGACCTTAAAGCCCCAATGAAACAGCTCGTCGGTGACCACCTCTTTGTTGAGAATGGCGATACCCACCACGAGCAAACAGGGACGCAATACCACACCCGATCCGGTCATCGCGGTGATAGCCAGAGACAATTGACGACGCGTCCCCACGCGACGCATCTCCTGATACACCACGGCCCCCATGGCAATAATGATAATGCCCGATGCCCCGGTGTAGGCAGTGGGGTAAGCCATCAGCGCGATGGCAACAAAGGCCAGCATTTCCGGCGGCAGTCGCCAGGGTTTGAACACATCAAACAGCTTGGCGCCGAGCAGCGTTTCTTTGAGCAACATGCCCACCAGAATGTAAAGCCCGATCGCCAGGTGCAAATTGGTCAGGTGGAATATCTGGGTAAAGTAGATGGCGATTCCGGGAAAATGCCCTTCCGTCACAAAAAAGTGCCAGGCCGCCGCGAGCAGCATGTAGCAGTAGATGGGAATGGTGAGCAGCGCATGCAGGGGTTTGTTTTTACCTTTTGCAAACTCCTCGTCTGGTGTGAGCAGATGGTACAGGCTAATGATCGTTAGCGTCGTACAGCCGAGAATCAGAATAATCAGCAATTCCGGATTGGTTACCTCGGTGCCCGAGGCATAACTCCCCTTGTAAAAGGCATAGGCCGAATAACCCAGACTGGCGTGAGCGATGGCTTGCGCGGAATGCGAGACGACATGATCCAGCCGCGAATGCACGGCCCTGAAGGCAATATGATTACGCTGGGATGTGGCCACGATCGCGGCCAGCATCAGCAAGAGAATCAGGGTAGCCCGCTGGTACTCGATTGCAAACAGGCTGATATCGGCAAAGGTATGTTCGAGGCTGCGAAACAGTTCAACAGAGGGTGTAAAGTTTTGCCGATAGGTCGCAAGGTCCGCATGTTTTTTCTCGCAGACCCGCGCCTGACTCACGAGGGAGTCCCGCGCCGCGTCGCGATCAAACTCTGAAGCGAGCAAGTCAAAGTCGGCATTCTCCGCCTCATGTTCTTCGGCCAGTTCATCGAGGCGCTGTTCAATATCGGGGTTGGGATCGCAGTCTGCTTTGGGTTCATCGCCTCTTAAAACGAAATAATCATCCCACAGGTAGGCGCCGAGCTTGAGCATCTGGGCATGGATATTTTCACTGGTGCCGGCAGTGATGGTGATCAGCAGCAATGAAAGAATCGTTACTGCCAGGGTAAGTCTGGTGAATTTTTTGACTGGTTTCGCAAACGAATCAGGCGATTCTGGCACGGTATCCATTTCGTTCATGTATTCCCCGAAGCGGGCCACGCGGGCCTGTTATTTTTGTATGGCGCATCATGCCAAAGTTTTTGGCAACTTGCATTGAATCGACACACAAACTTGGAGATGAACGAGCGAGGCCAAAAGCCATTCCAGCCATGGAACAATCAGCCTCGGCTAAGCGGTGTTGTTATTCGGCGGCAACAAAGCTGTCGGAGAATATTTCGGGCATATTGGCGCCCACCAAAAAGCAATAGCGCTTGAGCTTTTTCACAAAGCTATCTTTACCGCACAGGTAGATCTGCCAGCCTGATAAAGCCGGGTAGGCATTTTGTACAAACTGGTACACATCACCCTGCTCCCACTGCCAATGTTCACCGCGTTCGATGTGTGCAGGCTGCGCTTCACCTTCGAGATAAACCAGTTGGCAATGTAGATTGGCATAATCAGCGCTAAGTTGTTCGAGCTGGTACAGCGCATAAAAATCTTTGGCGTCGTTGGAGGCAACCACCAGCTTGATGGGACCGGTGTGCCCCTTGCTTAATGCTTCGCGCAGTACACCAAGCACGGGTGCCAAACCGGTTCCCGTGGCCAGCATTAATAACGCTTGTTCCTTGGAGGCTTGATAGTAACAGGCACCAGCGGGCGACTGAATGTGCAGGGTGTCACCTTCTGCTACGTATTTAAGCAACGCTGTACTCAAGGCGCCATCG
>JAWWBW010000217.1:0-4785 GCA_033720775.1 Oleiphilaceae bacterium | reverse complement strand
ACATCGTTAGTACTCGCAGGGTGTAACGCTTTTTCTGTTAAGAAAACGCAGGAAGAGTTGGCAGAATATAATAAACAAGTTCAGGTTGTTCATGAGTCAGCATTGATGCCAGTTTATCTGCTTGCTCGCGAAACATGTAAGTACCACATCAAAAACGGTACGTGGCCTCATTCAGGAAGTTCTCGCACCTCTGGTAGCTTTGATTACCTAGAAGTCGTTTCTTCAAAAATCGAGTCAATAACGTTTAATTTAAAGGTCAGCGCCGTAAACGGCACGGCTGATTTCACTATAAACAAACTACCATCGGCCCCTGAAGCGACACCTTATAGTTACAAGTTACTCGCTCACTTTCCTGGCGGCGATTTAAGCACCCATGGTTTTTTTTCATGCGCGAACGATGGACTTTCTGAATCCGAACTAATGGGATACACCAAAAAACTGACTTCCACTCTTAATTTCTACAATGCTGCAGCGGATGATGGTCGGTCTACAACAGCACCTTTAGCTCAAAAAACGATTGAACTTGGTGTTAAGGCAGCGCTATGTGTTCTGCTAAAACTTGAGCCAACACAATGCGTCTAGAATTAATAACTGACCGGGCAACCATGTATCGTCCAACCAAGAACCAGCGATGCTAGACCGTGTGTACCCCGCCCCGGAGAAAGCACGCCATACAGCGGCGTTATTAGCATCAGACAGGATAATCATTAGAATAATGAACACACTCCTTCCCATCTTGATGGTGACTGTATTTTTGTTTGGTTGCGCTCAAGACCAAGTTTGCATCGATGCATTTTCTCCCGCTTCTGAACACGCGCTTACATCTCTTTCATTTTGCCAATTTCACGTAATTTTCGAACTAAACTAATCGCCCCGCTGTGACGAATGATTCGAGGATTGAACAACTATGACACGCATTTCCACTCTGGCTAACGCTACCCGTTCCGCACTCAGCAAACCGCTATTACAGCTTTTGTTGTGTTTAGGTGCTTTGCTCATGGTCGGCTGTTCCTCTTTACCCTCTTTACATAAGGCCGACAGCACCTCAATCACACTTACCCAGGCTTCGCCTGACGAACTGAAGCAACGCAATGTTTACCTGCCTGAAAAGGCATTCAACTACGAACTGGATGAGCTAACCGGTGCGGTACTGGTTCAGTATCAGCAGCCGGTTGATGGCAAACGCTGGGCGATTAGCCGCCAGATCACGACGCCCGGCGTTGCCTTGCGCAACCAACCCATGATCAAACCGGTCAGGTTTGAAGGTTTTGTGGCCAAGCCCAAAGAAAAACTGCTGCGCGCGCTCGCCTATGGCGCGCCAAACAAAAAAGGCGAAGCACTGACACACTTCGCCTATAGCGATATCCGCAGCCTGTCCATCGATATGGAACAACTCAACACCAAAGCCTTAACAGAAGAAGCCAACCTGCCAAAACAGGAAAACGTACAAGCCAAATATTATGTGACGGCAGCCACTCTGGGAGTGGTACATCGACGCGCCCTGAGCCCTTTCGAGAGCCAAAACACGGCCAATAGCGCCATGGTCAGCACATGGAATGGTGAGCAATACAGCGCCGGCAAGGACTTCGACAACCAACTGGTGATCAGTTTAAAACTGGTGCCAATGAGCACCTTTGCAACGCCACGTAGCGAGGGTGACAATCAAACGTCAGAGGTCAGCGGGCTGTTTATTGATCTTTAGAGAACATGCGGGAGGCCCGCTTTCAATTAACCCGCAGAGGCCAGACGCATAATCTCGATATAGCCTTTGTCGACGAGGGCAGCCGGATGCGCGCGATAGAACCCCCGCTCCTTCAAAAAGGCGTGCATTTGGGGCAAGTTGTAGCTGGGGACGGTGGGCAAGAGGTGATGTTCACAGTGGTAGTTAACAAAGTTGGGGGCAAACAACAGGCGCTCCCATAAAGCGGCCTTGGTCGTGCGTGTCGTATTCCGTACATCGTCTGATGCCAACGCCGGCATGGCCCCATGCTCGGCAATCTGCCGAATACGAATGATAAAAGGGTGTGTAAACAGGTAAGCCAGCCACCACATGCCATACAACAAGGACTGCCCCAGTACATAGAACACACTAAAGAAAAGCGCGTGAAACAGCAGTACATGCATGTAGTTGCGCACGCCCATGCGCCAACCCGCATCCTTACCCACAGCATCGCTATTAATGCCCAGTGATACGGCATTACCCGCGCGACCGGGCAGCACATAAAGCAACATAGCCATCAGGGCCTTAACGCCCGACAAACCAAGAAAGTCGCGCACGACTTTGCGCTTGAAGCTGGCCCCGTTCACCGGGTACTGCGCGATATTCCCCACGTCGGGGTCCTGCTCCGTACCGGTCTTGGTGTGGTGAGTGAAATGATAGGGGCGATAAAAGTCGATGGGCACGAGAATCGCCAAGCCCGCCAGCCAATGCCCGGCCCAGTCATTCCATCTTTGCGTTGAGAAAAAAGAACGATGGGAACATTCATGTAACAGAATGCCCAATCCCAGCTGCCGCCCACCAATAATCACCAGAGCAAGTACAAACGTGAGCGGGTTTGGAACCAGTGCGAACAGGGCGAACGATGCCGCGATGAGCACCCAATTGCACAAAAACATCCAGGCAGCTCTACTATCGGAAGCCCGCTTTAAGCGTTGAATCTCTTCGGCGGATAAATAGTCTTTAGCCTGACTTTTGGCCACGGGCGCACCCTGCAAACTGGTTAGATTTAATCCAGTTTAACAGGGTGGACAGGATTCACACAATACTATGAATCATGATTCACTTCTTTGCGTTACTCCATTAAACCGGCTTCTTTGTAGTATTTGAGTGCACCCGGATGAATTGGCGCAGACAGATCATTGCGAATCATGTCTTCACGCTTGAGACCGTAGAACGCAGGATGTAGGCGTGAGAAGGTCTCCAGATCTTCAAACACCGCTTTCACCACGTGATAAGCGACTTCTTCTGAGACGCGATCGGTGGCCACAAAGGTCGCTGCGAGACCAAAGGTTTTAATGTCCTGTTCGTTGCCGCGATACATGTTGCCCGGGATCGTGGCATGCCGATAGTAGGCATGCTGATCAACCAGTTTATCGACTGCTGGGCCCGCTACATCAATGATCGCACTGTCGCAATCCACCGTTGCCTCTTTGATCGATCCGCTGGGGTGCCCGACCACAAAGACCATGGCATCAAAGCGATCACGGCAAAGTGCTCGGGATTGTTCAGAAGACTTGTACTCAAAGGTTTTCAGAAAAGTGGTGTATTGCCACCCCAGCGACGCCATCAAGCGCTCCATGATGGCCCGCTGCCCCGAACCGGGGTTGCCGATATTCACGCGCTTGCCTTTCAAATCGCTCAAACTGGCAATACCCGAATCCTTTCGCGCCACCAGCGTGAACAACTCCGAGTGCAACGAAAACAACGCACGCAGCTCACTGTGGGGGCCTGCATCTTTAAACTCTTCGGAGCCTTTGTAGGCGTGATCCTGAATATCTGCCTGCACCACCGCCATATCAATTTCGCGCTTGCGCAAAAGCTCTATATTATTCACCGAGCCTTGCGTGCTCTCTACCGCGCAACGAATGCCGTGCTTGGAACGTTCGCGATTCACCATGCGACAGATTGAGCCTCCCGTCGGGTAGTAAACCCCTGTTACCCCCCCTGTACCAATGATAATAAAATCGCCCTCAACAGCCTGCGCCGGGCCCCAGACCAGCGATAGAACAAAGATCATTAGCGCGAAAATATAGGATTGTGGCTTTAACATGGTAATCGGTACCTCAAAAGAAACGCGGAAACAGTACATAAATAATGGCAAATCGGATGCAACAACCAAGGATAAAGCACAGCCTTGCATCCGATATTTAGTAAGGGAGTCGCCTAATTATTCAGGAGTGTAGACCACACAGCAGGTACCGCCCAGCCAAGCTGAGTTTCAAGGGACGGCTGCGACCCGTCCAGCGCCGGCACTTTCGTTTCCTAACTGCACCACTTCAACCTGACTCAAACCTTTACTGAGCGCCTGATACAAGCCTGCCAGATCAATTTGCTCATACCACAAAACAGGCTTCGGCATGACTTCAGAACGCCAATTGTGAATAGTGCGAGTCAAATCGTCATCGCGTACCAGCGACAAATCCACCACAATTGCCTGGTCCAGGCTCAAACGCTGCCCCTGCTGCTGAGGCAATACGAGTAAATGCGGCCCACGGGTATGCGAATACCCCATTTCCTCATGCAGGGTTTTCAACCAGGTGCGATCCTGCACACTTGCCAAGTGGGCGCATAATCCGCGATTAAAACGCCCTGAGGTGCGGCTGAAATCACCCACCCGCTGCAGGGGGAGATGCGTCACCATATAGGGGCTGCCACGGTCAGACTGAGGCTGACTATTCAGTTCGTCAAACAGTGCTTTGCACGCCACTTCGGAGCGTTTTGTTTCTACCTCGGGCGCACCTAATACCAAATAGGCCACGGCGGCGGCCTGAGAATCGGCAGTTTGCCCCAGTCCAAGAGGATACGGATGTCCGTGACCGGACTGGGTTGATGTCGCACTCGCGACGGTTGATATATTCTGACAAGCGACCAGCGAACACGTGCCTAGCATGGCCACCAGAATGGTTGGCAAGACTTTCATGGCTACTCTCCCAGCCCAGGAAGGGCATGATGATGAATATTGGGAGGCGCTACTACCTAAAAAAACACCCTCTTTTTTCAGCATAGCCTTCTTAAGAGTTTTTTTAGGTTTTTCTTATACTTCTTTGTTATTAATAATATTTTTT
>JAWWBW010000216.1:0-4817 GCA_033720775.1 Oleiphilaceae bacterium | reverse complement strand
TTGCTGCAAAGTTCTATCAAGCAAACGCTCGGGAATATGTATGCTCAGGTCGGGCTTCACATGCAAGGCAAAGAAGTCAGTTTGTATGGCCAGATAAGGCAATAAAGACAGTACCTCATTACCTAACTGATAGCCGGCATGCGCCGCTTTGATCGCCGGCCAGTCGAGATCTTTGGCGGCCACCGGCGCCTTGTTGGCGCGCAATTGCTTATCTAGTGCGGCAAAACCCTGAACGCCCAGTAACTGCTCGATATTGCGATAAAATTCGAGCGCATCCTGCAACACCTCGTGATCATGATCCCAGATCATTTCCGCCGGTGCGTTGTCTTCCTGATAGTCCATATTCAGGTAATGATAGGTCTGCTCCAGCACCTTGATGGGGTTTTCCCGCCACTGCACGCTACCAGTACTGAGATCGAAACAGTGCTGATAACGACTCAACCAACCGGCCAGCACATGCGGTTCATTGAAGAGACGTTTGATGGGGCGCGTCAGCAATAATTGCTTCCGCGTCAGCACCGCCTGCATGGCTTCGCGCTCATCGGCATTTTTGCTACCCGCCAGCAAGTGTTCGCATAGCTGCAGATAAAGATCATCGACCGCAAACTGATTAGCCGCCTGCTTCAACTCACCCACTGCCGTCAGGTACGGCACAATAAAGCGCGTGGTGGGCCGGGCATTAATATTGTTGCCGATAAACCAGTTCACCAGCCCATAGTGGAATTCCAGATTGGTCGCCAGATCCTTGCCTTCGAGCTTGGTCACACGCAGCACTTCGGCCAGACGCTCGTAGCTGTCTTTGCGATCCTGGCCCACTGTCAGCAACAGGGCAATATTGCTGTCGTAGGCCCCGGCCAGATGGTATTTCATAAATACATCGGTATCCGGGTTATGCAGGCTGATCCCCTGATCATCACGAATCTCGCCGGGCAAGGCATCAGACCAGTGCTCAATCACACCTCCCGCATGAGGCGCCAAGGCCTGGTTGGTGGCGTTCAGCCGTGCTTCAACCGAGGCATTGTGGCGCACCAGACGCTGCGGTCGCGGCAAACGCGGGCCATGGGCCGCCAGTAACACCATGGCCTCTACCAGCGATTCCACCACGAAGCTGTCGCTGGGGTCTTCTGGATTCACAAAGCGCAGGCTGTAACACAGCTCCGTCACGCGATGCTCTACCTGAATACGTGTATTCATCTCCATAAAGAAGTGCTTGTCGCGATCAACAATGCACTCAAAGGTCGAGACGTTATCGAGCCCGACCGCCAGCGCGAAACGCTCCGATTCCTGCTCCATGGCCTGCAAGGTTTTGATATCCTGGCTCAGCACTTTGGCTTCGACATCGCGGCCATCTTTAACCGCCTGGGCCAGTGCATTCTCGAGGTCTTCGGTGGTCACCGATACTTCAAGCAGCTTCTGCTCATGCATTTGCAGCGAACAGTCCCGGCCACCCAATGCCAGCGTCCACTGCCCGTTACCGAGCACCTGTATTTCCTGGTGACGCGTGGTTTCAATATTTAGTTCGATAAGAACGTTCTTGTTATCGCCCTTGCCGGTGGCCTTTACCTCGTTGAGTATTTCCAACACCAGCGAGGGGGCCTGATCGGCAACCTGCTGCAACCGTGCATCGAGCTCACCATCAAAGTCTGCCGGACTCGGTAAGATACGTTGGCCCTTACCGCCGCCACCGCCAATGCACTTCAGGCGAATACGGTTTTCCGGATACTGCCGGCTAATTTCAAGCACCTGCTCCCGAATAGTGGCTTGCAAGTCTGCCAGCTCAAATAGATCGACGCCTTTTTTGTAGGCCGCCGCCAGCACAACATCGGCCTTATCTGGCAGTGTTGGTGCGGCATCGAAGCGTGCCTGATCCAGATCCAGCGCATGACTTTTAACACATTTGAGTAGCGCCTTGTCATCACCATATTTTTTAAGCAGGGTCAGTGCCGTCGCATTATCAACGCCGGGCGTCACACTCACATCCACCTTTTGTGCCGTGCGTTTGGCCTCGTCTTTTAAGCCCGCATCATGCACCGTGCGCGAGCAAGGACCAATGAAGTTGAGGCCCGCCTGCTCCATGGCACTCACCATGGTTTCGTCTTCGGCCATAAAGCCGTAGCCAGCAAAAATGGCGTTATAGCCATTCTCTTTGGCGATGCTGATGATCTGGCGAATGCGGGCTTCGCGCTCGGCCTTGTCGGCACCACTGTAATCCGGCACACGATGCACACGGTTTGGATCGGTCAACTGTCGCAGCTCCGGCGCCAATGCCGACTGATACACGATGCTGTCTTTTTCAGAGAGCAGAATGCCATAGTGATTGATGCCCATTTCTTCAAACACATCCATCGCCTCTTTGCGTATCGGACCACGGCAAATAATCAATGGTTTGAGGTGACGACAATCAAAAGAACGCACCCAGGCTGATTCGGCCTCATACAGGCGACGATCGCGATGAATGAGCGGATTATGTAAATAATGTTCGTTAGACATGAGACGGCGTTTCCTTCTAAATCTCTGGCAATACAACGGCGGCAAAACTAGTAAAACTCACGTTGCACACCTCCCATGGGAGAGGGCTCATAATGGCGCAGATAGAAGGCCATGTTTTCACACAGCACCTTGCGCAAGTCGCGCGGCATTACTATCTGCGAAATAGACCCCAGTGCGAGTGCTTCGTTGGGGTTCATCAGCTCCTGCTCATACCGTTTTGCCAGCAGCGCCTCCTGTTCCGTCGCCCAGGCTTGCGTCTGTTCGCCGCGTTTTACCGCGCCACGAATGGCCTGCAATTCTTTTTTATAGACAAACTCGACCCCTGCCGGCCCCATGACAGCTGCCCGTGTTGTTGGCAAGGCACACACAAAATCGGCACCCGTGTTATAGCAGTTGTAGGAGGCATAGGCACCGCCATAGGCGTTACGAATAATCACCAGAAAACGCGGCGTACGCAGATCAACAATGGCATCAAGCATGGCGCGCCCGGCCTGAACGATACCGTTGCTCTCCTGCTCCTTGCCGGGCAAGAAACCGGTGGTATCTTCCATAAAAATCACGGGAATATTGTAGAGGTTACAGAAACGTATAAAGCGTGCGTTTTTGTAGGCCGCCGCAATATCAATCTGCCCTGAGGCCACCGCACTATTGTTAGCGACAAAGCCTATGACGTTGCCGCCCATACGCCCCAGCGCCGTTATGGTGTTGCGCGCGCGCTCGGGCTGAATTTCAAGAAAATCACCGTGATCACAAAGCTGCTGAATGATGATGCTCACATCTATGGGGGTGTTAAAACCACTGGGACTGTTAAAGGCTTTTTTGAGCAGAATATCGATGTCCCAGGTGCGGCGCGTTACCGGATCCGAAGTCTCCTGATAGGGCGCCAGCTCACTGTTGTGACTGGGCAGATAATTCAACAATTGCTTCACTTTTTTGAGCGCCGCAACTTCGTCTTTCACCACAAAATCGGTCACGCCACTCTGGCTGTGCACACCAGGCCCGCCCAGCTCGTCGGGCGTCACGTCCTCACCCAATACGCTTTTCACGACGCCGGGGCCCGTCAAGCCAAAGAAGGTGTCATTGGGCTGTATCAGGAAGCTACCCTGACGCGGCAGATAGGACCCTCCACCTGCGTTAAACCCGAACATGCACATAATGCTCGGCACCACGCCACTGATCAGACGTAGGGCGCGAAACGCTTCGGCGTAGCCGTCGAGCCCGCCGACTCCCGCAGGCACATAGGCCCCGGCACTGTCATTTAACCCCACCACTGGAATGCGACGTTTGGCGGCAAGTTCAAACAAACGTGCCAGCTTTTTACCGTTGGTCGCGTCCATCGAGCCCGCCCGCACCGTAAAGTCGTGCCCGTAAAGCGCCACATCACGCCCGTTAATTTTGACAATCGCTGTGACCAACGACGCGCCATCAAGGTTCTTACCCCAGTTTTGGAACAGCACCGTGGGTTCTTCATCGGTGAGTACCGCGATGCGCTCCCAAATGGTCATACGGTTTTTACTGTGCTGACGACTGATCGCCTGCACACCCGCAGCTTTACGCGGCCGCTTGATGAGCTCGTAGCCTTTGCTCAGCGCATCTTCGTACAGGCCAGGCTCATAATTGACCTGCCCCGGTACGCTGAAGTCCAACTGTGCGTCCCTGTTAAAGGGGTTATTGAGGGTATAAGAAGGCTTGCCTGTGCTGCTCATTACTCTGATCCCATCATTAGCCTAGGTGTTTTTAGAGGGCGGCTTGCCACACGCCCCCACCAAAAGTCACTAAATTGCTTACTACCACACCAAAAAGAGGCGCAGATATTAACGCATAATGTCTACTATGCAATGATAAGCACTCACCCATTCAAACCGGAGAAAAACAGCCTATATCATTGTTTTATATATACTTATACAAAATAAAAGCGACTAGACATGGACAATTTAATAAAATAATTAGTCACATTTTCGCTCACTAAATCAACCAAATCGCGCCAAATAAATCACTAAATCGCTCATTCATTTGGTTTTAGCCCAGATCGCCGCTCCCTGAATGCCCGTGGCGTTCTCCCGGACCACTGTCTGTAAGCGCGGGTAAACGCGCGCGGCTCACTGAAACCCAACTGCGCCGAGATCTGGGCAATACTCATACTACTGGAGCGTAGCAGACGATTTGCCAGATCCTGCCGCAAGTTGTCTTTTATCTGCTGATAACTAATACCCTCTACCGCCAGCTTGCGGCGCATGGTCTGCTCACTAATACCCAGCCGCTCCGCCATGTGCCGACTGGCTGGCAATTGCAGGCGATCGCCGGGCCCAAATGTTTTTGGCGCAAGC
>JAWWBW010000215.1:0-4837 GCA_033720775.1 Oleiphilaceae bacterium | reverse complement strand
GTGAATGCGAATATTGGAAACTCGGCAGTGACCTCGTCTATTCAGGAAGAAGTGGAAAAACTGGTGTGGGCAACGCGCTGGGGCGCCGATACCGTGATGGATTTGTCGACCGGCCCTAATATTCACGAGACGCGTGAGTGGATTATTCGTAACTCCTCTGTGCCCATCGGTACGGTGCCGATTTATCAGGCGCTCGAAAAATGTGGTGGTGTTGCCGAAGACCTGACCTGGGAATTATTCCGCGATACGCTGATCGAGCAGGCAGAGCAGGGGGTTGATTACTTCACCATTCACGCTGGTGTGCTGTTGCGTTATGTGCCCATGACCGCCAAGCGCGTGACTGGCATTGTGAGTCGTGGTGGCTCCATTATGGCTAAATGGTGTCTGGCGCATCACAAAGAAAATTTCCTCTACACACACTTCGAGGAAATCTGCGAAATCATGAAGGCCTACGACGTGTGTTTCTCGCTGGGTGACGGTTTGCGCCCCGGTTCCATTGCGGACGCCAACGACGAGGCGCAATTCTCGGAACTGCGTACCTTGGGTGAGCTGACTAAAATTGCCTGGAAGCACGACGTACAAACCTTTATTGAAGGCCCAGGTCACGTGCCCATGCACATGATCAAGGAAAACATGGACGAGCAGCTCAAGCATTGCCATGAAGCGCCTTTTTACACCTTGGGACCACTTACAACAGATATCGCGCCGGGTTATGACCACTTTACTTCGGGCATTGGTGCGGCGCTGATCGGCTGGTATGGCTGTGCCATGCTCTGTTACGTCACGCCAAAAGAGCATTTGGGGCTGCCGAATAAAGACGATGTGAAGCAGGGGCTAATTGCCTACAAGATTGCCGCACACGCTGCCGATTTGGCGAAGGGGCATCCCGGTGCACAGATTCATGATAATGCCATGTCGAAGGCGCGGTTTGAGTTCCGCTGGGAAGACCAGTTCAATCTGGCACTGGACCCAGACACGGCGCGTGCATACCACGATGAAACCCTGCCTAAAGACAGTGCCAAGGTGGCGCACTTCTGCTCCATGTGCGGGCCAAAATTCTGTTCTATGAAGATCTCGCAAGACGTGCGTGATTATGCCGCACAGCAAGAAGCTGAGGCGGCAGAGGGGATGGCTGAGATGTCAGAGAAGTTCCGTGAGCAGGGCAGCGAAATCTACCACGAAGTATAAGCAGTCTCGCTGCAGGGAATAGGGCATGGATCTCGGGCGTATTGATCTCAATCTGCTGGTGCATTTGGACGTATTGCTGCGCGAGCAGAATGTGACCAAGGCGGCGAATCATCTGGGTATTACGCAGCCGGCGATGAGCAATGGTCTTAAGCGCCTGCGTGCGCTGTTTGAGGACCCCTTGCTGGTGCGCACTAGTGATGGCATGGCGCCTACCGAGCTGGCCATTAAGCTTAAGCCGCTGGTGCGCGAGATTCTGTTTAAGGTTGAAAAAGTTGTTCAGCCAGAGCGCGACTTTGACGTAAACAGTGCCCGTGTATTTCGCATCATGGCCAGTGATTACGCCGAGTCGACGCTCATTCCGGCGGTGCTGAGTGCGGTGCGCCAAGCCGCGCCCAATATCACGCTTGATGTGTTAACCCCTAGCGATGTTTCTTTCGAAGACGTCGAGCAGGGGCGGGTAGATATGGCGATTAACCGCTTTGATACCCTGCCGCAGTCTTTCCACCAAAAAACTATTTGGTCTGACACCTTTTCGTGCCTGATGAGCCCTGAGAACCCTCTGGTCGATCATTTCGATCTGGAGCACTATCTTGAGGCCAGTCATATTTGGGTGAGCAAAACCGGGTTTGGTGTGGGGGTCGGTGTTAATCCGCAGGATGTGCAACGTTTGGGCTGGGTAGACGAGGCCTTGGCCAAGATTGGCGGTAAGCGCAAGATATCGGTATTTACCCGACACTATCAGGTGGCCATGTTGTTAGCGCAGCAGCATGATCTGGTGGCGACATTACCCAGCCGCGCTGCGCGCCTGAAAAGTGAAAGTGCCAAGCTTGTGGTGAAGGAGCCCCCGTTTGAGATTCCTCCCTTTGAATTGAAAATGGCCTGGAGTGCGCTCCTGCACCACAATGCAGGCCATCAATGGCTGCGCCACTTGATTATGGATGTCGCTGAGGCAGCTGCGCCTTAAAAGCGTGTTGAAATACCAATCATAAACTGCGACAGCGTGCTGTCTTCTACCAGCGGGCTGGTTTCCCATGGGCCGGTCAGGTCTTCCCACGAATAATAAAATGTGGCGAGCGTGTGTTGTGACATGGGATATTCGATGAGCAGATCAACGCCGACATGGCCGCTGTTTCCAGGCTGATATTCAGGCCTGAAGGCGCTGAAATTTTCATAGGTATTGCCGCTCTCTGCTGCTGCGTCACGGTTTTGCTGCTCGGTAACGGTAAAGTAGTAGCGGTTGTACTTGGCGCTGTAATAGTTCACAAACAGGCCCGGAACAATCCGCATATCACCGGTCTCGGCGATATTGCGCGAGATTTTTGTGCGCGAGCGGTGTGCGTCATGGGTATCACTCACATCGCGCCACCATGAGAACTCGATCAAGCCTACCTGTGACCAGAAGTGAAACGCCATGCCAGCCTCGACGGCCGCTTCGCGATCACCGATAGCCAGGTAAAGATCGCTTTGAGAGTTATCAATATCTGCGGTATCGAGTTCCAGTGTGCCCATGGTGGCTTCCAATGAAAAACCAACTCGACCAAAGCGTGAAAAGTAAAAGCCTAATACATTGCCGCGGCCGTAAAAGTTGCCCATTTCAAAGCTGAGTGCGGGAACCACTTCGCCATAAGCATCCTGGCCGGCATACACGGCGGAATTCAATAGGTAGCCAACACCGATCGCGTCGTCGAGCTCGTCAGACAGCGCTTGTTGCGGTGCGGTGAGCAGGGTGAATAGAAAAAAACAAAATCCTGTTAAGTGGCCTGGCTTGCTGAGCACGTGCATTCTGGTTTCCATGTCGAAGCGATTAAGACAGTGTTGTTAGTGACGTCAGGCGTGGCATTGTAACGGGCTTTTGCCGCGAAGGTTGCGACCTGGCTATCAAGCTGACAATTTTACGTAAAATCCGTGGCTTGTAACCCCTTAAGTATTCATACAAGCTAGGAAGGCTATGATTAATATTATGTACGTCAGGTCTTCAACTTATCCGTTTATTAGTTCTACGCGATGTGCTGTATCTGAGCACAGAGCCGCACGGCAAATTCGAACAGGTTAAGCGCTACGTTGGGATCGGTATTAAGCGGAACAAACTCACAATTAATCAGGGCTTTAACTGTTTTTGCATGCTTAACACAAGGAGCGCAAGCAATGAAAAAGATTGGTTTGGTGTTGTCGGGCTGTGGTGTTTTTGATGGTGCTGAAATTCACGAAAGCGTGATCTGTATGATGGAGATTTTGCGTCAAGGAGCGAGTTATGAGTGTTTCGCTCCGAATCAGCCGCAACACCATGTGATTAATCATCTCAACGGCGAAGAAATGCCCGAAAACCGAAATGTGATGGTCGAGGCAGCACGGATTGCTCGTGGTGAGGTGACTGACTTGGCCGAAGCCGATGCGGCCGGTCTTGATGCGTTAATTTTGCCTGGCGGGTTTGGTGCTGCCAAGAACCTTAGCGACTTCGCGTTTAAGGGTAGTGACTGCCAAGTGAGTCGCGAGCTTACGGCGCTGGTTAAGGCCATGCATGAAGCCGGTAAGCCGGTTGGCTTTGTGTGCATTGCCCCTGTCATGATTCCAAAAATTTTAGGGCCGGGCGTTTCTCTAACCATTGGTTCGGATCAGGAAACCGCCGCAGCGATTACCGCGATGGGTGGCGAGCACAAGGCGTGTTCTGTGTCGGAATTTGTCGTGGATGAAGCGCACAAGATTGTATCTACACCGGCTTACATGTTGGCGGGCAATATTCTCGAAGCCGAATCGGGTATCAAGAAGTTGGTACAAGAAGTGTTACGCTTGAGCGCCTGATATTGATGCAGTTAGCTGCACCGTATGGGTGCAGGTGTGTGAAAAGTGATGCGATTAGATGCACCAAATAAGGGATATATTGATCCTAAGTGTATATAAAACAATGGGATAATGCGTATTAATCTATTGGCAGAATAATTGCTTATGCCACTACTATCTGAAAATGCTGGGCGGTGGTATGAAAGAGCGATTGGTAGTAGTCGGCAACGGAATGGCGGGCATGAAAGTAGTCGAAGAGCTCGTTGAACGTTATCCCAATGAGTTTGATATTGCGGTATTCGGTGCTGAGCCGCATGGCAATTACAACCGCATCATGCTGTCTCCGGTATTAGGGGGCGAGAAACAATTTGAAGACATTCTGATACACGATGCAGCTTGGTATGAGCAACATGGCATTACACTACACGCAGGCGAAGATAAAGAAGTCATCGAAATAGATCGTATCCGTCGGCTCGTTGTTGCAGCTGACGGTACTACCGAGCACTACGACCGTTTGCTGCTCGCTACCGGTTCCCGACCGAGCGTACTAAATGTGCCCGGCAACGACCTCGACGGGGTAATGGCGTTTCGCAGTATCGCAGACGTTGAGGCCATGTTGAGTAGCGCCGAACTTCACTCCGAGGCTTTAGTGCTAGGGGGTGGCTTGCTGGGCTTGGAAGCCGCCAATGGTTTGGCGGCGCGTGGCATGAAAGTCACCGTCATTCATCATCGCCAACATATTCTGAACCGTCAGTTAGATGCACAGGCTTCGGAGCTGTTGCAAGCTGAGCTGATGTCGCGCGGAGTTGAATTCAAACTGATGGCCGAAGTCGAGCGATTGGAGGCAGACGCATCCGGACGCGTCAGCAAT
>JAWWBW010000214.1:0-4868 GCA_033720775.1 Oleiphilaceae bacterium | reverse complement strand
GTGTATCTGAAAACAGGGCCATGCGGGCCGTAAGTCCCGCGGTTTGCACCAGCAACAAGCAGGCTGATAGGGCCTCCTTGTCACTTAAATGGGGACAAAAAGCCATGAGCTGCTCCTTGAGCAAGGTAGCGTTGCGCATGGCATCCTGATTATCGAATTCACGTAGGGCCGGACTCGCCTGTATACCACTCCAGATCGTCGCCCAACCGGGATCTTCCTGCAACATCGCCAAAAAATAGTCGACGGAATTCTCAATTGCCTCGACCCACTCCTGCAACGAGTTTGCCTGTGAGGTCTGGGCGGCAAGCAATTCATAACTGCGATCAAAATATTCGCTCATGATCGCCACAATAATGGCGTGCTTGTCGTCGAAATATTGATAGATGGAGCTGGGCGCAACACCTGCTGCTTTGGCAATATCGCGGATGCTCACTTGATCGTTGCCACGTGAGCCTACAAGGCGTTGCGTGGCTTGTATAATTAATTGGTAACGCTCTTTGCCGCGTTCCTGTATGGGTTGTCTTCTTATTGATTCCATTTTTTTTAGTATTGTTCCTATCTGTGACCACGAGCCCTCGGGCTCTCGCGATCACATTATAACCAGCCAGTCAAAAAATAGCAGTGTTGCCTGCTGCAGGCCCACGCTGTTCCCTAGCGAATAACGCGTGGCACCACGCATAGGCTTCGGGATAATCTTCGAGGTGTAGCACAAATTCCTGGCCACGCGCCACCGCCTGGAGGTAGCAAGTTTCGGCATCACACGACCATCGCTCCTGCTTTTGATGATAACTCAATGGCCGCCGCCCGTCGGGAAAAAACCAGCGTGGTAAGCGCCACTGACTGGGCTTGGCCGCCGCCGGATCGCTTAAACTGCCCGCCTCCCCCAAATGCCTGAACTGCCCGGCTCCAGCCATTGCCGGCAAAAACCTGCTCGACAATCGTTGCCGGGCTACATACAAGCGATTGTTGCTACTCCGCTCACCATGCAGGTGAGGATGTTCGCTATATCTGTCGCGCACCGACGCACAGGCCGCTGGGTCTGACAGATCAATCACCTGCCCTATTTGCAACCAGCCCCAAAGACAATGGCGAGCTCTGGTGCCCGGCACAAAGCGCCATTTTCTTGCAACGCGCTCTACCGGGCGAAACAGGCCGAAGAACAAAAAGAGATCGCCTTCTTTCACCCCCTGTTTCTGCAGATGCCCCTCTGCTGAACCGTGCTGCCCCAATACCGGTAGCCAGTCGGGATGACGCGGTCGATGCCCGGCAATGAGATCGGGATCAAGATGCGCGCCCTGGCGCCGCATTTTCTTGCCGGTAAGCTGACTGGCGAGCAACGCCATATCGAGTTCGTCGTGGATATCGCCATAACACAGGGGCGATTGCTGATCAGGTATGGGCAACGCCAGCAAACGACCATCGGGTAAAACAGGATTGGGACACCCTCCCGATGCAGAGTCAAAACCTTTGCGGCTTAAAATGAGGCGCATCAGTCGGCGTCATCCTGCTCAGGCAATACGCCAAGCGGCACAAACGTGGTATCCACATCGTTGGCATCGCGTTTTTCTCGTATCTCACGCACCAAACGCGCCGCCACCAATTCCCAGAGCTTTTGATCAGCAGCGGTCACAAACCCTTCGGCCTTGAGTGAGGAGATCAGCGCGGCGACCGCACCCCACGCCTGTTCTCTGGAATGAAACGGTCCCATACAACGTTGGCGGTCCGGCATGCTACCGCGCGGCCCGCTCAATGCAACCAGCGCGAAGGTCACACCATCACGTTGATCCATCACGAACAGTTCCACCCGTCGCCCATCATCGCGCATCAAAACCTGCACCGTTTGTGCATCGTAATTGAGCTTCATTTTCAGAAACCTGCCAGCACTCGACCATCAAAAACGTGTTTTGCAACTATACTTTCAATTACAAGAGGCGAAAACCATTGTCCAACAACCAGGTCCATGGTTGAGCTTACGCAGGAGTGGCCACAATGCGAAGCGTCCAACGAAATATAACGCTCCCACCCCGCGTGCAAATACTCAAGGCACGTCTGGCGAGTCGTCACGCCTTCGCGCCACGCATCAGCGGAGAAGATGCAGTGTTCTTCGATTATTTGCCGCTTGCGTGCGCTATTGTTGAGCAGAACAACCTCAAAATTCTGCGCTTTAATAAAGCCGCCGAAAAACTTTTTAGTGTAACGATCGACCGCTGGCTCAATAAACCCATTGACCGTTATCTAGCTGGCTGTGACTCGAAGAAACTTGCGACTGCGGCTTTACCAGACAGACCGTCATTGCATTGCCAGCTGCGACCAACAACAAAACAGGGCGAATCAACCTTTCTTAGCGCGCACTGCTCTGCATACACGTATTTGAACAGTGCCTGCTATTTGCTCGTGATAGAAGACCGTACAGCCTGGCAAAAAAGCAAAATGGAACGCCGCAAGTCCCTCAGACACCTAGAGCTCGCACAAAGTGTCGCACAACTGGGCTCATGGGAATTTTATCCGTCTACGCAGCGACTACTGCTTTCAGACAATGCCCGAGCAATCTTTGATATTTTCCCTACAATCGATGCGAAGACGAATGACCTGGATGTGCTCATCGCAAAAATGTCGCCCCCCCAGGGCCAAGAACTTTCCCAAGCACTACACGATGCGCGCAACGGCGAAGCGTTTCAGCTCATGTCCAGAGTAAAATTGTTGCTAGGTCTTGAGCGACAGGTTCTGATCCGCGGTGAGCTGATCACCGGGGGCATGGAAGAGTCCATCATTGTAGGTTGCTGCATAGACCTCACCGATCAGATCCGCACCCAGTCTTTAGTATTCGAGAGAGATCAACAATACCGTCAACTGGTTAAACTTCTACCCGATGCCGTGCTACTGTGCGATCCGGCGGGCAAGATAATTGCTGCAAACCCGGCCGCTGCGAATCTTTATCATGCCGAAAGCTCGGAGACTCTGGTTCATCGCTCTCTCAGCGAGCTATTTGCACCTCCAGGCCAGCACCTCGTGCAGGAACTCACCGAACACTTTGACTGTGACGATTCTGCATTCCACACCCCGCTAATTCGACTGCAGATGCCTGACGGCAGCCAAAAGGACGCTGAGCTGGTGGCCAAATCTATTCGCCTCGAAAGCGAGCATACTATTCAGATTCTGGTAAGGGATATCAGCGAACAATTGCGCATCGGCCGGGAGTTGCAAGACACCAATAAGCGTCTGACGCAACTCATGGGACACTCTTTGGATCAAATCGAAAATGAGCGTAAAAATATCTCCGAGGCCTTGCACGATGAAATCGGACAAACGCTAACGGCGATAAACCTGGGAGTCGGTATGCTAGTGAAACAGCTGGATGGTCGAGAGTCACAAAGGCAGGCGGAGCTGATGCGCAGCATGAGCCGGGATGCCATCGCCAAAGTACGCGACTTGTCATTAATGTTACGTCCACCCCAGCTTGACGAACTGGGCTTAACCGCAGCCATTGAGTGGCTGGCAGAGAGAATGCTGGAGCCGGCCGGAGTCCTGTATGTCATTCTCGCCGGTAAACTGGCACCAACGTCACCACAAACCGAAATTATAGCGTTCAGAATGGTGCAGGAATGCATCACAAACAAATTACGTCACTCAAATGCCAAACACGAGAATATATCCCTACAGACTTCAGATGCGTTACTCCACATTTCTGTTCAAGACGACGGCATTGGCTTCAATCTACGTGACCAAACCTCGCACCTGGGGCTGGCGTATATGAAGGAACGCGCTATGCTAGCCGGCGGTTCTGTGGAAGTTTTTGCTGAATATGGCCACGGTAGCCGCATCACGATGAACCTACCAAAAGATACTCCCGGGGAGGCCACATCATGAACAAAGTCATACTGTTGGATGACCATCAGCTCGTGCGGGCCGGTTTACGTGGCTTGGTTGACTCACTTTGTGATTTTAAGGTGGTGGCAGAGGCGAGTAATGGCGCGAGCATTCTAGAATTGATCGCAGAACACAGTGCTGACATTGTTATTACCGATCTGGCGATGGCCGGCGTATCCGGCTTTGCGGTACTGCAGCAGTTACAGCAACGAAGCCCTCATATTCCCGTTATCGTACTATCCATGTACGCATCCAAAGGCATTGTCATCCGCGCGCTGAACGCAGGTGCCAGAGCGTACCTGGTCAAAGATTCAGCCGAAGAAGAGTTAGAGGCCGCACTGCGAGCGGTGTCTCGCGGAGAACAATATCTTAGCCCCAAAATATCGGGTCTTATCCTAAGCGCGATGCGAGAAGCCACTGATTCCGGTCCTCGTAAACAAAGCACACTAACATCCAGACAACTGGAAGTATTGCGATTAATAGCCTTAGGAAAAGCCACCAAGGAGATCGCGTTTGACCTCGACCTTAGCAGCAAAACGGTAGAAACCCATCGAGCCCAGATTATGGAACGGCTAGATATACACGATGTGGCCGGGCTTGTACGCTATAGCATTAAAGAGGGACTAATCAGTCTGGATGATGAAGTTTAGGCTTACGCCATTTAACTACTCATCCATTTCCACCATGCGGTAGGCGAAGACAAAAAAACAGACGAGTAAAGACAATAACAAAACCATATCTATCATAATCCATAGCCACTGCTCCATTATTAGCAAATCCACAGCAAACCACTCCGCCAGAGCCTCTGGCCATAATACGGTAAACCCCAATAGCAAACTCGCATCAATAGGCCTTACCTGGGTGCATTGCCACAACACAGAACAAGAAATTAATAGGTTAATCTCAAATAAAAGGTCGTGCGCGACAAACCATGGTGTTAACAATGAAACCAACACAATCAGTAGCAGGGTTTCCCAGCGTATATGCCCCAAGCTACTCAG
>JAWWBW010000213.1:0-4906 GCA_033720775.1 Oleiphilaceae bacterium | reverse complement strand
CCCTTGCGTGAAGCCATTGTCATGTCGCTCGAGACCTGTATTGGGGCTGAGCTGAACGTATTTGAAGAGTCTGCAGATCACGCCAAACGTATTATTCTTGGCACGCCGGTGCTTTCTCCGGCCAAGTTCAACTCTGTTATTGAGAACAAGCTGGGCTTTAAGTCCCACACGATTCGCCTGCAACATTCTGAAGAAATGGGGCTTGAGGCAGCACTGAAAGCAGTGTGTGCAGAGGCGGAGCAGGCGGTGCGCGACGGCAAGGTGATTCTGGTGCTGTCTGATCGCGACATCAACAAGGGCGAGCTTCCCATTAATGCCTTTATGGCAACGGGTGCGGTGCATCACCATCTGGTTGAAAAAGGCTTGCGCTGCGACTCCAACATCGTTGTTGAGACGGGCTTCGCACGCGATCCTCACCATTTTGCTGTTCTGTTTGGTTTTGGTGCCACCGCGGTGTATCCATACCTGGCCTATCAAGTGATGAATGATCTGATCGAAACCGGTGAAATGTTAATGAACCCGGTAGAGGCCAAAAACAACTATCGCCGTGGAATTGGTAAAGGTCTGCTCAAGATTCTGTCGAAGATGGGTATTTCGACGATTGCGTCGTACCGCGGAGCACAGCTATTTGAGGCGGTGGGTCTGTCGGACGAAGTGGTCGACCTGTGTTTTAAAGGTGTCGCCAGCCGAATCCAGGGCGCGCGTTTCTTCGATTTTCAGTCGGAACAAGCGTTGCTTGCGCAGGAAGCCTGGAAAGCGCGTAAGCCTATTCAGCCTGGTGGTTTGCTGAAGTTTGTCCATGGGCAGGAATACCATGCCTTTAATCCTGATGTGGTCAGTACGATCCAAAAAGCGGTTCAGACTGGGGATTATGGCGTCTATAAAGAATATGCAGATCTTGTGAATTTGCGCCCTGCTGCGACGCTGCGTGATTTGCTCGCATTGAGCGACAAAACGACGCCTGTATCTCTTGATGAAGTGGAGCCGGTAGAAAATATTTTCCCGCGCTTTGATTCTGCGGCTATGTCGTTGGGCGCTTTGTCTCCCGAAGCGCATGAGGCCCTTGCCGTGGCGATGAATACCCTGGGTGGCCGCTCCAACTCGGGCGAGGGGGGCGAAGACGTTGCACGTTATGGCACTATCAAACGCTCCAAGATTAAACAGGTTGCCTCGGGTCGTTTCGGTGTAACACCGCACTACCTCAGCCGCGCCGAGGTTATTCAGATTAAAGTGGCACAGGGTGCGAAGCCTGGTGAAGGTGGTCAGCTGCCCGGAGGCAAGGTGAACGACCTGATCGCAACATTGCGATATTCGGTGCCGGGTGTGACCCTGATTTCTCCGCCTCCACACCACGATATTTACTCCATTGAAGATCTGGCACAGTTGATCTTCGATCTGAAGCAGGTCAACCCCGAAGCACTGGTGTCCGTCAAGCTGGTATCCGAGCCGGGTGTGGGTACAATCGCGGCAGGTGTCGCCAAGGCTTATGCTGATTTGATTACCATCTCCGGTTATGACGGTGGCACCGCAGCGAGCCCGCTGACTTCGATCCGTTACGCGGGGTCTCCTTGGGAGTTGGGCTTGAGTGAAGCGCATCAGACGCTGCGCGGCAATGACTTGCGAGGCAAGGTGCGCCTGCAAACCGACGGTGGCCTCAAAACAGGTCTTGATGTCGTGAAGGCGGCCATTCTTGGTGCAGAAAGTTTTGGTTTTGGTACCACGCCAATGGTCGCTTTGGGGTGTAAATACCTGCGCATCTGTCACTTGAATAATTGTGCGACAGGTGTTGCGACGCAAAATGATCGTTTGCGTGAAGAGCACTTCATCGGCACTGTCGAAATGGCAATGAATTTCTTCCGCTTTGTTGCGGAAGAAACGCGCGAGTGGATGGCCAAGCTGGGCGTGCGCACGCTGGAAGAGCTGGTGGGGCGTACGGATCTGCTCGAGGTGCTGCCTGGCTTTACTGCCAAGCAGAAGCAGCTTGATCTCTCGCCAATTCTGTCGACGGCGGGTATCCCCGAAGATAAGCCGCATACCTGTCAGGTTGCACGCAATGAACCTTATGACAAGGCAACGCTTGCAGAAAGAATGGTGGCGGATACCTTGGCGGCAATCGAAGGCAAGTCTGGTGGCGAATTTAGCTATAACGTGACCAATTGTGACCGCTCTATTGGTGCCCGACTCTCCGGTGAAATCGCCAAACGACACGGCAACCAGGGTATGGCGGATGCGCCGATCCGTCTCAAACTGACGGGTACCGCAGGCCAGAGCTTTGGTGTGTGGAACGCTGGTGGTCTGCACATGGAGCTCGAAGGCGATGCAAACGATTATGTTGGTAAGGGGATGACTGGCGGCAAACTGGTTATTCGTCCGCCTCGCGGTAGCGTCTTCAAGACGCACGAAACTTCCATCGTAGGAAATACCTGTTTATATGGGGCAACCGGTGGCAAGTTATTTGCTGCGGGTACCGCCGGTGAGCGCTTTGGCGTGCGTAACTCGGGTGCCATGGCGGTTGTTGAAGGCGCCGGCGATCACTGCTGTGAGTACATGACGGGTGGTCTGATTACGGTATTGGGTAATACCGGTTACAACTTTGGTGCCGGTATGACAGGAGGCTTTGCCTACGTGCTCGATCAGGACAACACCTTTGTCGACAAATACAATCATGAGCTGGTCGAGATTCAACGCGTGTCTACCGAGCAAATGGAGCCCTATCGCAACCATTTGCGCGGCGTGATTCAAGAGCATGTGGCCGCAACAAGTAGTCCTTGGGGACAGGAGATTCTGGATAACTTTGATGACTTCATTGCGCGTTTTTGGCTGGTTAAGCCGAAGGCGGCAAGTCTCAAGCATTTGTTGGACAACACACGGGCTCGCCCCGAATAGCATTCTGCTGAACAGATAAGAATGCAGTGAATTCGGTTTAGGTATTAGAGGTTTTCAAATGGCAAAGCGATTAAATAACGACTTTCAGTTTATCGAAGTCGGGCGAGTCGACCCCAAAAAAGTGGCGATGGAAAAGCGTACCCATGATTTTGGCGAAATCTACGAAACTTTCGAGCCAGAAGAGGCGGGTAGCCAGGCGCATCGTTGTCTGGCCTGTGGCAATCCATACTGTGAATGGAAGTGCCCGGTACATAACTACATCCCTAACTGGCTCAAGCTCATCTCTGAAGGCAATATTCTTGAGGCAGCAGAGTTGTGTCACCAAACCAATTCCCTGCCAGAGGTCTGTGGTCGCGTTTGCCCTCAGGATCGTCTGTGCGAAGGTGCCTGTACGCTCAATGATGGCTTTGGGGCGGTAACGATAGGTTCTGCGGAAAAGTACATCACCGATACCGCATTTGCCATGGGTTGGCGACCCGATATGTCAAAGGTGGTATGGACCGACAAGAAAGTCGCCATTATTGGTGCCGGTCCTGCCGGACTGGGCTGTGCCGATATTCTGGTGCGCAATGGTGTTAAGCCGGTGGTCTTTGATCGTAACCCCGAAATCGGTGGCCTGCTGACCTTTGGTATCCCTGAGTTCAAGCTTGAAAAGCACGTGATGTCGCGCCGTCGCGAAATTTTCACTGAAATGGGTGTTGAGTTCCGCCTGAATGTAGAGGTGGGCAACGATGTTACCATCGATGAATTGCTGGCTGATTACGATGCCGTCTTTATGGGCATGGGCACATACACGTATATGAAAGGTGGCTTCCCTGGCGAAGATTTGCCCGGTGTATATGATGCCTTGCCATTTTTGATTTCTAACGTAAATCGCCGTCTGGGTTTCGAGAAGAGCCCCGAAGAGTTTATTAGTGTGCAGGACAAGCGTGTTGTTGTGCTGGGTGGTGGTGACACCGCGATGGACTGTAACCGGACCTCTATTCGTCAGCGCGCCACCAGTGTGACGTGCGCCTACCGTCGTGACGAAGAAAATATGCCCGGTAGTCGAAAAGAAGTGCAAAACGCCAAAGAAGAGGGTGTGCAGTTCCTGTTCAATCGTCAGCCTGTCGCCATTGTGGGTGAAGAGAAGGTTGAGGGCGTGAAAGTCGTTGAAACAAAACTCGGTGAGCCGGATGAAAATGGCCGTCGTCGTCCCGAAGTCATCCCCGGCAGTGAAGAAATTTTACCTGCCGATGTGGTCTTGATTGCCTTTGGCTTCAGACCCAGCCCTCCTGACTGGCTTGAGCAAGTATCCGTTGGTGTCAATGATTGGGGCGGTGTTGAAGCGCCGGAGCAAGGCGAATTCCCGTTTCAGACTGCCAACCCAAAGATCTTTGCTGGTGGTGACATGGTGCGCGGTTCAGACTTGGTGGTCACCGCTATCGCAGAAGGCCGCAAGGCTGCCGAAGGTATATTGGATTATCTTGATGTCTGATTGGGCACCCCTCAAAAACGATCGTTTTCTGCGTGCATTGGCGCGCGAGCCAGTAGACGTGACACCCGTTTGGATGATGCGCCAGGCGGGGCGTTATTTGCCTGAATATCGCGAAACGAGAGCGAAGGCTGGTGACTTTTTAAGCCTGTGCAAAAATACGGAATTGGCATGTGAGGTGACGCTTCAACCGTTGGATCGCTACGCCTTGGACGCAGCCATTTTGTTTTCGGATATTCTCACGATCCCCGACGCCATGGGGCTGGGCCTGTACTTTGAAACAGGCGAAGGTCCTCGTTTTCGCAAGACAGTGCGAACTCGGGAAGAGGCTGAAGCGCTGCCGCTGGTAAACACCGCCCAAGATCTCGCATACGTGACCGACGCGGTCAGCATGATTCGACGTGAGTTGAACGGGCGCGTGCCGCTGATCGGTTTTTCGGGTAGCCCCTGGACCTTAGCGACCTACATGGTCGAGGGTGGTAGCTCGAAAGACTTTCGCCATATCAAGGCGATGATGTATAGCGAGCCGGAGACCTTGCATCTGAT
>JAWWBW010000212.1:0-4923 GCA_033720775.1 Oleiphilaceae bacterium | reverse complement strand
GTCAGGATGGTCAAAGCCTCGAGCAAACTTTGGTCGTTTGGGTGCCGTAAAAAGCTCAGGATTGCCTGCGCTACCAGCGACGGTACGCGTTTGGCACGCGTCATATATTCTTCAAAAGCGGGCTTGTAAAAGACCTGAGGGTGAAAGGGATGCACATCGGCTTCGTTGCGTACAAAGATGCGACACATTTGGGCTGGAGTCATCTGGTTAGCTAAATTTGCGGCAACAAATGCCCCCGCATTAACCCCAACATAAATATCCAGCTTATTGAAATCCAGGCCTTCGAGGCACTCATCAAGCGCTCGAAGAGCACCTATTTCGTAGACGCCCCCCATAGGGCCTCCACCGCCGAGCACGAGCCCCAAGCGAGCCTTCTGACCGGATCTACCATGCGAACCAGACTGGATTTGTGATGATCTCATGGCCACAACCCTCCCGAAACAACAAGCACAACGCTTAACCTTGGACCCAACAACTTACGCTAACAAGATAGAATGTTCACACTAATCTTGCTGCGGCTCAGCCAGACTCATCAGATAGCTTACTGGGACGCAAGTAGCGACCAAAACCCGCATCTTTCAATGCGAGATTGAGAGTACTTTGAATGATATAGGGTGAATCGAGCTCTAACACACGATGCAGCAAGTCTCGCGCCCAACTCAAACTCACGCCACGTATAACCGATTTCACTTTCAGTAAATTGGAAGCATTCATCGAAAGCGCGTCATAACCCATGGCCATGAGCAACACGGCGCCCGCTGGATTTCCGGCCAATTCGCCACAAATACTCAATTGCACATCCATTTCTTTCGAATCCTGTGCAATTTTGTACAAGGCCTGCAATACGGCTGGATGAAAAGAATGGTATAGCGATGCGACACGAGGATTGTTCCTGTCCACCGCCAATAAATACCGGGTCAGGTCATTGGAACCGACCGACAAAAAGTCCACCCGTTCTGCCAACTCGCGCACCTGATAGACCGCGCCGGGCACCTCAATCATCACGCCAACTTGTGGCATCGCTACATTGAAACCCTCTGCGCGCACCTCATGATATTCGCGATAAATGAGGTGAAGGGCTTCTTCCACCTCATTGACGTTGGATACCATTGGCAACATGATACGAAGATTATCCAAACCTTCACTGGCCTTGAGCATTGCCCGCATCTGAACCAGAAAAATCTCAGGATGATCCAGCGTCACACGAATACCGCGCCAGCCAAGAAAAGGGTTTTCTTCGGTGATAGGGAAATAAGAGAGTGCTTTGTCACCGCCGATATCGAGGGTACGCATGGTGACATTATTGGGTGCAAACGCTTCAAGCTGCTCCCGATAGCAAGCCATCTGTTCCTGCTCACTGGGAAAACGCTCATTGATCATGAACGGAACTTCAGTACGATACAGGCCAACGCCCTCAGCACCCTGATTGAGCGATCGCACCACGTCCGTCATCAAACCGGTGTTTACCCAGGCGCAGATGCGATGACCATCCAACGTCTCGCACGGCAAGTGCTTGAGCTTTTCGAGCCCGGCATCAAGCTGGCGCTCCTCTTCAACAATACTCTCATAATAGCGACGCATGTCGGCAGAAGGATTGGCCACCAACTCGCCGTTGTAACCATCGACCACCAAGGCCTTTTTATCGAGTTGGCTCAAAGGTACGTCGACCAAGCCCATGACGGTCGGAATGCCCATGGCACGGGCTAAAATAGCCACGTGAGAACTGCCCGAGCCTTTGATTGATACAAGCCCCAAAAGCTTGTCGCGCGGAACCTCCCCCAGCATCGTGGGCGTTAATTCGTCGCTCACCAGAATGGTATTTTCAGGATAATCGAGTGAAGCCTGCTCTTTTTCCTGAAGATAACCCAGAATACGGCGCCCCAGATCCTTGATATCAACCGCGCGCTCACTTAAGTAGGCATCACTCATCATCTCGAAATGACGGGCATAATCCTTGATCACTGTACGCAGGGCAGTTTGGGCGGACTTTCCTTGCCTGATGGCCTGGATGACTTCGCCACCCAGCGCATTGTCATCGAGCATGCCGAGATAGACATCAAACAGGGCGCGCTCTTCTGGACGCAACTGTTCCGATAAGCGCTCACCCACACGCTGAATGTCCTGCCGAACCGACTCCAGCGCAGACTCAAACAACGCGATATCCTGATCGATATTTTCAGCCTCACGATCTGGCACGGCATCCAAATCTGCAGGAGGGAACAGCACAACACTTTGTCCAATCGCGACACCCGGCGCCCCAGCAACTCCCTTGAAGGTGATGTCATGGGCTTTTTCACCGGTTGGCGATACGCCAGCGATGACGCTAGTCGCTTCACTGTGCGCAATCACGCCCGCCAATTGCGCCGAAACCGTTACCAGAAATGCCTCTTCACCCTCGTCGAAACGGCGCGAATTATTGGCCTGCTGAACAACGATAACGCCAAGTACTTTCTTATGGTGAATAATGGGGACGCCCAGGAAGCTCTCGTAGCGTTCTTCACCTGTTTCGGGGAAGTAACGATACCGCTCGTGCTCCTGCGCGTGTTCCAGATTGATGGGCTCTTCACGCACACCCACCAGACCGACCAGGCCCTCAGAGTGGCCAAGCGAAACCTTGCCAACAGCATCAGGGTTCAAGCCTTTGGTCGCCATGAGAATATAGCGATTTTGCTGAGGATCCAGCAGATAGATGGAGCAGACTTCGGTATTCATGGCCTCCTGAACACGGCTCACAATAATACCGAGCACATCGCTCAGATCCGTCGCGCTGTTAACCTCCTGAACAATGCTACGCAGCATCCCCAGCATGGTGTGTTTTTCCTCTAAATAACTGCTGCAAGCCGTATTACAGCCTGAACAAGTCCGTTGATAACTCGCGCATAGCCCGTCGATAAACCTCGCGCTTGAACGACACAACTTGGCCCAAAGGGTACCAGTAGCTCACCCACTGCCAGCCATCAAACTCTGGACTGGCGCTCTGGTCCATCGAAACCCGCTCATCAGAGCTGAGCATTCGCAGCAAAAACCATTTCTGCTTTTGCCCGACACACACCGGGTGCGAGTGATGACGAATCATGCGCTTGGGAAGCCGGTAACGTAACCATCCCTTCGTCGTAGCGAGAATCTCCACATCAGAGGCCGACAAACCGATTTCTTCATGCAGTTCGCGATACAATGCCTCTTCGGGCGCTTCGTTAAACTTGATTCCGCCTTGCGGAAATTGCCACGAATCCTGTCCTATACGTCTGGCCCAAAATACCTCATTGTGTTGATTGGCGAGGATTATTCCGACATTAGGGCGAAAACCGTCAGAATCAATCACTCTGATATTCCTAATATTTTGATTACCCGCATTTTTCCAGAAAACGCGACATACAGCAATGCAACCGACGATCACGATTCAAAAAGGCGTGTTTTCTGGTATCCTCCCCCTCCGTCTTATTCCACACATACCGGGGCAATTACCTCGCTAAGGGAGCAACTACCTATGGCATTGGCGATATTCGATCTGGATAACACCCTGATTGGAGGCGATAGCGACCACGCCTGGGGCGAATTCTTAGTGGAACAGGGCATCGTGGACGGCGAGCATTATCGTCGCGCTAATGACAAGTTCTATGAGGATTATAAGCAGGGCTGTCTCGACATCTATGAATACCTCGAGTTTGCGCTGGCCCCCTTGGCTCAGCATGACCCCGAACAGCTCATTGCATGGCGCAAGGCTTTTTTTTCCCAGAAAATAAAGCCCTTAATGCTGCCCAAGGCAGAGGCCTTGGTAGACACTCACCGAGAAAAGGGCGACACACTACTTATCATCACGGCAACCAATCGCTTTGTCACAGAGCCCATTGCTGAGGCTTTGAACATTCCTCACCTGATCGCCACGGAGCCAGAGATGCAGGGCCAGCGGTACACTGGCGGCGTGAGCGGCACGCCAAGCTTTCAGCAAGGTAAAATCAAGCGATTGGAAGAATGGCTGGAGGGTATGAATTCTTCCATGGATGACGCCTACTTTTACAGCGACTCACACAATGATTTACCTTTGCTTGAACGCGTACACAACCCCATTGGCGTCGATCCCGACGATCAGTTACGCGCAATATGTGAGACGAACAACTGGCCGATCATCAGCTTGCGAGACTAGACGATGACAAACGCACGCTTCCTCGTCAGCCTCCTTTTGGCGCTGTTACTGACAGGCTGCGAACGTGATGCAGAGCCCTCCCCTGAGCCTGCGGAGACAACCAAACCTCCTGAAACCATGCGGAAACCCGCCGTCGCACAAAGTCAAAGTGCAACCCGGCGCGAACTGTTGAAAGTGATCGATTCTCTGGCGGAGTCTTCGCGGTCAAGTGCGAGTGATCTGAGACAGGCCGTTGAAAGCTATGTACGCAAACCCAGCCCGGAGTCACGCCAATCTGCATTGGCAGCATGGCAACAAGCCCATGACCACATAATGATGTGGCAATGGCTTAGATCCCTGGACCTGTATGATCCAGTGCTCGATCTGAATCAGCTAGATGACCCTGTAAAACACAGCATATGGAGCAGGCTGGATCAGTATCCCATGCTTCCAGGCTACCTTGATGCCGTGCCCGGTTATCCCACAAGTGGTCTGGTGCATATGGAAACACCTGTCACGCTGGAACAGCTCAATCTCGAACATCAGTTTAGCGACGCCGCCTATGTTGCGCTGGGCTACCATGCCCTGGAATTTCTGCTCACGGGCGGCGACAATTCAGGCGCACGCCACGAGGATTTTGCGGCACTCCCAAATGAAAAGCTGGACCCGCTACGAAATCCCCGATTAAGGCGTAGCCTGTATGCCCTGCAACTGGCAAAACAAATTGATGACGACACGCGCACGCTCATCGCCGCGTGGTCACAACAGGAAGGGAGCTCCCGACAGTCCCTGACAAATCT
>JAWWBW010000211.1:0-4975 GCA_033720775.1 Oleiphilaceae bacterium | reverse complement strand
TCAGTTTCAAATATTCACTACAGCCCAATAAAAAAGCCCGCGATCAAGCGGGCTTTTTCATACAGGGACAAGATCACTCGGACTGAGATGCAGCCGCTTCGCCAATCAGCTTTTTAAGCTCACCACTCTCATACATTTCCATCACGATATCACACCCACCGACCAGCTCACCGTTTACGTATAACTGTGGAAAAGTTGGCCAGTTCGAGTAAATTTTCAGATTTTCTCGAATCTCAGGGTTATCGAGAATATTGATATAGGCAAAACGCTCACCACACGCCATCAACGCCTGCACGGTTCTTGCGGAAAAACCACACTGAGGCTGTTGAGGTGTACCTTTCATATAAAGCAGGATGGGATTGCCTTCTATCTGCTCTTTAATCGTATCCATAATTGACATTGTTTCTACACCTCATTGACTGATTTTACAGGGCCGCAATGTTATCGCGTTTTCTCTTCAACAACCAGCGCCATTAGCCCCATCCACCGCCTCCGGGAGACTCGATACGCAGATGATCACCCGCTCGGACATGACGAGTAAACTTGGCAGACTTTTGCTCGCCGTTAATGTAATTGACGCCCGGAGCGCCATCGGCACCACCCTGACACCCTCTTGGTCCCCGTGAGCGGCGCTCACTCAGAATCGTCAGTTCTCCAGCCTCAAGAAATTGCAACTCGCGAACCAGACCATCACCTCCCTTGAACCGTCCACCTCCACCAGACCCGTCGCGCAAACCGTATTCGACAACACGCAACGGATAGTGCATCTCAAGACTCTCAATAGGCGTATTGAGGGTATTGGTCATATGACACTGAACGCCACTCAGACCCGGACCCCAAGGGCCTCCACCCATTCCCCCTCCCATGGTTTCGTAGTAATCCCATGAAGAATTTTCGGACCGACAACCCATTGCCAAGTTATTCATTGTGCCCTGAGCGTCAGCCGGCACCGCAGCACCGAGCAGACCGAGACCTCCAAGCACCACATCAACGACTCGCATACTGGTTTCAACGTTTCCAGCGGCGACCGCCTTGCCGGGACTGGCATTGAGCAAACACCCTGCCGGAATGTGCAACTTGATCTGCTCAAACACACCCGCACAATGTGGTATGTAATCAGGTAATAAACTCAACACTGCGTAGTAGACCGCGGCTGCCGTGACCGACTGAGGACAATTGATATTACCGTCGACTTCTGCTCCTGTGCCGCTAAAGTCGAAGCTAAGCCCATCCTCGGTATGACTCACCGCCACTCTGATCGGAATATTACGCGTACCGCAGCCATCGTCATCCATAAGGTCTTCATAAATGGACTCTCCCATGGCAAGCTCTTTGAGCTTTTCTCTTGCTAACCTCTCGCCATAATCATTAAGTGCTGCAACGCCTTTACGAAGAAACACATGTGGTTGATTGCTCTCCTGCGCCCACTCGTATAATCTGCGCAAGCCTGTTTTATTCGCACTGATCTGGGCCATAAAGTCACCGGGAATAGCCGCACCCAGGCCAGGGTCGATCCTGGACAGAAGAGACACCGCCTTTTCATTCCACTCGCCGGCCTGCTGTAGTTTTACTGGCGAAATCAACACCCCCTCTTCCTCCAGACTACGGGATAGAGGCATAGAGCCTGGCGCTGCAGAGCCAATGTTCGCATGATGCGCACGATTTGCCACAAACCCCATCAGTGCACCACCAATAAAAAGCGGTGCAACCACCGTAACATCAGGCAGGTGGGTTCCACCCAAAAATGGATCGTTGAATACCACCATGTCTCCCTCATGCCATTCAAAACGGGCCGTGATACCTCTCATGGCATAGGCCATGCTGCCGAGATGTACGGGGATGTGCGCCGCCTGCGCGCACATGCGCCCCTCAACATCAAAAAAAGCACAGGAGAAATCCAGGCGATCCTTGATATTCGGAGACAAAGCCGAGCGCTGTAAGACGTAACCCATTTCCTGGCAAATAGCGGTAAGGCGGCCCGAAAAAATCGCGAGTTCAATACTATTAGACATAAAGTGACGAGTTGCTCATTTGTCGATTAACGTGATGATCTCACATATTTGCCTCCAGCAGAATTTCGGGCTAACATTCCTGTCTTTGAGGGCAGCTATTTCGCTGCCTTTTTGCGTTTTTGTAATGAGTAACTAATGACCGATCAAGCTTTAATGAACACTTACGGCCGCCTACCTGTCGCATTTGAAAGCGGAGACGGCTGCTGGTTATACGACACTGATGGCAATAAATATTTTGACACGTTCTGCGGTATAGCCGTGTGCGGCCTTGGTCACGCACACCCTGAAATAACGCGCGCTATCAAGGATCAGGCTGGTCGACTGCTACACTGTTCCAATCTCTATCACACGCCACAACAACAAAAGCTGGCAAAAAATCTGACCCGACTAGCGGGCATGGATAGTGTATTTTTCTCAAATTCAGGCGCTGAAGCCAACGAAGCGGCAATCAAACTCGCGCGGCGCTATGGCCACGAACAAGGCGTAAAGACGCCGACCATTATTGTCATGGAAAACGCCTTTCATGGGCGCACGATGGCAACGCTTACTGCGACGGGAAACCGCAAGGTTCAAGCCGGCTTTGAGCCTCTGCTTAGCGGTTTTGTACGAGCCCCTTTTAATGACATCGCAGCACTGGAAAATATTGCCCGATCCAACCCAAACGTTGTTGCCGTGCTGCTGGAGCCCATTCAAGGTGAAGCAGGCATTCAACTAGCCGACTCGGGCTATTTTAAAGCACTTCGTCAACTATGCACCGAGCAAGACTGGCTATTGATGGTGGATGAAGTACAAACGGGTAACGGTCGAACTGGTCAATACTTTGCAAACTCGACATTTGGCATTGATGCCGACGTGATTACCACAGCAAAAGGGTTAGGTAATGGCTTCCCCATTGGCGCCTGTATTGCGCGTGGCAAAGCTGCCGAGATATTAGGGCCGGGCTCTCACGGGTCTACATTCGGAGGTAATCCTCTGGCATGTACTGCGGCTTTGGCAACTGTGGATGAAATAGAATCCAACAATCTGCCACAAAGAGCGAAAGAACTGGGAGACCGCATCCTGGAAGAGCTTGCTGCGCAACTCGGAAGTGCTGACTATGTAAAAGAAATTCGTGGCCAGGGTTTAATGATTGGCATAGAGATGAAAGAGCCCTGTCTCGCACTTGTACCACTGGCTAAGGCCAAAGGCTTATTACTCAACGTCACCTCTGAGAATGTTATTCGACTGCTGCCTGCCTTAAACATGAGCGATGAAGAATGTGAATTTCTCATTGATGCCGTCGTTCAAATCATCAGACTTTATGCGGCAGATGATCGCAGCCAGCCCCGCCCCTAATAAGCGCTTCTAAACTTAACAACACGTGAGATACCAATGGCTCTAAGACATTTTTTGACGCTAAAGGATTTAAGCAAAGAGGAATTGCTGCACATTATTGAGCGCGGCATTGAGCTCAAAAAAATGCAACATCAGGGAACAGTCTATGAGCCCTTAAAAAATCGTGTACTGGCTTTGATATTCGAGAAATCCTCAACACGTACACGCGTCTCCTTTGAGTCCGGCATGGCGCAGTTTGGTGGTTCTTCATTATTTTTATCTCCACGCGACACGCAATTAGGGCGTGGTGAACCGATCGAAGATAGCGCAAAAGTGCTATCGCGCATGGTCGACGCCATCACCATACGTACGTTTGAACACAACAAACTAGAAACCTTTGCGCAGCACTCTCGTGTACCCGTGATCAATGCATTAACAGACGACTACCATCCCTGCCAATTACTGGCAGACATGCAAACCTTTCACGAGCATCGTGGCTCAATTGCGGGCAAAAAGGTGGTTTGGGTTGGAGACGGCAACAACATGTGTCATTCCTTTATCAATGCCGCGGCCATGCTCGACTTTGAACTAGTGATTGCCTGCCCCGAAGGCTACGACCCAAATACTCAATTGGTGTCCGAAAATAAAGATCGCGTACACATCGAGCGTTCACCCACCCTCGCGGTAAATGGCGCGGATCTCATTGCCACGGATGTCTGGGCCTCCATGGGACAAGAAGAAGAGCAGAACGCCCGCGTGAAAGCATTTGCTGACTATCAGGTTTGCCCGGAACTTATGAGTCACGCCAAGAGCGACGCTTTGTTCATGCATTGCCTGCCAGCGCATCGCGGTGAAGAAATTAGTGAAGACATGCTCGACCACCATAGTTCTGTGGTGTGGGATGAAGCGGAAAACCGTCTACACGCCCAAAAAGCTCTGCTTGAATTCTTATTGTGCGACGCCTAGGAGGCTAAGGCTTGTCAGGCCTGTTAGAAATAAGCGAAATCCAGTGCAACTATGACGACCTCGTCGTGATAAAGGATCTTTCGTTAACCATTACTGAAGGCGAAATTGCCTGCCTGCTTGGTCCGAGTGGCTGCGGAAAGAGCACGATTTTAAGAGCCATCGCAGGGTTCGAAAGCCTGATTTCTGGGCAAATCTCGCTAGCAGGCGAGACCATTGCCACTCCCAACTTTCAGCAGGCTCCAGAAGCCCGACATATAGGTATGGTCTTCCAAGACTATGCTCTTTTTCCGCACCTGAATGTTTACGAAAACATTCGCTTTGGCTTACAGAAACAAAGTAAAGCCGTAGCGCGTAAGAAAATTGACCGACTCATTAATCTAGTCGACTTGCAAGGCTACGAAGAACGCTATCCTCATGAGTTATCTGGAGGGCAACAACAACGTGTCGCTCTGGCCCGCGCCCTAGCGCCAGAACCACAATTGTTGTTACTCGATGAACCTTTCTCCAATCTGGATGCAGAATTACGTACGCGTTTAGGGCTTGATGTACGCACTATATTGAAGGACCTTGGCATTACAGCGATTCTAGTGACACACGATCAGCAAGAAGCATTTGCCATGTGCGACCACATCGGCGTAATCGATAGCGGGAAAATTCAACAGTGGGGCACACCGTTCGAGCTA
>JAWWBW010000210.1:0-4999 GCA_033720775.1 Oleiphilaceae bacterium | reverse complement strand
GACGCTGGACGCTGGACGCTGGACGCTGGACGCTGGACGCTGGACGCTGGACGCTGGACGCTGGACGCTGGACGCTGGACGCTGGACAAGATTTTGTTAACAAGATCATTGCTGTCAAGGCTTCCTGACATGTAGGTTGGAATTTATTCCAACAAATCACACCCCGAAAACCTCGGCCAGCCCCACGTCGAAATAAATTTCGATCGACACACTGGTCACCCGCCTTCGCGGGTGTGACGGGTTGCGCTGCGGTACTTAATACACTTCTGAGTGCTTGGCGCGTTGCCCAATGACTGCAAGCGCGGCAACACGATAAGCCTCTGCCAGCGTTGGGAAATTAAAAATACTCTCTACAAAAATATCGACATCGGCATTGGCCAGCATGGCCATTTGCCCGATATGAATCAGCTCGGTAGCGCCTTCGCCGACGATTTGCACGCCGAGAATCTTTTCTCCTTCGCCATCGCAAATCAGCTTTAACATACCATCACGAATACCACTGATCTGACCACGCGAAATCTCTTCAAATTTGGCGCGCCCGATCAGAATCTCACCGTGGCGATCACGTGCTTGCTGTTCCGTCAGGCCAACCGCTGATAGCTCAGGTATGCCGTAAATACCCGAGGGAATCATCTGACTCATGGGGCCTACCGCGATGCCTAGAGCATTACACGAGGCACGACGCCCCTGCTCCATTGATGCCGATGCGAGAGAAGGAGGGCCAATCACATCCCCTGCAGCATAAATATGTGGCACTTCGGTCTGTAGCATTTCGTCAACCGGAATGTGGCCGTTATCGTTGAGCGACAGCCCGGCCTGTTCGATCGCAAGATCTTTGACATTGGCGATACGTCCCGCCGCGACCAATAGCTTGGCCGAGCGAATGACCGTACCGTCCTCACATTCGGTCACCACTTCAGACAGCCCATCCCAGTGCACCTTACTTACCTGCTTCTCACCCAGCCAGGTGCCGCCCATTTCCTGAAAGGCATGGACAAACTTTTCGGTCAGGTCGGCATCCATAAAACCCAGTGGCAGTGCGTAGCGATCAATCATCGTGACGCGCACGCCCAGCGCCTGAAAGATGGACGCATATTCGCTGGCGATAACGCCGCCCCCCAGTACCGTCAGGCTCGGTGGTAAATACAGCATGCTCAGTATGGAGTCACTATCAAAAATATTTTCGTGATCAATGGGAATATTGTCGGGCTGGCGCGGAATTGAACCCGATGCGATCACAAAGCTTTTTGCCTCGATGGTCTCGGGCTCGCCACGTACCTTTTTCACTTCAATTTGATTTGGTGACAAAAAACGCGCCCGGCCATGAATGCGCTCAATGTTGTTCCGTTCAATCTGATTCACCATAAACTGGTCGTGCGCTTTGAGCACTTTGTTCAGACGATCAATGAGGGTCGACATCTCGGTATCTTCGGCCAGCTCAAAATCACACAGGGCCGCATTCTCGCGCATCTTTTTTACCCTCAACGCATTCTCTCGCAGGGTTTTGCTTGGAATCGTACCGCGATGCACACAGGCACCGCCCAGCCATTGATCGCGTTCGATAATGGCGACACTTTTACCCGCCTTGGCGGCTTGCACGGCGGCTTTTTGGCCTGCTGGGCCACTACCAATTACCACGACGTCGAGCTGTTTCATGTGCGCATGGCCTCCTTAGCAGAGCTTACCTGCTCCTCTTTGAGCATCAGCTGTTCCACCTCATCATCGTACAGGTTGAGATCAGCAAATACCTGATCCTTGAGTACTTCGGTCAACGATTCGTCGGTGAGCCCCAAGGTCACGGAAGCCATTTTGGCTGCCCCGTTGATAATCATGGCCTGCTCTTTGTGCGCAGTAGCCGCCTGATAGTCGCGGTAGTACTGAACCGATTGCTGCACAATCACGGGCATTTCCCATTTGCGCACGATCACATCGCCAAACAAGACATGAAAGCAGTCTTCGAGCAATGCCACCTCTTCTTCGGCGATTTTTCCGCCCTGTTTTTTCACAAATTCGGCGATGGTTTGGAGCGCAGCAGGGCGACCGATGCTATGCAGCAAACCGCACAAAAATGAAGCTTCAACGTTCTTCTTGCTCAATCGCGCAATTTCTTTGCCCCACAAACCGCAGAGCAGTGCATGATCCCAGATACGCGCGCTGCGGTTCTCGAAGCCCGGAGCTCTAAACAGTTTGCTGTTGAGTGATGCCGCCAGCGCAATCTCACTGATCAGGCTCATACCCAAACGCGCAATGGCCTGTTGCAGCGACACCATCGAGGCATTAGGCGTATAGGCAGCCGAGTTGGCAATGCGCATCACGTGCCCCGCTAGGGCCTGATCACTCTGAATCAGCTTGGCCAGCTGCGCGGCATCGGAATCGGGGTCGTTACTCAGCGCGAGTACGCGGCTCGCCACATCCGGCAACATGGGTACATCGATATTGCGGTCTTCAATTAATTGCGAGAGATGATCAGCCACTTGCTGACCAAGTGGACTTAATTTGGTTGTGGCGGTACTCACAGGATGCACTCCAGAACAGACGATGTTTTATATTTTTTATTCAGTGTAGACCAGCATCCATCAGTGCCCCAGTTTTGACTACGGCTATTTATTAGCCGGTGGAAATTACTTAAAAAAGCTGATCTTCAATACAAAATTTTTTACATCTGAAGTCTTTCGTTTTTGTGCGCTATTCCTCAAAATACGCACCCCAAGCGGGTTAAGGGGAGCGCAGCGTGACGCCGTGCTGCCCTTAACTCACTTTAAGGACTTTTTCATGCCAACAAACATTCTCATCATCGGAGGTGGCGCAGGCGGACTGGTACTGGCAACCAAATTAGGGAACACCCTCGGCAAACGCGGGCTGGCTAACATCACTCTGGTCGATGCCCAGCCTACCCACTTGTGGAAACCTCGCCTGCACGAGGTGGCCGCAGGCGTGATAAATTCGTATGTCGATGAATTGCCTTATGCCGCCCACGCGCGGCAACATCATTTTCGTTTTGTGCTCGGTCGACTCAAGGGAATCGATCGTGCCGAACAGCGTGTCACACTTGAACGCTACGAAATTGATGGTGCCGAAATTATTGCCGAGCGCACCCTGCCCTACGACACACTCGTCTTGGCACTGGGTAGCCAGACCAACGACTTTGGCACCGCAGGCGCACGCGAACATTGTATTTTTCTCGACCAGCGCGATGCGGCCGAGCGCTTTCATCGGGAGTTTATCAACACCTACCTGAAAGCCTCGACCCAGCAATCCGAACGCGGCAGCCAGCGCTTCAACATTGCCATCGTAGGTGCCGGGGCAACAGGGGTTGAGCTGGCCGCAGAGCTGGATCATGCAGCCGACGCCTTGTATCTGTATGGCTTCGACGGGATTCAGCCCGACAATGTCTCGATTACGATTATTGAGGCGGCCGACCGCGTCATGCCGGCGTTATTGCCTGAAGCTTCAAAGGCTATTTCCAAACAGCTGGAGAGCATGTACATCAACGTACTGTGCAACGAGCGCGTGACCGAAGTGACCAGCGAAGGTGTGAAGACCGATAGCGGCAAGTTTATCCCGGCACAACTTAAAGTCTGGTCGGCTGGCGTAAAAGCGTCGCCACTACTCAGTAAGTTGGATGGACTAAGCACCAATCGCATCAATCAGATTAAAGTGGACGGGCATTTGCGCAGCATCGACGACCCGCGCATTTTTGCTTTGGGAGATTGTGCCGAGTGCATCCCGGAAGGTAGCGATAAACCCGTACCACCAAGGGCGCAGGTTGCCGCACAACAAGCGGATTATCTGGCCAAAGCCCTTAAACGGGCGCACAGCAATAAATCCACAAAGGCTTTCAAATATAAGGACAAGGGCTCGCTGGTATCACTCAGTAAGAGTGGTAGTGTGGGTCAGTTGATGGGTAATTTAAGTGGCGATTTTACGTTTGAAGGTCGTTTGGCACGCTGGTTTTATATTATGTTGTACCGCCTGCACCAGCGCTCACTGCACGGCACGCTCAAGATGTGCCTATTGATTATTCGCGATCGACTCAACAAGCGCACCAATCCCAAGATTAAACTGCACTAGTTGCGGTTAGCTCTGCGCGATATTTAGAAGCGCTCGCATAGTGAATGTTAACGTTCGCTATGCGATTCCCTCTTAATCAGTACCGCGCGTATTTTGCTTGTCTTCGTAAGAAACCGTTTTGTCTACCGAGGTGTTGTGACGATCGAGCATACCCACATCGAGTACCGGTGAGGCGTCGATATGCTGCGCATCCATCATTTGCGCGACGCGCTGCAAACTCGAAATAATCATGGTCTGTTCCCACTCCTGCAAATCGCCAAATTGACGGGCGAAGTGTTCCTGCAACGGCATGGGCGCATCTTTAAGCGTTTCAAAGCCATCATCGGTCAAGTAGGCATGCACTTTACGCTTGTCTTCTTTGGAGCGCTCCCGATACACAAGTTCGCGCTTTTCGAGACGATCAAGAATGGTCGTTACGGTCGCCTGGCTCAAGCTCATATCGCTGGCGAGTTCTCCTATAGTCACCTCGCCTTTGTCTCGAATCGTTTGCAATAACAGAATCTGAGGCGCGGTCAGCCCCGTGGTTTTTGCCAAATGTTTGGAGTGCAGGTCAGTCGCACGTATCACGCGTCGTAATGACACCAGTACTTCTTCTATTCGATCCAACAGACTGCCCTCCAGCGCGTAAAAAGCGCCAGTATAATGTGCCAGTTCCAACATGTCTCCTTAGGCCGCCAGCGTTGGTTCCATTAAAATTACCAGTCGCTCACGGTGTAACACCGTGCCACGAATATGCTCATTGTCCTGCACCGAGTGATCAATATCCTGAGGCGACACCGAAATAATCTCACCGACTTTATCGACGGCCATACCGGTAAGCTCCTCACCATCATCCAGGATAATAATGCGCTCTGCTTCTTTAGCAGAGGTATTGAGCAACTGGGCCGTCTTCAGCACTGGAATAATCTCTCCGCGCACGTTGAGAATG
>JAWWBW010000209.1:0-5027 GCA_033720775.1 Oleiphilaceae bacterium | reverse complement strand
TTGCGTGCCGTCTTTGCGGTAGTTTTGCAGAGTGACGGTAGTGCCTTTGTGCGCTTGGATCGCCTCGCGAAATTGTTCAATCGCTTCGGGGGCGGTGTCTTTGCCTTGCAAGAAGCGGCAGTTCAGGCCCAGTACTTCTTCAGCGGCGTAGCCCGTCATCTTTTCAAAAGCGCGATTAACATAGATGAGGGGGTAGTTGTCGTCACGCGCATCAACAAGTACAACCGGGGTTCTGGCTTCGTCAATTGCCCGGTTTTTAACCAATAGCTCGGCTTGCAGCTGTTTTTCCTGAGTCACATTGGTAGCGGTGAACACAAAACCAATATGCTCGTTATTGGCATTTTTGTAGTCGTTACGCTCCCAGCGCAAAATCATTTCTCTGTTTTTGCCGCCGTCATTGATCTGATAGGTCTTTTCGACCGCCAGTTTGTACATGGAATTGGAATGAAAGAGTTCGGAGGGCAGCACAGCTTCAAGGCTTGAGTCTGCATTGGGGTTGAGTTGGAGCCGGACGCACCACTGGTAGAAGGCCTTGTTGCGAATAATGGCTTGCATGCTACTGTCGACAACGACCAGCATCTCTTCGAGCGAGTTAACCACGCCTTCGAGCTTGTCGCGGGAGATAGACGTGGCTGCCAGATTCGCAAGCAGCACATAAAACGACTGTCGAATGGCTTTAAATTCGCTGGGCTCATCATCGATATCGATGATATTGGCCGGATCGGCACTGCTTTCGATCGAATCTGCAATGGAATGTTCCAGTTCACGCAGCGAGGTAGAGGCGAGGCTGGCTGATGTGCGGATGGCAAATACAGTGCCCGAGAACACAGCGATCAGCGCAATCAATACTGCGAAAATCAACCAGATCATCTCGCTGTATGCTTCGGTATAGGGCTCCAGAGAAATTAAGCGGTTAGGGCCATAGCTGCGTTCGGCGATATAGACTTGGCCGATGGCGTTTCTATTGAAGGTGCTGCCGGTTTGCAGCATGGTGTTTTCTGAGCTGTACAGCACGCGGTTATGACGATTCACCAGCGCAATCGCGCCGACAGCGGGCTTGTTTGTGATCAGCGCTTTAATTTCGTTAATGTAAACGCCGATGGCGCCTTCGGCGAAGTTGGCATAGAGTACCGGTGAGGCAACCAGCACACCATGTTCGCTGTAACTGAGATAGTCTTTGGCTTCGCCCAATACGCTGTTCTGCCAGTCAAACAGCTCCCCTTTTTCTAGAAATATTTCGGGAGTTTTGCCGGTAATGGCCTGACCTTGGAAGTCGGTAAATGCAATGGATACGCCTTCAGTGACTGTCAGCTCCAGCGAGCGAAAAAACACCGGCAGGTAGCTGTCACGATTGGTGTAGTCGATAAGGCTGTTAATGATCAGGTCGTTGCGAGCCAGGCTGCGTACTTGTTGTTGCAGGCTCTGCAGATTGCGATTGAGGTCGTTGGCAAATACTTGCAGGCGGTCCTGATTGGAGATGCGTAATTCGCGTTCAACAACAAAACCTGCCGTGATCAGGAGCAGACCAGCGAGCATTGCCAACACCATAAAGGTGCGGCGTAAGGTGCGGGCCTTGAGCACATGTTCCAGGCTTTGAGGCGTGGCCACGGACTAATTCCTCAAGGGTATCAAGTGTCCCTCTGAATTGAAGCGACTCATAATGTAATCTTCTGCCCAAAGTGCATCGTGGCGCTCAGCGGTGAAAGGGGGCTGATAATGTTTGACCAGCCCGATGTGTTCCTCAATCTGTTCAAGAGCTGTTCGAATGGCAGGGCGATCCAGTGAGCCTGCTTGCGCAATGGCTTTTGCCAACAGGTGAATCATGTCATATGCATGCGCGGTGCCGACAGCTCCCGGTACTGATTCGGCAGTCACCTTGTTATCAAACAGTTTCTTGTATTGGTTGAGTACCCGTTCGTTGATCTTCTTGCTGTGTGGGTGGGTAAAGCTATAGGTTTGCAGTACCACTAGATCAAGCTGTGCCAGTTTGCTTAGTCCAAGCTGCTCTACAAAAGTGCCTGCTGACAGCCCCCAGTGAGAGATCAGCGGCAGCTTGCGGGCGTGTTCGTTGCGCAAGATGGCCTCTGCAGCGCCGGCTCCCTCTGGTGCATTGGCAACCAGAAGGATTGCTTCAGAGCCTGCCTCAATCAGCGCTTCAATGTCTTTAGTGAAGTCTTTCTGGCCCCAGTTGAACCACTGAATTTTTGTAATTGACAGCCCGTGTGTTGCCGCTGCTTGCGACATGGATTTTTCGTTGGAGCGTCCCCAGCCGGTGCGCTCGAGTAGTAAACCGATTTTTTGTGCTCCACGCTTTTTGGCGTGTGCCACCAGCACTTTGCCCGCTTCCTGATCGCGTACAGAAATACGGAACACGTAGTTTGGTTCAAAGCCATTATCAACAATGGGCGTGCCAGCAGCCCAGGGATCGAGATAAATAATGCTATTCTCGTGAATGACCGGTAATTCTTTTAATACGACGGGTGTATGCACACCTCCTATAACGGCGACGAGATCTTTCAGTTTGGCAAATTGCTGTATGTTTACGATGCCGCGCGCCGGATTGCCGCGATGGTCCTTCACGACCAGTTCTAGGGGGCGCCCGAGTATGCCGCCGTTTGTATTGATTTCGTCAATGGCAATTAATGCGCCCCGCCGAATGGCCTCGCCTCCCTCTTTGGCGACTGCAGACATATCGGCATCGAGACCGATATAGACGGGTTGCGCTGCAAATGTGAATTGGCTGATGAAGAGACAGGCAAATAGAAAACGAAACATGGGCGCCACGGCATCGGTTGTTGTTTTAGCATTGTAAGTCTAGTCACAATTGACGGATTTTTCGCGGCACAATAAAAAAAACCCTTCACGGTTGCCCGTGAAGGGTAAGCCTTGCGACATACAAGGGAAAGTCGGTGACTTAAGGGGCTTATTGAGCGGGCAGGGTGAGTACCACTTTGTTCTGATTTAAGGCCACCTTATAAACAGGCACTTTTACATCGGCTTCTTCGAGGCATTCGCCGGTGGCGAGGTTAAAGTGCTGTTTGTACAGCGGGGAGGCAACGACAACCTGCCCGCTGATATCCCCAACAATGCCACGTGAGAGCACGTTGGCTTTACCGATGGGGTCGTAATTTCCAATGGCAAACAGTTTCTGCTCGGTACGGGGCAGATAGAAGATTGCTATCTGTTTGTCGTCAACCAGGGCGCATACGCCGGAATCTTTAATCAGGTCAGACTGGTCGCAAATAATGTGTTCAATGCTCATAGTATTACTCCACTCCTATCACGCAGACTTGGCGATCAGTTTGATTTTTTCATCTTCGGTTGCGGGGCGGCGCTGGCCACGCTCTTTGACAAATACCACTGCACTGTCTTCGGCGTCGGCATTCACAAACTGACGGAAACGCTTTAGCTTTTCTTCGTCGTTGATGGTGGTCTTCCATTCGCACTGATAGGTCCCCACCACGTGTGCCATTTGCTGCTCCAGCTCTTCGGCGATACCGAGTTTGTCTTCAATAATGACTTCGCGCAGGTAGTCGAGGCCGCCTTCGAGGTTTTCCATCCATACCGACGTACGTTGCAGGCGGTCGGCGGTTTTGATGTAGAACATCAAAAAGCGATCGATGTATTTGATCAGGGTTGCGTCATCCAGATCGGTCGCAAATAGATCAGCGTGACGCGGCTTCATGCCACCGTTGCCGCAGAGGTAAAGGTTCCAGCCGTTTTCGGTGGCGATGATGCCTACATCCTTACTTTGTGCCTCGGCACATTCACGGGTACAGCCCGATACCGCAAACTTGAGCTTGTGCGGTGCGCGCAGCCCCTTGTAGCGATGCTCGATATCGATCGCCTGACCCACGCTGTCCTGCACGCCATAACGGCACCAGGTAGAGCCTACGCAGGATTTTACGGTACGTACCGATTTGCCGTAGGCGTGACCGGTTTCGAGTCCGGCATCGATCAATTCGGCCCAGATATCGGGTAATTCGTTCAGTCGTGCACCAAACAGGTCGATGCGCTGGCCGCCAGTAATTTTGGTGTACAGATCGTATTTTTCGGCGACCTGGCCAATGGCAATAAGCTGCGCGGGAGTGATTTCACCGCCCGGCACACGTGGTACGACGGAGTAGGTACCGTCTTTTTGCATATTTGCCAAGAAGGTATCGTTGGTGTCTTGCAGGCCTACGTGCTGGTCTTGGAGTACGTAATCGTTCCAGGTTGAGGCGAGTATGCTGCCGACTGCTGGCTTACAGATGTCACAGCCCAGTCCTTTGCCGTGTTTATCGAGCAGTTCGTCAAAGCTTTTGACGCCGCCCACGCGCACCAGGTGGTAGATCTCTTCGCGGGTGTAGGGAAAGTGTTCGCAGATACTCTTATCCACGCTAATGCCACGGGCTTCGAGTTCGTGATCGACCACATTTTTGAGCAGCGCGGCACATCCGCCACATCCGGTTGCAGCTTTGGTTTCGCCTTTTACATCGCCAACGCTACAGCAGCCGCCTTCAACAGCCGCCATAATATCGCCCTTGCTGACATTGTGGCATGAGCAGATGGTTGCAGCAGCAGGTAACGACGCGGCACCCAGCGCAGGTGCCGCCGCCCCATCCAGGTTGGGCAGAATCAGCGATTCGGGATTTTCGGGCAGCTCGATTTCATTCAAAAAGTATTGCAGTAGAGTGTCGTAGTCTGAGCAGTCGCCGACCAGTACTGCACCTTTGAGCAGTTTGCTGTCTTCACTGACAATCAGGCGTTTGTAGACCTCGGCTTTTTCGTCACTGAATGTATAAGTGAGGGTGCCGGCTTCTTTGCCGTGCGCATCACCGATAGAGCCTACGTCTACGCCCAACAGCTTGAGCTTGGTGCTCATGTCGGCACCTTTGAACGAAGGTTTTTCTTCTTCGTTGCTGAATTGTTGTACGGCCACTTCGGCCATGCGGTAGCCGGGTGCGACCAAACCGTAAATCATGTTGCCGTACAACGCACATTCGCCAATGGCGAAAATATCGGAATCGCTGGTGCGGCAGTGATAG
>JAWWBW010000208.1:0-5048 GCA_033720775.1 Oleiphilaceae bacterium | reverse complement strand
CCACGAGCAATCACTGAAGACAAGGCAAACAAAAGTGCCAGCAAGATCTGCATGGGGCTTAAAGCAGGCTTCATTGTGTAGCGGGATAGAACAAAACGCAGCATTAAATACCTACCGAATTAACACTGGCAACTCGAGCCAGCGGCGCCATACCAAAACCCGGCTGCGCGATACTATGCTCGGCATGGCGCAACAGATATTCGTTCAATCTGCGTACCTGGCTGGCATCCAGTTGCTCTACGATGCGTGGTTGTTTTGCATGGACGGCCGTACTTGGGGATGTATCCGATTCCACATCGCGCTCAGCAACCTGAGGAATGACCGGCTGCTGCGCGTTCTGCTGGACAAACAATACCGCCGCAAACAATACACTGGCCGCAATGGCCCCCATGCCCACCCAGCGCCAGCGTGATTCGGCACGTTCAGGCACAGTCTCAGCTGGTGCCAAGGCCGGGGGAGCATCCTGTTCGGCTATGGCTGCTGCCACCGAGGCGGTCACATCAATGTTTAACGAAGGCTTGCTGTTCGTCGAGTAATCGAGACCACGCTCTTTCATCACATCTCTCACCAGATGATAACGTTGCCATGCTTCCTGCACGTCGCTCTCATCTAGATGGGACAACACACGTTGTAGCTCCAACTCGTTGGCTTCGTCGTCCATTAACGCCGAAATCGATTCTTTTAATCTTGGATCCATTTCAACCTCTTGTCGTAGCGATCAATAGCGATAATCGACATCTTATTCACCTCGCAACCCCATTAATGGCTGCACGGCCGTATCCACCGCTTCGCGCGCTCTGAAAATTCGGGAGCGCACAGTACCTACCGGACAGTCCATGACGGCTGCGATCTCTTCATAACTAAGACTTTCGTATTCCCGAAGTGTTAGTGCCATACGCAAATCTTCTGGCAGGCCAGCAATCGTATCCTGAACGACCTTTTCAAGTTGCTGACGATTGAGCTCATGTTCTGGGGAGGCGATATCCTTAAGTAAACTGGCGCTGGAAAAATGCTCAGCCTCACCAATATCAATATCGGCCGCTGGAGGCCGTCGGCCTTTGGCAACCAGATAGTTTTTGGCGCAGTTGATGGCAATACGATAAAGCCAGGTGTAAAACGCGCTGTCGCCGCGAAAGCGACCAATCGCCCGAAATGCTTTAATGAAGGTTTCCTGCGTCACGTCTGCAATTTCGTGATAATCACTCACAAACCGCGACACGATTGACGCCACCTTGCCCTGATACTTGATGACCAGTAAATCAAAGGCCCGCCGATCGCCTTTTTGCACGCGCACCACCAGCTTGTGATCAATGCTGCGATCACTATTGTTATCTTGACTAACCGAACTGGAAGTGGGGGCTGACATGCTCGCCTGCTTCATATTAGTGGGTTGCCCGGCTTCAGCGGGCTCATGGGGTTGAGACGTCTCCGAACGGCTATTATTACTTAGTGCCGATTTAATTGAAATGGTCGCCACCTTACCACCTGGACTTTGACCAGTTGACTCAACACGCATTGCAGAACTCATGCTCATTCTCTCTGATAATGTAAAGGTCCCCAGCAAAGACTGTACATTTGCAATTTAGTTCAATACGCGAATAATACGCTGCGAGGCTGCTCAGTCAGACAGACCCTGATCCAAGGAATCCAAGCGATTAGCTAACATGCAATCTTCCTATCTCTACGACGTGCTCATTATTGGCAGCGGTGCCGCTGGCCTCACTGCAGCGCTCCATCTGGACCCGGAGATCTCGGTCGCCCTGATTTCCAAAACCACCCTTAACAGTGGGTCCACACCTTGGGCACAAGGCGGAATTGCCGCGGTGCTGAGTGATGAGGACGATCTTGAGTCGCATATTCAAGACACTATCAAAGCCGGAGCAGGTCTTTGTCATGAGTCAGCGGTGCGACAGATTGTGAGTGAAGGCAAATCGAGTATCGAGTGGCTTATCGCTCAGGGTGTAGACTTTACGCGTGACGCAGAAGCGCCTACCGATGGGCAGATTTACCACCTCACAAAAGAAGGCGGACACAGCCATCGACGCGTGGTACATGCCGACGACGCCACCGGTATGGCCATTTCATCTGCTCTGTGCGAGCGCGTGAAAGCTGCTCCCAATATTGATATTTTTGAAAACCGCGTCGCGGTCGATCTCATTACCCACAAAAAGCTTTTTTTGCCCGGCAATCGCTGTGTGGGTGCGTATGTGCTCAACCGCGAAGACAGCCACGTCGAACTCTTTCGCGCGCGTTTCGTGATCATTGCGACGGGGGGTGCCAGCAAGGCTTACCTCTATACCAGTAACCCTGACGGGGCGAGTGGTGACGGGATCGCTATGGCCTGGCGTGCCGGCTGTCGCGTGGCCAATATGGAATTTAACCAGTTTCATCCCACCTGCCTGTATCACCCACAGGCCAAGTCTTTTCTCATCACCGAAGCGGTGCGTGGCGAGGGTGGGCGCTTGCTGCTACCCGGTGGCGAACCCTTTATGCAGCGATTTGATGAGCGGCAGGAACTCGCGCCGCGTGACATCGTTGCCCGCGCCATTGACCATGAAATGAAACGACTGGGTGCCGACCACCTGTTGCTGGATATCAGCCATAAACCTGCCGACTTTATTCGTAGTCACTTTCCCACTATTTACGACACTTGCAAACGCTTCGGCATCGACATCACCAAAGAGCCCATTCCTATTGTTCCGGCCGCACACTATACCTGCGGCGGTATTGTGGTGGATCATCGCGGCCGTAGCGATGTGAATCAGCTCTATGCCATCGGCGAGGCTTCTTTTACAGGCTTGCATGGTGCCAACCGCATGGCCAGTAATTCTTTGCTCGAATGCATTGTGTTCGGACGTGCGGCAGCCAAAGACATCAATCACAAGCAAGCAAGCATCCCCTCCCCTCCGGAAGCTCCGGCCTGGGATGAATCGCAGGTAACCGACTCGGACGAAGACGTGGTCATCGCGCACAACTGGGATGAGTTGCGCCGATTCATGTGGGACTATGTAGGCATTGTGCGCACTGACAAGCGCTTGCAACGCGCCAAACATCGTGTCGATTTGCTGCATCAGGAAATACTGGACTACTACAGTAATTACAGTGTGACCAACGATCTGCTCGAATTGCGTAATCTGGTGACCGTCGCCGATTTAATTATTTGCTCGGCCATTCAGCGCAAGGAAAGCCGAGGGCTGCACTACACCCTCGACTATCCAGACAGCGCAGCGGTGACCAGTGATACCGTGCTCACTCCAACCAATTATTCAACCCGCGATTGGTAAACTCGCAAAGCATCTGCGCCTCCTCGGGAACCATCAGCCGAGCCATTGCATCAGCACGCGCTTCAGATCGTCTCGTCGCAAAGGCTTCGACAAATAGTCATTCATACCGGCGGCATAACAGGCCTCAACATCTCCCGACATCGCATTAGCCGTTACCGCCACGATAATGGGCTGATTGTCCGCCGATCCTTTTCTAATTTCGCGGGCGGCTTGCAGGCCATCCATTTGCGGCATTTGCCAATCCATCAGAATCAGATCATACCGTTTATTTTGCGCTGCATTGAGGGCCTGCTCGCCATCGCTCACTATGTCGGCCTCTAAACCCAAGTCTTTCAACAGCAGCATAATCACCTGCTGATTAACATGATTGTCTTCGGCAACCAGCACCCGTTTTTGTTGCAAATGCACTAACTCCCGATTGGCCTGTCGCGTCACTGGATGATGGGTTTGCATACGATCCTGAGGGCTAAGCAGCACACTCCGCAGAGCTTCGTATTTGAGGGGTAGTCCCAGTGATACCAACTGAAAATAACGGCTCACTTGCAACTTTCTGCTTGCATTAAAATCATAGGGCGAGTGCAACATAATTAACACGGGCCGGCGCTCCTGCTCGCTCGCTGTCATAGCCGAACGCACCACATCGGCATGATCCAGCCATTCGGGCCTGACACATAAAGCGATCCCCTTATGCGCATGACTGGCCAAAGCACGCTGCCAAGCATCCAAGTCAGCGTGCCCTTCAAACGTACAGCCCATGTGCGTGCAGTAACGCTCCAATATTTCGTGCATCACGGGGCAACTCACCCCGGCAATCACATGGCGCACCAAAGGCTCCTGACGGAGATGCTCTGCTCTGGATCGCGCCAGATTCAAGCGAACTTCAAATCGTGAGCCTCTCCCTTCTTCACTATCAAAGTTTAATTCAGCCCCCATCAATTCAAGCAAATGTTTCGAAATGGCGAGACCCAGACCAGTGCCGCCATATTGGCGCGTGGTGCTTGAATCACCCTGACTAAAAGGCTTAAATAAGCGCTTGCGGGCCGCATCACTCATGCCAATACCCGTATCTTCAACAATAATGCGCAAGCTAACCAGCTCCTCTGTCTGGGCGATTTTATCGAGCCATAAACGCACGCGGCCCGAGGCGGTGAACTTGACGGCATTGGTGCACAAATTGAGGATTACCTGTCGCAGACGATTAGGATCACCCATAACATGCTGGTCGAGTTCGGGATCGACAAAATAGTGAAAATCGAGCTTTTTCTCATGCGCTTGAAAGGCGACCAGTTCGGCGCAGTCATCGAGGGTGTGGCGCAAGTCGAATGCAATGCATTCTAGATCCAGTTTGTTCGCTTCAATTTTGGAAAAATCCATAATGTCGTTAACTAGCGACAAGAGCGACTGGGCCGATCCATGTAGCGTATGCACGTAGGTTTGCTGCGCCTCATCAAGCTGTGTGCGTGCCAGCACATCTGCCAGACCGATAATGGCATTCATGGGCGTGCGTATTTCATGGCTCATCGACGCTAAAAAGACATTCTTGGCGCGATTGGCAGTCTCGGCTTCGACACGCGCCTCACTCAATTCGGCGTTGCGCGCCTGCAAGGCAGTAAGCACTTCTGACAACTGATCTGTTCGCGCGTTAAACCAGTTTGCAAGTTGCGATAGCTCGTCGTTGTAATCACTTACCAGACGCGTCTCGTAATCGCGATCATCAATGGAGGCGCGCACCTGATCACCCAGTTTGCGGATCGGTCGAATAAT
>JAWWBW010000207.1:0-5090 GCA_033720775.1 Oleiphilaceae bacterium | reverse complement strand
GGAGCCGACGACACCGCCACCCAGAATCACGACGGTGGCCGGTTCAACCCCGGGTACACCGCCCAGCAGCACTCCTCGTCCTTGCTGGGATTTTTCGAGGCAGCGGGCGCCTGCCTGAATGCTCATGCGGCCGGCTACTTCAGACATCGGCGCGAGCAGTGGCAGGCGCCCCTGCGCGTCGGTGACGGTTTCATAGGCGACGCATGTGGCGCCACTTTCAAGCAAGTCTTCGGTTTGCGGGCGGTCAGGTGCCAGGTGCAGGTACGTAAAGAGGGTTTGTCCGGTTTTGAGCTGTTTGCGCTCTTGGGCCTGAGGTTCTTTTACTTTAACGATGAGCGTGGCTCGCGCGAAGATTTCTGCGGCGGTGTTTATCAGTTGTGCCCCGGCCCGGGTGTAATCTTCATCGCTAAAGCCACTGCCAACGCCCGCCTGAGATTCGACCAAAACAGTGTGACCTTGCGTACACAGTTCGTTTACGCTGGCAGGTGTCATACCCACGCGGTATTCGTGATTCTTGATTTCCTTGGGAACGCCAATAATCATAAGCACCTCGTTCGGTCATGGTGGGACATGCCTAATGCACGTCGTTTGCATAGGCTGCTTACATAAATGTGGCAACGAATTGCTTAATTTTCAAACCTGATGACGACCCAGGCCGCTTTGGAGAAGTGTTCATTGGATAAACTGGCTTTTATAGACATTGAAACGACGGGCGGCCGTGCCGGCAGTGATCGTATCACCGAAATTGCTATACGAGTGATCGAAGGCGAACAGGAGCTCACGAGCTGGCAATCCCTGATTAACCCACAGAGTGCTATTCCCCTATTTATTCAGCGCTTGACCGGCATCGACGATGACATGGTGGCCGATGCACCGCTCTTTGAACAGGTGGCGGACGAAGTTGAACGATTAACGCAAGGTTGTGTGTTTGTTGCCCACAATGCGCGTTTTGACTATGCGTTTTTTAAGCAAGAGTTCAAACGTCTTGGGCGCAGTTATAGCCGGCGGGTGTTGTGCACGGTCAAGTTGGCCAAGCTCTTATATCCACAATATCAAGGGCACGGCATGGACAAGCTGATCGCCCGCCATCAATTACCCTGCGAAGCGCGCCATCGCGCCATGGGCGATGTGAATGCCATGCTGGCGTTTTATCGCTTTGCCGAACAGGATGTGGGGGCAGAGGCATTTGATCAGGCTGTTAAAAAGCTTCTTAAGCGTCCAGCGTTACCGGCGGCGTTGACGGAAGAAGACATACAGGCAGTGCCCGAGGCACCGGGAGTTTACTATTTTTATGGCGAAAATCGTGTGCTGTTGTATGTGGGCAAAAGCGTTAATCTTTATCAGCGTGTGCTGTCCCATTTTTCAGCAGATCATCAAAGTCAAAAAGAGATGGTGTTGTCGCAGAGTCTACGCAGCATTGCATGGCAAACCTGTGCCGGCGAGATGGATGCCATGTTGCAGGAGATTGCTGATATCAAAGGGTTGCAGCCCGTGCATAATCGCCGATTGCGTCCTGTAGAAACCTACTTTGCCTATGAGTTGCAGCCAAATGATCAAGGCTATCTGGTGCCCCGTCTCGCGCCGATTACCTTGGAGCCAGACCACGACGGGCGCGGGCTTGAACGTTTTACGGGTATTTGCCGCAGTAAAGGTGCCGCGTCCAAAGCCTTGCAAAGCTGGTTTAATAAAAATGATTTGTGCGCCCGCTTGATGGGGCTGGACCATGGAGCGGGTCCGTGTTTTGCGCGGCAGTTACAGCAATGCCAGGGCGCCTGTACCGGTGATGAAGACCCGGAACGTTACAACCTTCGATTGCAGATCGCCATCTTTAAGGATCAGTTAAAAGCGTGGCCTTTTGAAGGGTCTGTGCTCATCAAAGAGGTGAGTAAGGCCAGCCAAAAAACATCGGCATTTTTGGTGGATAACTGGTGTGTATTGGCGCGTTTTCGCTCTGAGGCAGGAGAATCTCTAGAGCCGCATGCGACGCACGATATGCTGGAAAATGTCTGCGCAGAGCGTGAATTTGACGCAGATGTTTATCGTGTTTTACAGAGGTTTATTGCCAAGCCGCACGGGCAGCTCAGCATTGTCGCCTTGAATGGTGGCAGCGCAGCCACGGGTTGAAAAGCGATTACAGCCCCGCAGAGGGGGCTGGCTGTCAGCGATTAATGCACGAATGTTTTGGCGAGCTTGTCGGCTTCTGCTGCCATGCGGGTGAGGGCTTCTGCAGTGTCGCGCGTTTGGGAGGCGGATGCGGCGGTCGCCTCGACCAGATCAGACATTTCAACAATGGTACGTGTGATGTCTTCAGAGACCGAGGTTTGTTCTTCCGCTGCGGTGGCCACTTGTGTGTTCAGGTCGTTAATTTGCGCAATGCGACTGGTAATGATGCTGAGCTTTTCTGCGGCTTCATTAAACAGCTTGGCGCTTTCTGAGGTGGTGGCGTAGCTCGAATCCATCACGTTGACCGTGTTGTGCGCGCCGTTTTGTACGTTCACAATAATTTCTTCGATTTCGGTGGTGGATTGCTGGGTTTTTTGGGCCAGCGTGCGCACTTCATCAGCCACCACGGCAAAGCCGCGGCCCTGTTCACCGGCGCGCGCGGCTTCGATCGCTGCGTTGAGGGCGAGCAGGTTGGTTTGTTCCGCAATGCCACGTATTACGCTCAGTACCTGACCCACATTGTTGGTATCTTCGGCAAGCTTCTTAACGGTTTCGACGGTTTCTTCTACCTGTGTTGCCAGCCCATTAATTGATTTTTGCGCAACATCCATAGTGCGCACGCCATCCTGTGCGGCGGTATTGGCTTCGTTGGCGAGCGTGGCTGCATTGGCAGCATGGCTGGCAACTTCTTGAGACGTTGCGCTCATTTCAGTCATCGCTGAGGCGACATGTTCGGTGGTGTCGTGTGCTGTATTGACGCGCTCCGAAACGCCGTCTGTGGACTGGCTTAGATTGCTCGCGGCCTGAGTCAGGCTTTCGTTACTGCGTTGTAATTGGTCAGCAATTTTGCGCAGAAACGCTTGAAGTGTCCGGGAGGCATCAGCCAATTTACCCAGTTCATCGTCACGATATATATCGATATTATCACTAAGCTGGCCTGCGCTGATACGTTCAATGCTTTCGATCAAATGGTGGCTGGGGGTAATGATAGCTCGGGTTATAATGCTATAGCTCATAGTTATAAACAGCGCGATGGCGGCCGCCAGGCTGGCAAGCGCGATCGTGGCATTGGAGGATGCTTGTTCTGCCACGGAGCTGCTCTGTTTCGAAACTATTTCTTCTATTTCTTTTGCTGCTTCGGCCAGGTTCTTGGCAGGTTCTCTATCAATACCTTTTACCGCTTTATCTCCTGCAGTATGGTCATAACCTGATGCGACAAAATCGCTATATCCTTTGCGATATGCAGAGCCCATTTGTCGGTGGGAGGTAAGAAAGCTGGAAACCAGTTTTTTGGCCTCTTCATTCTGGAGTATCCCCAATAGAGTTTTTCCAGTTTTTTGTATGTCACTCTCTCTTTGTTGAAATCGGCCCCAGTATTTTTCACGTTGGTCATCCATATGGCCCCGAATTAACGTGTTTTTCCATTCCTGAACCTGAGTTTTAAAGTCTATCAGCATGGTATTAATTAGACGTTCGCTTTGTACCTCTGTGCTGAGCAGGTTCTTGTACGCAGTATTTGTACTCGTCGCATTGTGATAGGCAAACAAGGATGCAATCAATACAACGAGAGACCCCAGGCTGGTTATGCCCATGAGTTTTCTGAGTATGCTTTGGTTAAACCAATTCATCGAGTGCTCCAGAGTGTTACGGTGACAGTGCAAGCAGTATAGTTCAGCCTATATGGATGTGCAGGTTGATGTTCCAAGTTAGCTGATCTAATTAGTGGTGTTCTCTGCTGTTAAATAAGTTCACTTGTCGAAAAGTAACCGCTACAAATTCAATACAACAGTTAACGGACTTCGTTCTAGAATTCTGAAACGGTATCTCTGAAATCTTCCATTAATGCAAACTAGTTGATAATTGGATTGAACAGGAGGCGTGTCATGCGAACAAATCTGTTGCGGTTCGCCGTTATCGTTTTGATTGGTTTTTTCTCTTTACCCACCTCATCTCAGGAAGCAATAACTATCTCAACCGGCGATTATCCGCCCTTTGTATCCAAAGATTTAAAACATAACGGATACGTGAGTCATGTTATTAGCGAGGCTTTCGCTAGAAAGAACGTACACGTGGAGTTTAAGTATATGCCCTGGAAGCGTGCCTATGAGGAGGCAAAGCAGGGTGATTATGATGCAACCAGTTTCTGGTATGACAGTGAAGAACGCCGGCAGCATTTTTACTATAGCGACCCGGTGAATCACGAAAAGACGGTGTTCTTTTATCGCAAGGCAAACCCTCTAAAAGACTGGTCTAGTCTCAGTGATTTGAAGAATTACAAGATTGGTGCGACAAATGGCTATACCTACACGGAAGAGTTTTGGGCGATGGCAGAAAGTAAAGAGTTGATGGTATACCCCAAGCCGCATGACCTCACCAATATGAAAAAGCTCGTGGGTGGTCGAATCGATCTGTTTCCAGCGGGTATTGTTTTGGGGAGTACCTTGCTTTATGAAAATTTCGACCCCGCAATCGTGCATACCGTCGATTACCACAGCAAGCCTTTAACAGAAGCCACAGGGTATTTGTTGTTTCCCAAAGCAAGCAAAAACAGTGAACGCTTATTGAAGCTGTTTAATGCTGGCTTAAAGCAACTGGAAGAGAGTGGTCGCTTAGAAAAAATGTATGATGACTTGATTACCGGTCGGTACAAGAATACGCCATTAAGTCAGAGATGAACCAATCACGTGACGGTTTTATGTTATGGCAAGCGTTTACGTAGGGAGAGATTTATTATGCCGTCGAACGCATAAGGGTAGGTCGAAATCTATTTTCGTCGGGTTCCTGGGGATGGCGAGTTCAGCGTTGGACTAAAGTCCAACTTACAATTTTTATGGAGTAACGGAATCGCAACGCGATATCAAGATTTCAGAATGAGGGGTAAGGAGAAATGGCTCCCCGAGCTGGGCTCGAACTAGGCGGAGCGACTG
>JAWWBW010000206.1:0-5126 GCA_033720775.1 Oleiphilaceae bacterium | reverse complement strand
GGCAATGTGCCGCCATACGATGACACCCTCGCTGTTTAACAGAAACATAGCTTGCGTCTGCCAACGCGTACCGCTTGCTGAGCGATTACGAATCCCACGCCATAAAAAGCGTGCCCAATGCCATGCCACCATGGGATGCAATAATGAGCCGGCTCCACCAAAGCCGACACCCCATCGGCCATACTCTTCTCGATCAGCATCGTGGTAGTGCGTGATACCCTGGGCGCCAATGTGCTCCAGCCAGCCCTCGGCGATTACGCGCTCGCCGTGTGTTACCACAGTTAAACCAACACGCGCATCATTAGCCGCAAGCTGTACCGCCTGTTTCACCGCAGCCTCGGCAAAAGGGCAACCGGTGTGACGCAGAAATAAAACCAGATTGAACACATGGGGAGTCAGATAAGTCACGCTGGGCATGGCATCGCCCACCTTGGCGAGAGGCGCAAGCGTTTGTTCTTTCGGTTTCGATAATCCGATAAATGGCATCGCTAGCTCGCTTCCTTAACCGGGGGCATCACGCCGCTGCCCGTAAATATTGAGCACATCGCGCTCCGGTGGCGTTTTAAAACGACGATGTAACCACAAATACTGCTCGGGAAAACATCGCACATTCTCTTCAATAATATGGTTGAGGCGCGCGGCATCCGCTAAATCATCGCCCGTCGGAAAATCCTCCAGCGCAGGCTGCATACGCAGTACATAGCCCTGATTACCGGGCAATCGAAAATGACTGAATGGCACGACCGCTGCCCCACTGCGCTTGGCCAGCCGCATGGTCGATACCAGGGTTGCAGCCGGAATGCCGAAAAATGGCGCAAACACACTGTTTTGTCGCCCGGCATCCTGATCCGTTGCATACCAGACGATATGATTCTGACGTAAACATCGGAGTAACCCACGCACGTCATTCTTGCCTAGCACCGTGCCATAGAGCTTTTCGCGTGAGCCGCGTACAAAGCGATTGAAGACCGGGTTGGCATGATCACGCTGCATGATATCCGCCTTGAAATAAAGCGTGGTGAGACTCCCAGCCAGATCGAGTGTGGTGTAGTGACCACCGAGCAAAATAACCCCGCGCCCCCTGGCCTGCGCCTGTTGCAGATACTCCAGGCCCTCAACGCGCGTCTTGTCGGCCAGCGATTTTGGATCTCTAAACCAGGACCGCAACGCCTCCATAATACCAATGCCGTTTGCGCGAAAAGCCTTGCGCACCAACACCTGCTGTTGCGCAGCATCGAGCTCGGGAAAACAATGTTTTATATTCGTGAGACATACATGGCGACGACGCTTGAGCGTGTAATAGCAGAGCTGGCCAAAACCGGCCCCGATTAGGCACTGCATTCGCCAAGGCAAAAACGCGATGCCTCTTGCGACCAACAAGGCAAGATGCATGAACAATTGCGACATATCGAATTCCCCCAACACCGCGACGCAGACCAGCTTAAACTTCTTGCCGTACAGAGCCTTTGCCTGTCGTGAGTGATTGGCTCTGTTACACTGGCGTTTTACAGAACATAAAAGGCTAACCATGCGATTATTTTTTGCATTGCCCGTAGCAGGCAATCTGGCATTAAACATCGACAACTGGCGACAACAGCAACTCGCAGCATTACCGCGGCCAGTTGCGCCACAAAACTACCACCTTACCCTGTCATTTTTAGGCGAGGTCTCGCATCAGCAATCGCAGCGCCTGTGTGAAGCCATGGATACCCTCTTACTCAAGCCCTATGCCCGCCCGGGCGAATTACACCTGAACACCTTTGGCATTTGGCCCAAGCCCGGCATCGCATGGATCGGTCCGGATCAATGGCCCGATGCTCTCACCGCCCTGCATAAATCCCTAACTCAGCTTGGAGGGAGCCTCGGCAAAGCACACAATAAAAACCGCTTTCAACCCCATGTGACCTTGAGTCGGCGCTGCGACACGCCCATCGCCAATCTGCAACAACCTGACTTTTGGCTTCCCTATTCCGAGATTGTGCTCTACGAATCGGTTCAAGGTCGCGAAGGCGTGCACTACCACCCCTGCGAATCATGGCCACTAACAGCCACCGCTCGCGACCAAAAGCCTCGCAAACGCCCCGGACTCGGCACCAAAAGTTAAGCTCTTTGTGCGACCAGTCTATCGCTGGTCTGTCGAATCCAGTGCTCAGCTTGCTGCATCAGCTCTTCACGGTTTTTACCTTGTACCGAAATGGCCTCGCCAATCACCACAGTAATACAGCCCGGCGTTTTGGTGAATGTTCCTGCTGGCCAGCAACTGCCCGCATTATGCGCTACAGGCAGAATATCCACATTGGCAGCCAATGCCAGCATGGCTCCACCTGCACCATATCGTTTGGTTTCGCCTGGTTTCACACGAGTGCCTTCAGGAAAAATAATCACCCAGCGCCCACTGGCCAGTTTCTCTTTACCAATACGAATCAGCTGCTTTAACGCCAACGCAGGTCTGGAGCGATCAATAGCAATGGGGCTAATCATACTCAGCGCACGACCAAACAAGGGAATGTTGAGCAGCTCTATTTTGACTACCGAGGACAAGGGGTTGAATATCACCTGAAAGAAGTAGGTTTCCCAGACGCTCTGGTGATTGCTCACGATGACGCAGTGCTTACTCGGGATATTTTCCTGACCGATAATCTCGTAACGTATACCGCAGGCAATACGTGCCCAAGCGATCATAAGACGGCTATAACCGATAAGTAGCTGATAGTTTTTTTCGGGAGAAAGACGCAACAGCTTTAAACCAAAAGCGTAAAAGCCCAGCGCTACCATGGCAATGGCATACCCAAGGTAGAAAATGGCCGATCTTATAATATGGATAGCGTGAATCATGCGCAGCTCTTTTGGTAGAACGCGGCTTAAACCAAACCTGGCTAGTCGCAGTGTACGCTCAGAAAACGGCGCCTATTAAAAATAATGGCGTACAAAGAGTCAAATACTCCAGCCTCGCAGGTGATCAGCTAGCGGTATTCCCTCGGAACACGTGCGCTAACTCCAGTCAGCAATTCATAGGCAATGGTTCCTGCGGCTTGAGCCACCTCATCAACCGTCACCTGTTCTCCCCATAACTCAACTGGATCACCGACTGCAACTTCGGCCAAGTCGGTCACATCCACCGCCAACATATCCATCGACACCCGCCCGACCAAAGGGCAACGCACGCCATTCACCGCCACCGGTGTACCGCTGGGTGCATGGCGCGGATAACCGTCGGCATAACCGGCAGCAACCGTTGCAACCAAAGAAGGCCTAGCGGCGGTCCAGGTCGCGCCGTAGCCAACACTTTCACCCGGCCCAATGTTATGCAAGGCTATGACCGCCGACTGCAGCAACATCACCGCTTGCAAGGGCACCTCATCGCGATTTTGCGAAGGATCAGGCATGGCACCATAGAGCATAATGCCTGGACGCACCCATTGCTGGTGCGCCTCTGGGTAATACAGTATTGCTCCCGAATTGCTTAGAGACCGTTCTGTCGTGTCGAGCCCCGCGGACGCGATCAATGCCTCAAAGTGCGCCTGCTGATGCGCCACACTCGGGGAGGCAGGCGCGTCGCTGGAGGCAAAGTGAGACATCACCGCAATCACATCTACAGCGTCCAGCTCAGCCAGTGCACTGACAGCCATCGCTAAACCAGCCTGATCCAATCCCAAGCGGTGCATACCCGTATCAAGCTTGAGCACGACTTCAAGCGGCACATGCGCGTAGGCTCGCAACAGATCCAGCTGCGTCACATCATGAATCACCCATACCACACGATGCCGCGTGGCGAGACTCAAACAATGCATGTTTAAGGGGCCTTCAAGCACCCATATTCGGTTCTCTACGCCCGCGTCCACTAGAACCTGCGCTTCGTCTGCAGTCGCCACCGCAATATCACGTTCACCCACCATTTGCGCCAGCGCTACCATACCATGCCCGTAGGCATCAGCTTTCAGCACCACCAATGTATTGGACTCCGGACACCGTCGCTCCACTTCACGGATATTAGCGAGGAATGCACTGCGCCGGATGACGGCTTGCAAAGGGCGACCGAGACGAGATGAACCGGACATTAAAAATCGTTCCCGTAATCGACATGCGAGAGATCATTAAATTTGGTGAACTGACCCTGAAACGACAGCTTTACCTTGCCGATGGGACCATTACGCTGTTTACCTATAATAATTTCGGCAATGCCCTTATCGGGGCTGTCCTCGTGATAATACTCATCACGATAGATAAACATGATGACGTCGGCGTCCTGTTCGATCGCGCCTGATTCACGCAAGTCAGAGTTCATAGGGCGCTTGTCGGTACGTTGTTCCAGCCCCCGGTTAAGCTGTGACAAAGCAACCACCGGGCAATTTAATTCTTTGGCCAGTGCCTTTAGCGAGCGTGAAATTTCGGAAATCTCGGCCGTGCGACCTTCGGTCATACCCGGCACCTGCATCAACTGCAGGTAGTCGATCATGATCATGCCGAAGTCCTGTTTGATCTCCCGCGCGACGCGACGCGCACGGGAACGAAGCTCAGAGGGGCTCAACCCGGCAGTGTCGTCTATATAAAGCGGGCGATCCTTGAGCATGCTAACGGCAGAGGTCAGACGCGGCCAATCGTCTTCTTCGAGCTTACCGGAGCGCACACGGGTCTGATTGATCTGCCCCAATGACGAAATCATACGCATCAGAATGGAATCTGCGGGCATCTCCATACTGAATACCAACACCGGTTTTTCTGCCTTAATCAGCACGCTCTCTACCAGGTTCATGGCAAAGGCGGTTTTACCCATTGAAGGTCGCGCCGCCACAATCACTAGATCAGAGGGTTGCAAGCCCGAAGTCATGTCATCCAGGTCTTTAAAGCCTGTCGTGACGCCGGTAATGGCCTCGGTGGAATTGAACAGCGTATCGATACGTTCGAGGGTTTTGGTCAGTACCGGGTTAACCGATTGCGGACCGCCTTCTTGCCCACTTTGACTCTCGGAGATTTGAAAGACCTTGCGCTCGGCATCGTCCAGCAGCTCGTTGGTAGTGCGCCCCTGAGGATTAAAGGCGCTATCAGATATTTCACCCGACACCTTAATCAGACGCCGCAACACAGCCCGCTCATGTACAATTTCGGCATAGGCTCTCACGTTAGTG
>JAWWBW010000205.1:0-5136 GCA_033720775.1 Oleiphilaceae bacterium | reverse complement strand
CTCGCTAACCTGAAAGATCGAAAGCGCCTGCGCATGATGGAAGTGCAAATGCGTGATGTGGAACAGCGCTGCGAACTGCTGCTCGATAGTTCCAAAGACGCCATTGCCTACATTAACGACGGCATGCATATCTATGCCAACGGCTCATATCTCAGCTTTCTGGGATACGACGATATTGACGAAATGATCTGTATCCCGGTGCTCGACACTCTCGATACCGCTTCGCAGGAAAAGTTCAAAGAACTGAGCAAGAATTTTTTTGATCGTGATGAAGCGGAACCCGTTGAAGGCGTAAGCATGACGTCGGTGCGTGAAGACGGTACGGAGATTACTGTTCAAATGAGCCTTTCAGAAGCCAGCTATGATGGCGAGCGCTGCCTGCAAATTGTATTGCGACCAGAAGAAGACAATGCAGAACTGCAAGAAAAGCTCAAACAAATGAGCCAAATGGATTTGCTGACCGGCTTATACAACCGTCAGTACTACATGGAGCAGCTGCACCATGCGAAAGAAGCAGCCCTCAAAGACAAAACCCAGTACGCCGTGTTGTACATGGCCATCGACGACTTCCAGCAAATTAAAGCCGACCTTGGCATTGCTGACGCCGATCTGATCTTGCGCGATCTGGCAAGCGAACTCGAAACCAACACGAAAGAAGACTGGACGCTGGCACGACTCAGTGATGACATCTTTGGGATCATTGCACCAGCAGAGTCAGGTGATGATGCCCTTGCGATTGGCGAGGTCTATCGCAACAAAGTCGAAGATCACCTGTTTGAAGTGGAAGGTAGAACACTGCAAATCACCCTGAGCGTGGGCGCCACCTTAATCACGGATAACGCTCCCAACATCAAGGACATTCTCGGCCGCGCGCAGATTGCATCCGAAGAGATCAAAACACTTGAAGGTCATGAGAAAGGCAACGGCGTACAGCTTTATCGCCCCAAAAATCTCAGCCCACTTGAAGATCATGACATTGCCAGTCAGTTGATTGAAGATGCGCTCGAAAACAATAAGTTTAAATTGTTGTTCCAACCCATTATTGCGCTACGTGGCGAAAGCGAAGAGCACTACGAAGCTTTTGTACGCATGATTGATGACAAGGGAGAGGAAGTTTCGCCTTACGACTTTCTGCCACCTAGCGGGCCTTCCAATATGGCCAGCAAAATCGATAAATGGGTCATCCTGCAAACGGTCAAGCAACTCAGCGAGCATCGTTCAAAAGGCCACGACACCAAACTGTTTATTAACCTCACCGCTGAAACCATACAAGACAAGGATTTCAGCTCATGGCTAAACGTGGCGTTAAAGGCGGCAAGACTGCCTGGGGACTCGTTGATCTTCCAGATTTCGGAGTCAAATGCCATCACCTATCTCAAGCAGGCCAAAGAGTTTTCGAAAGGCATCAAGACCTTGCATTGCAGATTGTCCGTTAACCAGTTTGGCTTGGCGCTGAACCCCTTCAATCTGCTCAAGCACCTGGATCCTGAATACATCAAACTGGAAGGCAGTTTTACGCAGGATATGCAAAAAGGCGACGAAGCCAAAGAAAATGCCAAAGAGATGATTCAGAATCTGCAAGCGCAGGAGAAGCTCACCATTGTTCCCTTGGTAGAGAGCGCGGCATTACTCTCAACCCTATGGCAGGCTGGGGTCAACTACATTCAGGGCTACTACCTGCAGGCACCCACCACCGAAATGAATTACGACTTCAGCGAAGAATAAACAAGTACTCTTTTTCGCTGTGAGACGAGTAGATTCCGAAACGGCGCCGACTAGGACTTTTCGGCGCTTTTGGCCTCATTCCACAAGGCGTCCATGGTCTCAAGGCTCGCATCATCCAGACTCTTGCCCTGCCCCTGCAATGCCTGCTCGATAAACTGAAAGCGTCTCACAAACTTTTGATTCGCAGCACGCAATGCCTCGTCTGGAGAGACGCGCAAAAACCTGGCTAAATTTACACAGCAAAATAGCAGGTCACCCATTTCGTCGACCAGTCGCTCATGCACCTCAGGATCTCGCAGCTTTCCCTGGGCTACCGCCACCTCGTGCTTCAGCTCACCCAGCTCTTCTTCTATCTTGTCGAACACTGGCTGTAGCTCAGGCCAGTCAAAGCCGTGCAAAGCGGCACGTCGCTGAAGTTTTTCTGCGCGATTGAGCGCCGGCAAATTATTGGGAATATCGCCGAGCACGCTTGCGACCTGACGCTGGCTATCGTTGCTTTCTTCGCGAGCCTTAAGCGTTCGTTCCTGCTGCTTGATTGCTTCCCATTGCTGCTTGATTTGATCGTCAGAAAAAGACGTCCCCTCGGGATGAAAAGCCCGTAAATCGCCATTGGGAAAAACATGCGGGTGCCGTCGCACCAGTTTGGCGACGATATTATGTACCACCGCATCAAAATCAAAGCTACCCTCTTCTTCACCGAGGCGCGCGTAAAAAATAACCTGAAATAACAGATCACCCAGTTCGTCTTTTAAATCACTCTTGTGTTCCCGCTCAATGGCATCGGCGACTTCATAGGCCTCTTCAAGCGTGTGATGCACAATGCTGGCAAAGTCCTGTTTTAGATCCCAGGGGCAGCCGCTGTCGGGATCTCTGAGGCGCGCCATCAAATAGCGAAGATCATCAATGGTATAGCGCGCACGCTCCCCAACCTGATCAACCATTACGCTTTCGCCTCGCATCAATCACGTTAGGCAGCTGTTTGATCTTGCCTAACACTTTGCCCAAATCTTCGAGCGAAGACACTTCCATCACAATCGAAATCATGGCGATATTTTCCTGCTCATCGGAGTGCGTATTCACGCTGGTGAGATTAACGCGCTCGTTCGCCAACACCGTTGTAATATCGCGCAACAAGCCTTCGCGGTCATAGGCCTGAATCTCGATATTCACGCTATAAAGCGCATCTGGCGCCTTACCCCACGATACTTCAATAATTCGATTGGGCTCCATATCTTCCAGTTGCAGCACGTTCATACAGTCCTGACGGTGAATCGACACACCGCGTCCGACGGTGATGTACCCAACAATCGGATCTCCAGGAACTGGATTACAGCAATGCGCAATATTTGTGAGCAGCCTCCCTACGCCTTTGATCCGAATATCATCACGGCCTTTATCGAGTTGCTGCTGCTCCGACTGTGGTGCGCTTAAACGCAAGTCCAATTGCTGCTCTTTTGGCTGCAATAGCTTTTGTGCAACATGCGCCACGTGCGTCGGCTTTAAATCGCCGGCACCGATAGCCGCGAACATGTCATCAGGCGTCTTGTAATTGGTGTGCTCGGCCAGCTCCCTGAATCCGATTTCACCAATAGACAAACGCCGGAATTCATCTTCAAGAATGGCGCGTCCATCGATAATATTCTGATCCCGGTCCTGCATTTTGAACCAGTGCACAACCTTGGCTCGCGACCGAGAAGTCTGAATATACCCAAGACTGGGGTTAAGCCAGTCGCGACTGGGCGCTGGGTTGTTTGAGGTAAGAATCTGTACCTGCTCACCCGTGCGCAATGGATAAGTAAGCGGCACAATGCGGCCGTTCACCTTGGCACCACGACAGGCATGCCCTACTTCAGTGTGCACGCGATAGGCAAAATCCACCGGCGTGGCGCCGCTAGGTAAATCCACCACATGACCATCGGGCGTGAATACGTAGATGCGATCCGCCCCCACATCGGCACTAAGCTGCTGGGCAATTTCGGAAACATCGCCCACTTCCTCCTGCCATTCAAGCACCTGCCGCAACCAGTTAATTTTTTCTTCGTAACTAGTGGAGCGTGATTTGACGTCAGTGCCTTTGTAACGCCAGTGTGCACATACGCCCAATTCGGCTTCTTCGTGCATATCAAAGGTGCGAATCTGCACCTCCATCACCTTACCCTCTGGCCCGATTACCGCCGTATGCAAAGAGCGATAACCATTTTCTTTGGGGTTAGCGATGTAGTCATCGAACTCATAAGGGATGTGCCGCCACAAACCATGAACAACGCCCAGTGCTGCATAACAGTCAGGAATACTCGGCACTAGTACGCGAAAGGCGCGAATATCGTAAATCTCCGAAAAATCGAGGTTCTTGCGCCGCATTTTGCGCCAGATACTATAGATGTGCTTGCTTCGCCCGACGACCTCGCCTTTGATATGGGCATTTTCGAGTTCAAGCTTGATCTTATCGGTGACCCGATGAATGAATTCGTCACGATCTACACGACGTTCATCGAGCAGTTTGGCAATTTTTTTGTAGGCCGAGCTGTGCAAATAACGAAACGACAGGTCTTCAAGTTCCCACTTGATATACCCTATACCCAGCCGGTGAGCGAGTGGTGCATAAATATCGAATACTTCCTGGGCCACACGCTGGCGTTTTTCGGGCTTGGCATTCTTAACGGCACGAATGGCGCAAGTGCGCTCTGCCAGCTTGATCAATACCACACGCACATCATCAATCATGGTAACGAGCATTTTGCGCACATTGTCAATTTGACCCTGGGTCTGCCCCAGGACAGTCCCTTTGAACGGACGATGCGTTGCGGATATTGCCGCCATCTGCGCCACCCCTTCAATCAGCGTCGCGACTTCATCACCAAAATCCTTACGAATTTGATCATTGCTGACTTTGCCTTCGCGTACTCCGCGATAAAGAATCGCCGCAATAATGGCCTGTTGATCCAGTTCCAGTTCGACCAGAATCTGCGCCATCTCCAGACCAATCTTGAAACTACTGTGATCCCTGGCCCAGATGCGGTCTTCGGCCACCGCCTTGGCCTCCACTTCCATACTGGTGCGGCAGGCACGGCGAACTTCATCCACATCCTCAAATCGTGCGATCTGGGAGATGTTCTGCAACCAACGCTCGATACCCTCTTCGCCGTCTGCATTGGCAATGTAGTCTTCGCGAACTTTAACCATTCTAGCTTCCAGAATTCGGCTGATATGCGCGCCCAACGAGTGGGATATTGCGCTTTATTTCGCCTCAAACAGGGCGATCGACTCCACGTGGGCGGTGTGTGGAAACATGTCCATCACACCAGCCTTGACCAGACGATAACCTTTTTCTACCAGCACTCCGGCATCTCTTGCCAAGGTTGCCGGGTTACAGGATACATAAACAATTCGGCGGGCGCCAAACGCTGGTAG
>JAWWBW010000204.1:0-5151 GCA_033720775.1 Oleiphilaceae bacterium | reverse complement strand
TATGGGGGATGGGAGGCGAATACAGCTACGATGACTTTCATAGTCTGTTTACGCTGTGGGAGCAGTTCCATCAGTTTGTGCCACGCAGTCAGGAAAGTTTTGGCACGACCTTTCCCACTGCCTCCAAACCCTTGCACTTTCGCTATTTTGCTGCGGCACCGGTGCCGAGCACACAGCTTGATCTGGTCCAGATCACTATTCCTAAACAGCGTTATCAGGTGTTTATTCATCACGGTAAAGCTGAGAATCTTCTACAAACGCTCAATTATATATGGGGCGTATGGATGCCTGATCATGGCAGTACTATTTCGGGCATCGACTTTGAGCGCTACTGTGCCGACTATCACCCCGACGATCCAAATGGCCGCATCGCATTGCATTTACCTATTGAATCGCTGCAAGCTACAACACCCAACAAGTGAAGCCTCTAGCGAGCGCTATGCGACTTCCCTTCATGATCAAAAAAGATATCAATCTCCTTCGCCTGACGTTTGGCATCCTCGTAGCCAAGGGCGATCAGATCGCGCATAAAGTCGCCTTCGAACATTAAATAACTGGCCAAACTCACGCCGCCTTCAATGGGCTCTTTATTCAGACCAAAAAATTGGCGAATGGGCGCGGGCAACTTTTTCACGTGGTGAATGGCAATTTCATCAATCGGCTTGCTCGGGCTGATCACCAGCGTTTCGATGTAACGCAGGCCCAGCTCGTCAGACACGCTTTGGGGCACATCTTTATGGGTAAGAATGGCGTTGATCAGCGACACCCGATCAACATCGTGTTCGACGATATCAATGAACATGCCGTTCATCAGGTGTTCAAGAATGTGCGGTAGTTTGGGAACCAGATAGGTGCGTTTGCGCTGGCTGCGCACGGTTTTGTTGGCACTCACCCCGACGACCAGAATGCGGTCCGCCCCCAGGTGCACCGCCGGACTCAATGGGGCCATATTGCGCACCACGCCATCTCCAAAATATTCACGATTGATCTTAACCGGCGGAAATAAGGTAGGAATCGCTGATGAGGCCAACAAGTGGTCGAGGCTCAGTTCGGTGGGTACGCCGATACGCGGCCCCGACTGCCAACCTTCGATATCGGGCTCGCCCTGAAAAAAACTGACGCTTTCGCCACTGCGATAACCACAGGCGGTCACACTCACTGCGCGAATATCGCGATCGAGTATATTTTCTTTGAGTTGTTTAAAGTCGACTTCTTTTGTCAGAAATTCACGCAAGGGCGCGTTATCGAGCAACGAGCCCGGCACATCAATGCCGGCCCCACTCATAAAGCCCTTCACGAATTGCCCCACGCCTTTCGCCATAGACCAGTAATTGGCGCGATAGACCGTATCGGAATTTAACTCAAGCCAGAGGTGTTCGAGATGCTCAACGCTATGGCGAAAAATCTCGCCACCGGCCGCGAGACCCACGGCATTTAAGGCGCCGGCAGAGCTACCGCTGATCACCGGGAAGGGATAATGAAAATCGGGAAATTGCTCTGCGATCGCCTTGAGCACGCCAGCCTGATACGCACCACGCGCACCGCCCCCAGTGAGAATAAGTCCCGCCGTCATACTGCCTCGTTATCTCTTATTTTTAATGGGCCAAAGTGTAGCACTGGCGCACCCATTTCTCCTCGCTAATTTGCTGCCGTCAGCATACACCCTCACCTTTACCGATGCTGATCGACATGCTGTAATGCCCGCCCCAATCGTCAACCCCCTCACATATGCCCGAGCACACGCACACAAGCGACAACGCCCACGAAATCTGTACCCTTTGTGGACACGCGCAAAGCACATTTCTCGATCGGGATAAGCAGCGCGCCTACTACCAGTGCGCTAACTGCCAACTTGTATTGGTACCTTCACGTTTTCACTTATCGCCGGAAGAAGAAAAGGCGATTTACGATTACCACGAGAACGACCCGGAGGATCAGGGGTACCGACAATTTTTGCAGCGACTCGCCACGCCCTTAATGGCTAAACTGCCCGAAGGTGCACAAGGGATTGATGTAGGCTGTGGCCCCGGCCCAACGCTATCGCGCTTGCTTCAAGAAGCCGGATTCCGCTGCACCCTTTACGACCCCTTTTACTACCCGGACAAAACGGTGCTTTCAACGCGTTACGACTTCGTTTGCGCGACCGAAGTGGTGGAGCACTTTTGCCAACCCAAGGCCGGTTTTGACCAGCTATTCAGCCTACTCAAGCCCGGCGGCGTACTCGGCATCATGACCAAAACCATTCCAGAATTTAAACGCTTTAGTCAGTGGCATTACACCCGCGACCTGACACATGTGAGTTTTTACGCCAAGCAAACACTGGCATGGATCGCCGATCATTATGGCTGCACCCTCAGCATACTGCGCTCCGACACCGCTATTTTTGAACGCCAGTAATCAGACAATAACGCGCCCGATTAGTTGTTGCTTACCGCAAGCTCTCCATCGGCGATGTCGCGACGACCTTGCGCATTTGCACACTGGCCAGTAGCCCTGAAATCATTGATGTGGCCAATGGCAACTGCCACCATACCTGTGGATGAACGGTAAACGGCGCATCAAACAAACGCGCCTGTAATTGCCACATACTCAGCTCGGCAGCGGCTACTGCGGCCAAACCGGCCAGCAAGCCCAGCAAAAAGAACTCTAAAAACTGACTGCGCTGTACAAAGCGGCGCGAGGCTCCCATGGTACGCATTAGCGCGACCGCATGCCGTCGCCGTTCGTAGGTTGCGGCGATCAAGGCCGAGAGTACCAGCAAGGCAGCCACCAGAATCAGCCCAAGAATAAGCTGCACCATCACGCTCACCTGCTCCACAATTTGCCGCACTTTACCCACCACCTGATCGAGCTCAAGAATGCTGACGCTGGGGAAATTTCGCGCGAGTGTGTTCAACAGTTGTTTTTCGTTGTCGGGCAAGTGAAACGAGGTGATATAGGTGGCCGGAAAACTATCGAGCGCGCCCGACTCAAACATCATGTAAAAGTTGGGACGCATGCTTTCCCACTGCACCGTACGAATGCTGGTGACCTCGGCATCCACATGGCCCCCACCAATGGCAAAGCGCAATTTGTCACCCAGCTTGAGATCCAGATTCTCTGCCAGCCGTGATTCTACCGACACGCCTTTTATTCCGGGCTTCACTGCAGACCACCACGCACCCTCTTCCAGAGTGTTGTCTTCTGGCAGCGCATCACTCCAGGTCAGGTTAAGCTCGCGATTGAGCGCGGCCACGTCTTTGGTCACCGCCACCTTTACCGAGACATCATTGATATGGCTCAAACGGCCACGCACCATGGGGTAAAGGCCCGCTGTACTCAGGCCCGCCTGCGCTAGGGTGTCGCGTACTCCGTCGAGCTCATAGGGGGCAATATTGATCAGAAAATGATTGGGTGCATCCTCGGGTAATTGGGTTTGCCAGTCATTCAGCAATGACTCTCGGGCGAGCGTCAGCAAGGCAACCAAAAGCAAGACCAGCGCCAGTAATACGCCCTGCACCAGCGTGTGGCCGCGCTGCCGTAACAAGCCCAAAGCTGCATGACGCAATGTGGAGGCTACCGGTAACGCGGGCAACAAAGTGCCTCGCACCAAGGTGGCGAAGCCCATGAATAAGCCCAGCAACAACACACTAGAGAGCGCCAGCCCTGATAACAACAAGGTGATAAGCAACGGATCACGCAAGTAGATGGCGAGCAGACCAACAATGCCCCCCACGGCGATGAGTGCCGATATCTTTGAAAAGCCCAATCGCATCAGGCCATCTTCACGCAACACACGCATTGGGGGCACTTTGCTCACCTGCACCAATGGCGGCCAGGCAAAACACAGCAAGCTGGCCAAACTGGTCATGGCCGGCAACAGCAACACCGAAGGGCTGGGCAAGGTCGCTACTTCGTTGATCTCAGGGACCCAGGCTTCGAGCAAGCCTGCCGCCCATTGCGCCAGTGCCAGCCCGAGCACACCACCGAGCGTGAGGCCAAACACAGCCAACAAACAAAGCTGAATCGCAAATCGACCAAATAGCGCACGCTTTTGCGCGCCCAGTGTTTTCATCACCGCGATGGCGTCGGCCTGCTCCAGGGCAAATTGGCGCGCCGACATGGCAATCGCCAAACAGGCCAACAGTACAGCCAGGCTCGCGCCTAACAACAAATAGGTTTCGGTTTTTTCCAGTGCTCGCGCAATTGCCGGGCGGCCTTCTTTCACACTCATCCAACGGTGCGTCTTGTCGAGCTGTGGTTCCAGCCACGTTTCATACGCAGCCAAAGCTTTAGCCGAGCCATTAAAATAGTAGCGCCAGGTGAGACGACTGCCCGGCTGTACCACGCCGGTCGCTTCGACATCATCCAGATGCATCAGCACGCGTGGCGACAAGCCGGCCAATTGAAAGCCCACATCGGGCTCTTGCTCCAGAGTCCGGGTCGCTTGCAGTGGCAATTTACCCACGGCTACCGAATGCCCGTGCTCCAAGGCTAGCAAGTTGAATAAGCGTTTTTGCAACCAGATGTCGCCCGGTTTCGGCCCCTGCTGTGCAACGCTACGTGCCGCACCAGGCGTTGAAACCAAGAGCTCGCCCTTAAGTGGATAACCGTCATCCACCGCTTTAACCGACACTAGCTGAAAACGATCGGCACCCGACAGCATCGACGAAAATTCCAGTGCACGGGCACTTTCGAGACCCAGCGCTTCGGCTTTTTGCAACCACTGCTGGGGCACGGCGCGTGGACTGGTCAGTTGCCGATCGGCCCCAATAAAACGCGTTGCCGAAAGCTGCATGGCGGTATTTAATTGCCCTGACACCACCACGATGGCCGTTACACTCATCACCGCAAGAATCAGTGCCAGCAATAACAGGCGTAATGAGAACTGTTGGCGCTGTCGCCAAAGCAGCGTCAAGGCATTGCCGAACAAGGCCATTATGCCTGCCCCTCGAATGCTTCGGACTGAGTGGGCGCTTTATCGGTGGTTTCTTCTTGCAGACACCCGTTATCGATACGTACAACCCGGTCACACCGGGCCGCTAACGCTTCGTCGTGCGTCACCATGACCAGAGTGGTCCCGGCACGGGCATTCAGTCCAAACAGCTGGTCGATAATTTGTGCTCCGGTATCAGCATCGAGGTTACCTGTGGGTTCATCGGCAAATAACAC
>JAWWBW010000203.1:0-5156 GCA_033720775.1 Oleiphilaceae bacterium | reverse complement strand
TGGATGATGACGCAGGCGCCGGGTATGTCGGCGACCCGGGTCATGGATCGCCGACGTTGAGGCTAAGCTGCCAACAAGGCTTGTAGTAGCGCCAGTCGCTGCTCCATCTCTGGCAGCATAAAGTCGGACTGCTTCAGGGCATTGAACAGAGGGAGAGCTTTCTCGCGCGTAAAATAGCAACTATGAGAATGCTTGCGAATGTATTGGTCGAGAATCATCGCTTTGGCCCATTGCTCTATTTTACCTTGAGCATCGACGGTTTCGAACGCTTCACTCATCGCGACAAAGGGTTCGTCATCGCTAATGGTATGACCTTTGGCTAAAAAGCGTTGAAGCATGTAGTCGTTAATCTGCATACCGAATTGTTGTTGCCCCATATCGTAGGCGATACGGGCGTAGGTGCTTAAGCGCTCAAACCGTGATTCACCCTGCTCCAGTGCTTTGGTTATCTGATAGAACGCATGCAGCAGTGCATCAAAACGGGCTTGATTGCTCAGGCTGTCGTTCCGCGAAGCGAGATAGGCATAAAGCGTGGCTTGGTAGCTTGGATCTTCACTGGTTTTATTGCCTAGCGTGGCTAGTTCGGGGTAGTCGCAGGCTTCAATCTTTGTGCCTTGTTGAGGCATGACGAGTTGACCCTGTTGCAACAGGATGTCGGCGCGATCTTGCTTGCAGGCAAACAAATTGAGCGTGTAGCCATCAGGCGGCAGATGCTGACCAATTGGGGTGAGAACATTTAATGCTGGTATCAGGCAATAGCTTTCGTATCCAAGAGCCTTAAACGCATTGATCAGGTCGCCGTTAATTTGTTTGCCGTGGCGCAGCTCATACATCACCAAAGGGGAGCAATGCGACAGGGTCTCTTTGGCGCCTTGTAATATATTGATTTCCTCGCCTTCGGCATCAAGTTTCATAAAATCGATGTCTGGCCACTGATATTCTTGCCGGCATTCATCGAGGGTCTTCAGGGAGACAGTGATTTCTCGCTCCTTGCCGTCGAGAAGTTGATTATGCAGGGAGTTGGCCTCGGCATTGTCATTGATATAGAAGCGGGCGCTGCCGGACTCGTTGGATAAACCCGCCTCGATGACAACAGCATTTTCGGATAGTGCGTTTGCGTCCAGGCTTTGTCGTAATGCCTGCGCGGTGTCGGGCGTGGGTTCGAAGCACCAGAGTTTTCCCTCCGGGCCAAGCTGCTTGGCGATGGCCAGACTGTACATGCCGTAATTTGCGCCAATATCAATGGCCTGCATGTCGGGTTGAATGTAGCTGCGGACAAAACCCACTTCTTCTTCAAACCAGTCATCTTGTTCGCGCAGAACAAAATTGGACAATAATCTGAGGTCGTCAGGAACAACTATTTTGGTAGCGTCTGCCAGCGTTAGAAGGGTTGTTTTTGTTTGCATGGAGGAACTCGGTTAATCAATGAAAAGGAGGAGTTTACACCAGTCAGTGCTGGCGCGTCGGTCTATTGCCGTCAAGATGTGAAACGGTCCAGCAATCGGTTGTTGCAGAGACCGGAGTAATTGGACTTGGATCAGGGTGTGTTAGCGTTAGATGCGTTGTCGCTTGCAGCTTGCGAGGTTGATGAAGGAGTACTTTCGGAGGCGGGCTTATTGAGTTGCTCAAGCCAGTCTCGATATTCGGAGGACTGCTTGTCTGTAATGATTTCCAAGCGGCGAATTTTCTCATCGAACTCAGCCAATACTTTGCTGCGCTCTGCTTGAAGCTCTTTTATATCGGCTCGCGCATTCACGATGTCGTTTTTGAGTGATTTAATTGTGGCGATGATATTTTCGGGAATGGCGCGACCATTGCGCTGAATATTCGCGGCAATGCTTTCCTGCTTAATGATTTCGCGCTCAGCCGATTCGATCTTGTTTTCCTTGAGCTGTGTGACGCCTTCTATGTCCTGGATACGCCGTTTTAGTACGCGTACGGCATCGTCCGGGTGACTGTAAAGCTGTTTGAGTTCACCATCGATACGCTCCTGCTCCAGTCGTTGCTCTTCGAGCTGGCGCTGTCTCTCCCGTTCGGCATCACGCGCGGCAATCTGTTCCGGTGTCAAGGCTGGTGGTACGGTTTCAATTACGCGACCGCGGTCATTCAGAATTTCGTAGCCTTTGCCTACAAACCTGGGTGGAATGGTGCGGTTCAGCACGACATTACCGTTCTCGTCTTTATAGCGGTAGTACTGGGCGGCTGTCGCATTTGTGCTGAGAAATGCACTACACAGAAAGATGAGGCACAGGCCAACCGCGATGGGCAGAGAAGGAAACTGTTTGGAGATTGCCTTAGTCATTAATACGTGCTGTTTGGTTGGTCGTGGCGTCGGCGCGGCGACGGGCCGCAATTCTAGTCCTTTTTAGCATAGACTCAAAGGGTATACTATGCGCTTTCCTTTTTATTACCGAGGCTTTAGTCACATAAGGTGTTGTGGGATCCGGATTTCCTGTTTCTGTTTGTCGTTTCTTTATTCGCCAATGGGATGAGTGCTTTGGCCGGTGGTGGCGCTGGCTTGCTGCAGTTTCCCATTTTAATTTTTTTAGGTCTGAGTTTCGCCACAGCGCTGGCGACGCATAAAGTGGCGAGCGTTGCCTTGGGCGTAGGCGCCAGTTTGCGCCATATGAAAGAGCGTGCTCTGTCACTAAAGCTAGCGTTGTTCATACTCGCTTGGGGTTTGCCGGGTGTGGTGGTGGGAGCCTTGGTGATTCTGGAGGTCCCTGATCGTTGGGCGCAGGCAGCGCTTGGCGCACTGACCATGGGGCTGGGCGTGTATTCGGCGAGCTCGCGCAATTTGGGCTTGGAGTCTCGACATAACATGCGTTCGACGCTGGATTGGTGTCTGGGCGGGCTCGGTCTTTTTACGATTGGTTTTTTAAACGGCTCCATCACTTCTGGCACCGGGTTGTTTGTCACCATGTGGCTGGTGCTTTGGTTCGGATTGGATTATCAGCGAGCTGTCGCCTATACGCTGGTTCTCGTAGGCTTGTTCTGGAACGGCCTGGGAGCGCTCACTTTAGCGCTTCAAACCGAGGTGAAATGGAGCTGGGTGTTACCGCTGGTGTTGGGTGCCTTAGCGGGTGGCTATATTGGCGCCCATTGGTCTGTGGTCAAGGGCAGCCGACTGGTCAAACGCTGTTTTGAAGTGCTGACCATACTCGTCGGCTTGTCGTTGCTGGTTGACCTCTAAGCGATGCCGTAGCGCGCGCGATAGTCGGCTACCGCATCCGCGTATGCCGATAAGCGTTCGTCTTCCTGTATGTAGCTCAGCAATTGATTCAGATTGATAATACTGCGTACCGGAAAGCCGTATTCGTCTTCGAGTTCCTGTATGGCAGATTTTTCACCCTGGCCTTTTTCCTGGCGATCCAGTGCGATCACCACGCCTGCCGGTTCGGCGCCCGCTGCTTTGATGATATCGATCACCTGTCGAATGGCCGTGCCTGCCGTAATCACATCATCGATAATCATGATTTTGCCCTGCAACTGCGCGCCTACGATGGTGCCGCCTTCGCCATGATCTTTGGCTTCTTTGCGATTAAAGGCAAAGGGTTTGTTTTGTTGGTGAATCGACGATAGACATACTGCGGTGGCCGCTCCCAGAGGGATGCCCTTGTAGGCAGGGCCAAAGAGTACATCGTAGTCCAGCTCCGAATCGACCAGGGTTTGCGCGTAAAAACGCCCTAGCTGTGCCAGCGAGAGGCCATCGTCAAACAGGCCTGCGTTAAAAAAGTAGGGGCTGATACGACCGGATTTAAGGGTGAATTCACCAAACTTGAGTACCTGCTTTTGTAGTGCAAATTCGATAAATTCTTTCTGATGGGGTTTAAGAGAACTTGTGCCTAGCATTCAAAGGGCCTAAATAGAAGATGTTACAGAGTTTTTCTTTTCAAAAATTGTGAAATAAGTATCATACCACGCTGTTCAATTGAGGTGCAGTTATGCGGGTAGTATCAATTAGTGTAAACGGACTGAAAAGAGCCGCCGAAAACGGCTTTTTCGACTGGATGCGGGAGATCGATGCCGATGTCGTTTGCGTTCAGGACTTACAAGGTAAGGTGTACGATTTTGACGACGCCATTTACCATCCTGAAGGATATGAAGCTTACTTTATTGATGCTGAAGACCCTGCCGATGGCGGCGTTGGGATTTATACCCGTCATTTTCCCAAGGCCATTATGTACGGTTTTGCCTACGAGCCCGCTGATCGCCAGGGCCGATTCATTCAGGCTGATTTCGATAATGTGAGTGTGGCCTCCATGCTCGCCCCCTGTGCTTTAGGTGATCCGTCAAAACAGGGCGAAAAAGATGCTTTTATGGAGGCATTCAAAGGCCACCTCGAAAAAACACTACGCAAACGTCGCCAGTTTATTTTTGCGGGCAGCCTGCACTCAGCCCATTTGGTGATGGATGCCAGCCGCAAGTTTCACGAACTCGAGGTGAGCGGCTTCTTACCCCACGAGCGCGCCTGGTTTGATGAAGTGTTTGACGACATGGGCTACGTCGACGCATTTCGCCATGTCAATGTGCAAAAAAATCAGTTTACCTGGTGGCCAGAGTGGGCCAAAGGCTGGCGTAAAGAAGCTGGTTGGCGAACGGATTATCAAATAACCAGTAATGCCGTTAAAAATCTGATCGAAGACGGTTTCATCGATTTCGATACTCGCTTCTCCGACCACGCGCCTCTGGTGATGGATTACGATATTATTATGTGACGCGTGTGCGTAAAAAAGGCGACGTGATGGTCGCCTTTTTTGTGCCTGAAGCTTGATGTCCGAAGCCGGAAGCAAAATACTTTTTCTAGCTTCTAGCTTCTAGCTTCTAGCTTCTAGCTTCTAGCTTCTAGCTTCTAGCTTCTAGCTTCTAGCTTCTAGCTCTCAAGCCTCCTGCAGCGCAAAAATCTCCTCAAGCCCTTTACGCGCGAGCGTCAGCATGGCGTCGAATTCTTCTTGTGTGAAGGCCTCGCCTTCGGCTGTGCCTTGCACTTCAATAAAGCCGCCCTTGTCAGTCATAACGACATTCATATCGGTTTCGGCTGCTGAATCTTCAGGGTAGTCCAGATCGAGTACTGGTGTACCTTCGTAAATGCCTACCGAGATGGCAGCGACTTTTTGCTTGAGCGGGCTTTGCTTGAGTTTACCTTTCTCAACCAC
>JAWWBW010000202.1:0-5244 GCA_033720775.1 Oleiphilaceae bacterium | reverse complement strand
CACCGGCACCACTTCAAACCCACTTTGCGTGATGTTACGGATGCGTACCGACGTGGGGTCCGGGTTGCCGTCGTCTTCGAGTAGAAATACCGCAGGTGGATCGTCATATACCTGTTTAAACGTGACAGAGGTAAAGCGATCGGGCGGGAGATCAATGCGGTCGGCCTCAAGCATCAAGTGGTTGCTGGTGGCAATCGCCGAAGCATTGGAGTCATAAAAAAAGGTAGTAGAAAAAAGCAGCGCACTCACGTCTTCGCGTGCATGATTACGTTCATTATCTTGAGCGGTATCTTCATCAACTGTGAGTTGCAAACGTGAATTGTTGACCGAACACTCGCGTAACCAGCCACCATCCACCTCGTTATGGCTGCTTTTGGTAGCCACTACCACAGGCGTGCTGGAATACGTGCCCGCATAATTGAGCGAATCGCAGCCCTGATTCCAGCCATCTACCAGATTACTTGCATACAGGCTTTCGAAATTGACGAGTTGATTGCCGTTAGCGCGAAAGTTACCGAGCACGCCACGACTCATCACGATATAGCCAATGGTCTCGGTGGTGGCGAGCGCATCAAAACGATAGTTACTACCGGTGCGCCGGTCGTATTCTTCGCTTCGCTCCAGAGCCAGATCAACGCCGGTATTCGAGATATTGTCGACCGCGACGGTTAGCCAGGGAGTCGATGATTGGCGCGGTATGGTGGCGGTTTCGTTGTTAGTGGTTTGTATATCGGCGAGCACGATGGGGGAGGTGTAGGCCTGACTGAAAGAGACGCTTTCCCAGCCTTTGCGACCGCTGGGGTTACCGTTGTACTGCTGTTCACTCGTCGCAACGCTACCGGCTTCAATCACTTCGCCATTGGGAAAGGTATGTGTGCCCGGCTCAATGGCGATATAGGCCACGGTCATGCTGGTGTGTGGCCCATCTTCAGAGTTTGGTTCAACCGGCGACATAGAAAATCCGGTTGTTGTGACGTTGTTAATGCGCAACGCGCTGGCATTTGGTCCGGCGGTGGTTGGCAGGGCAACCACAATGGGCGGGGTATCATATACCTGTTGAAAGGTATGTGTTTGAAGATTGTTCAGGCCAGAAGTGGACGAGAGATTGATGCGCCCGGCTTCCATCTTCCATGCATACGCTGGAAGCGCCAACAGTAATAGCAGCGCAAGGGGCAGCCAGCGTAGTGGCGATGTAATAGCTGATTGTGTCGATAAACCCATGGAGTGTCGTCGTAGCAAAGCCTTCAACAGTATAGCGTGTGGACTCAGGTGCCATGGCGTGCCAGTCGGCTAATTCGCCCAAAGATAGATCAAAATTGCAATGTTAATACAAAAAGCAACATTAACTGCCAGGGATACGGGGGCTTGTTGGTGCCCCGCCTGGTATCTGGGTAACACGATTGAGGTGAGCACCGGGATAACAATCGCTGTAAGAGTAATGCTCTGAACATTGCTGGTATTGGGCAGCCAGCCTTGCATCGCGCCCACATAATAAAACGCCAGCGCGGTAAACGTCATCAGGTAAAGACATCGTGCCAGCAAATTGGTTTGCAGTGAGCTCTCACAGTGTGTGCAGGCGAACGCTCTAAAGCTGAATAATGCGGGCGTGGTTTCAAGTGTTTGCTGACAGTGGGGACAACTGGATCGATTGCTGTGGTTCATAGTGTGTTAAATCCGTTTGGTGCTTGCAGGCGTTTTAGAGATTTCGCTCGCAAAGTGCAAGCGCTTTGCATGGTAGAGCCATCTTTTTCCCGCCTTAATGGTCATAAGTGATTTATCAGCCTGCGTTAAAACCCGTTGCTTGTTGCGGCATTGACTATACTTGCCTGAATATAAATTTCAGGGGGCTCATGAAAGTCCTGCCGAGATGCATTGAGAGGGGTGGATGCAGAGAGTTTGTTTAAAGTGGTTAGCGGCGGGCCTATCGTGTTTGATCATGGCGAGTGTTAGTTGGGCTTTGGATGCCGAAGCCTTACGAGAACTCAAAAGTGAATACGAGCGCCCTGATGAGATTCCTTATCCTTCCGACAATCCCTACAGTGAACAAAAAGCTCAGCTAGGAAAAATGCTGTTTTTTGATCCTAGATTGTCAGCCTCCGGTTCGCAGTCTTGTGCTACTTGCCATAATCCGAGTTTTCATTGGGTGGATGGACTGCCGCAAAGTGTTGGCCATGAGCATAAAAAACTGGCCCGAAAAAGTCAGGCCCTGCTCAACCTCGCTTGGGATGAATTGTTTTTTTGGGATGGTCGCGCCAAGTCCCTCGAAGAACAGGTGATACAGCCCATCGAGTCGGTTGAAGAAATGGGTATGGATATGCTGCAGTTACTGCAAACCTTGCAATCCATACCGGGCTATCAGAGCGCTTTTGCGCAGGCCTTTCCTGATCAACAACCCGCGATGAGCAAAGACACCATGGCGAAAGCCTTGGCCACCTATGTTAGGTCCATTGTGTCGGGCACTGCGCCTTTTGACCGTTGGATTGCCGGCGACGATAACGCGATATCGGAGACTGCAAAAAAGGGATTTGAACTATTTAATGGCAAGGCAAATTGCAGCGCTTGCCATGCCGAGTGGAATTTCTCTGATGGCAGCTTTCATGACATTGGATTGAAAACAGACGACCCCGGCAGGGCCCGGATACTGCCCAATGTAAGCAGTATGCAGCATGCATTCAAAACAGTAGGCTTGCGTAATATCGCTGAGCGCGCGCCCTATATGCATAACGGATCGCTCGCCACGCTGGCGGATGTGGTTGCGCACTACAATAATGGGTTTATACAGCGCGAAAGTTTGTCGGTTGAAATCGAGCCGCTAAACCTTTCGCGCCAGGAACAACACGCACTGGTTGCGTTTTTAGAAACATTAACTAGTCAGGATGCACCGGTGAGCCTGCCCGTCTTGCCGAGAAAATAGTGAGGAAATATAAATGAAGCACGTAGTTTATGCCTTGGTGATGCTGGCTTTTAGTCAGGTGGCTTTGTCAGACGTAACGGTATTGGAGGGGAGCGAGGCGCGGTCCAAGATGAAAACTGTTGGCGAACAGGCAGTAATATTGATGCAGAAAAAGAAAACCTTTTATCTGAAAACGGCCGACACAACAAAACCTAAGCGTAAACCCAAAGAGGTGTACATAAAGCGTGGTGACTATTTGTTTATCACCAACGATGAAAAAAAAGTGGTACACAATATTTACGACGAATCAGACGACTCCTGGGTGCTCACCAAGCAAGATCCAGGAGAGGTAGCTGCGATCAGCTTCGAGAAAAAAGGGCTGCATGTTCTGCGTTGCGCCATCCACCCAACAATGAAAACGACGGTTGTGGTGGAGTAAGTGTTTTCATGCTTGAACCGCTGTATACCGCTATGGCCGGTTTTGCGTAAAGTCCCTTAACCAGCGGTTGATAATGTCTGGGTGTTCCAATTGCGGTAGATGCCCACATTGGTCAAGGGCGAGAAATTCAACTCGCTCAACGGCTTCCAACACCTTTTTATGCTCAGCAAATGGCAACACCTGATCGTTCTTTCCCCACGCCAGCTGAACCGGCACCGTCGTTTGACCCAGGGCTTGATAATCTTCCATAAAGTTTCGGCCGTTGAGAGTCTGCAGGGTGCTGAGTAGCGCTCTGCGGTAGCCTTTATAATGGCTATGACGCGCCATTTTCTCGTGCCAATCGGGAAAACTCGCAGGGTTATATACGCTGGTGCTGAGTGAATTGAGAATGCGCGGCATCATTAAGGTCGTGGCCAGGTAGTCTCCCAATAGCGGCGTCGCAAGCAGTTTAATGGCCGGGTCTTCAGGGGTGTGCACTAAGGGGGCTAACAGGCTGAGGCTGGCAACCCTTTCGTAAAAGCGATGGGTAAAGCGTGTCACCACCGGTCCGCCCATGGAAAGGCCGACCAAATGTATGGGCTGCTCTATCTTCAGGTATGTAAGCAGTTGATCTAATTGCGAAACAAAGAAGTCGATCTGGTAGTCCAACTCGGGGCGATCACTAAAGCCGCGGCCATATAAATCAAAGCGCAGTGTGCGATAACCCTGTTGCGCAAAGTAGTCGAAAGTAGGGTCCCATACATAGGATGGCACTGAAAAACCATGCACAAAAACGATGGTTTTTTCGGCTGTTTGATTGGCGATCTGATAGGCAGTTGCGCCGTGTTCTAGCGTAGCGTATTGAACACCCAGCGCATCACGCGTGGCATTATTCAGCGTTTGACTTTCTATGTCGTGCAGCCAATACGTGGTGGCAAGCACTGCCGCGATGACGACAATAGAAAGTCCCAAAAACGTTCGCAATTTTTTCATTTCAGAGACTCCGGGTAGGCCGTTTGAATGAGTTCACGCGTGTGGTCTGCTAACTGTTTGTTTAGTTGCAAACCGACTGTGCGACGGGGGACCGGCATGCCAGGAATGCGCAGGGGGGTGATCTCGATATGCTTGAAGAGCTGGCCCTTAGCGATCGGCGCAATACTGACGCCCAGCCCCGACGCGACCAATGCGCGCGCCCACTCTTCGTTGTCGACCATGGCGACAGTATGAAAACTAATACCCAAATGACTAATTGCCTGCTCAAACAGGGCGCGATTTTCACAATGCCTGCGCTCTATCAGCGCCTCGCCATCGAGTTGCTCCAGAGTGAATTGCGATTGATGTGCCAACCAATGGTTTGGGGGTGCTAACAGCACGTATTCTTCTGTCGCCAGCGCAATAAAGTCTTTGGGCGGGTTTTCTCCCGGATGATGACAAATGTTTATGTCGCTGTTTTCTTTGTCTGAGACCAATTCGATGCGGACCTGCGTGTCATGTGTCTGCAGGGTGTGCAGTAGTGTTTCGACGTAGTTGATGCCGATGGCAGCCGACAAATGGACACGAATCGGTGCTGTTGCTCGGTGTTGTTTAAAGTGTGATTCGATTTTTTGTGCCTGATGCAGCAGCTGCTTGGCCATGTGGTACAGCTCTTCGCCATTCGGCCCGGCATTAACGCCACGGGCATGACGGAACAACAGCTGACATTCCAGCTCCTGTTCGAGCTTGTTAATGGCTTGCGTAATGCTGGGCTGGGCTACATAGCAGCGTTGTGCCGCGCCACTGACACTGCCGCATTCTACGGTGGCGACAAAATAACGGAGTGCGCGTAAATCCATTACATAAACTCCGGATAGATAGGTAGGCTGCGATTAATGAGTTCGTCGTGAGCCGGAACAATGACCAGTTCCGGGTGTTGTTTTTTAAGGGCGTGGATTTT
>JAWWBW010000201.1:0-5287 GCA_033720775.1 Oleiphilaceae bacterium | reverse complement strand
GGTTGCGGTGGTGGCGTGCTGGGCAAGTTGGTGAAGCGTGGCACTTCACGGGTGCGTGCACTCACCGACATGTCTGATCTGCAGGTCGGTGACCAAGTGGTGATTGGCCTCGATGAACGCCTGCTGGTTAGCGGTTCCGTCATGACCTATTTAATGCCGCTATTGTGTATGCTGGGCGCCGCCTTTTTCGCCGAACTGGTGTTGCAAACTACGGATCTGGCCGTTGCTGCAGCGGGCCTGTTGGGGCTGGGAGCAGGGCTCCTGCTATTACGCGGGTATACACAACGCCTGATGCAACGCGGAGAAATGCAGCCACGCGTGTTGCGTAAAGCGACGGGTAAAAATGTAGGCTGCCAAGTTAAGCCGACCAGTTAGAGTAAATAAGCGAAACTAACAACTAAATTTTGAGCCAACTGATGAAAACAATCATACGCAATCGCCTGAATAAAGTTCTAACAAGCAAAGCATTCCTGGCATCATTGATGCTGATGGTGCTCGGTTTGAGTGCCTGTGACACGCAGCCGCAAAGTCAGGCACCGGCGCCAGTATTGGTTCAACTGCCGGATTTCACTCAACTCGTCAATGAATCCAGCCCTGCAGTGGTGAATATCAGTACCACACGCGCACAGCCAGAGCGTCAATCACGTAACGGCATGCCTGAAGGTCTTGAAGACTGGTTTGAGCGCTTCTTTGGCCGCGGCTTGCCTAATCAGCCTGGCGGCCCGGACATGCCACCGCAAATGCCTGCTGAGAGTCTCGGCTCGGGTTTTATTATTTCCAGTAACGGCGACATTCTGACCAACTACCATGTGGTAGCCGATGCGGAAAAAATCCTGGTTCGCCTTAGCGACCGGCGCGAGTTTGAAGCTACCTTGGTAGGCCATGACAAACAAAGCGACCTGGCACTGTTACATATTGAGGCTGAAGACCTACCCGTGGTTAAAGTAGGCGATTCCGAAGCCCTGAAGGTTGGCGAGTGGGTTCTGGCGATTGGTTCGCCATTCGGTTTTGATCATTCTGTGACTGCCGGGATTGTCTCTGCCAAGCAGCGCAGCCTGAGCAGTGAGCAATACGTACCCTTTATTCAAACGGACGTTGCAATCAATCCCGGAAATTCTGGTGGTCCGCTGTTTAATCTGCGCGGCGAGGTCGTAGGCGTCAACTCCCAAATATTCAGTCGTTCAGGCGGCTATATGGGGCTGTCTTTTGCTATCCCGATTAACGTGGCCTTGAATACTGTCGAACAACTGCGCGAACAAGGCTACGTTAGCCGTGGCTGGTTAGGTGTTGTTGTACAGGAAGTCACTCGTGAATTGGCCGAATCCTTCGGCCTGAGCCGGCCTGAGGGGGCATTAGTTGTACGTGTAGTGCCTGAGAGTCCTGCTGAGGAGGCCGGTTTGGAAGTCGGTGATGTGATTCTGGAGTTCAACGGGCAGAATGTTGAGCGTTCCTCTAGCCTGCCTGTGCTTGTCGGCCAAGCTAAGCCTGGTGAGAAAGCGACTGTGACCGTACTAAGGGAAGGTAAGAAGAAGACCCTGAAATTGAAAGCCGGCGAGCTGGCAAAACAGGCGCATATGCAGGAGAAGAAAGCGACTAAAGCACCAACAAAGCGGGCCGCCTTAGGGCTGAACTTTCAAGATTTGACTGATGATCAGCGTCAACGCATAGGGATTGATGAAGGCGGGGTCGTTGTTACCCAGGTGCAATCGGGCCCAGCCGCAGAGGCCGGTATCCGCAATGGCGATATTATTCTTCGTTGGGGTGCTGAAACTGTAGAAAGTGCTAAGCAGTTGAGTGAATTGATCGAATCCATGCAAGGCGAGGAAACCATTCCTGTACTTGTGCAGCGGGGCGGGGATCAACGTTTTCTGGCCTTGCGTGCGGATGGCTGATTCGCAGAAGCTTATTCTGTATTCGCGTCACGCATGCCACCTATGCGAAGTGATGCAGGCTGAATTGCAGACGCGCGTGGATGCGGGAGAAATCGAACTCGAATTGCGGGATGTCGATGCCCAGGCGGATTGGCGACGTGACTATGGTGTTCGGGTGCCACTTCTGATGAGCGGTAAGGCCGAAATCCTCAGCGAATATCATCTTGATGAAACACGGTTGGATGCCTGGCTAGAGAAAAGCTAGCAAATCCAGTCGAAACCCCGGCAAAACCATGTGATAGTGCGGTATAGGCTTTATACTGCGCGTCTTTTTGCGCCTTATGGCTATTGATGGCTATGACCGGCGCACCACTGATTTATTACCGAGTTACTTAACAGCGCATGCAATCGCATATTCGCAACTTTTCCATCATCGCTCATATCGACCACGGCAAGTCGACCCTGGCAGACCGTTTTATCCAGGTTTGCGGTGGACTGACTGAACGTGAGATGGCAGAGCAGGTGCTCGATTCAATGGATATTGAGCGCGAACGTGGCATAACGATTAAGGCACAGGCCGTTAGCCTGAATTACAAGGCGCGAGATGGGGAAACCTATCAACTCAATTTTATTGATACGCCCGGTCATGTGGACTTTTCCTACGAGGTGTCTCGGTCGCTTTCTGCCTGTGAGGGCGCGCTGCTGGTCGTTGATGCCTCGCAGGGGGTAGAAGCGCAAAGTGTAGCTAACTGCTACACGGCTATCGAGCAAGATCTCGAAGTTGTGCCGGTGCTCAATAAGATTGACCTGCCTGCAGCTGATGCCAGCCGCGTACGCAAGGAAATTGAGGATGTGATTGGGCTGGATGCCAGCGAGGCCATCGAAACCAGTGCCAAAACCGGCATAGGTATTGAGGATGTGCTGGAGTCTCTGGTACAGCGCATACCACCGCCCCAAGGTAACCCGGATGGCAAGTTACAGGCGCTGATTATCGATTCCTGGTTTGATCCCTACCTTGGCGTGGTCTCACTGGTGCGCGTTAAGCATGGTCAGTTACACAAGGGCCAGCGCATGAAGGTGATGTCGACCGGGCAGGTACACGAAGTTGACGCCGTGGGTATGTTTACCCCTAAACGTGTAGAAAAAGATTGCCTTAAGACGGGCGAAACCGGCTTTGTCATCGCCGGCATTAAGGACATTGATGGCGCGCCAGTAGGCGACACCCTCACCGATGCGGTCAAACCTTGCGATACGGCCTTGCCTGGTTTTCGTCATGTACAGCCGCGAGTATTTGCCGGCATGTTCCCAATATCGTCGGATGACTACGAAGATTTTCGCGAGGCCTTGAAAAAGCTGCGCCTGAACGATGCCGCATTGCAGTTCGAGCCAGAAACCTCAACGGCATTGGGCTTTGGCTTTCGCTGCGGTTTTCTAGGCATGCTGCACATGGAAATTGTGCAGGAGCGCCTGGAACGCGAGTACGACATGGACCTGATCACTACTGCACCAACAGTGATCTATGAGGTCGTGAAAACCGACGGCGAAATCATCAACGTGGATAATCCTGCTGATCTGCCTGACGTCGGCCTGATTGAAGAGATTCGTGAACCGATTATTCGCGCCAATATCCTTATGCCGCAGGATTATGTGGGCGCGGTGATGCAGCTATGTATGGAAAAACGTGGCCAGCAGCGCAATATGACCTACCACGGTAACCAAGTCTCCATGCAGATGGACTTGCCGCTGGCTGAGGTCGTGTTGGACTTTTTCGACAAGCTTAAATCGGTTAGCCGCGGTTACGCTTCCTTTGAATACGACATTGATCGTTTTGAGCCTTCTGATCTGGTTAAGCTGGACGTAATGATTAACAGCGACCGTGTTGATGCCCTGGCCTTGATTGTGCATCGAGATAAAGCCTATGGCCGAGGCCGTGACCTGGCTGAGAAGCTTCGCGAGCTGATTCCACGTCAGATGTTTGATGTTGCTATTCAAGCCAGCATTGGAAATCGTATTATTGCCCGTACAACAGTAAAGGCATTGCGTAAGAATGTAACCGCTAAGTGTTATGGTGGTGACGTATCACGTAAGCGCAAACTGCTGGAAAAACAAAAGGCGGGTAAGAAGCGCATGAAACAATTGGGAAGCGTGGAGGTGCCACAAGAGGCCTTCCTGGCAGTGCTTGGGGTAGAGAATAAGTCATGACCAGCGACATGCACTTTGATTTTGAAGCAGCCCTGGTGCTGTTTGCGGCAATCACTGGTTTGATCTGGCTGGTGGATCGGCTGCTTTTCGCCAAGGCCAGAAAAGAGAAAGCAGGTGCTGCACAAGCCAAAGAACCCGCCTTGGTGGAGTTCGCTCGTTCTTTTTTCCCCATTGTATTGGCAGTCTTGCTGCTGCGTTCTTTTGTGGTTGAGCCTTTTCGGATTCCCTCAGGCTCGATGTTGCCTACATTGCATTCGGGCGACTTTATTCTGGTAAACAAATACAACTACGGGTTGCGCTTGCCGGTGCTGCATACCAAGTTTGTGGATATTGGCACCCCGATTCGCGGTGATGTTGCAGTATTTCGTTTCCCGCCCGATCCATCCAAGGATTTCATTAAGCGCATTGTGGGTTTGCCCGGTGATATCGTCAGCTATCGGGATAAAGTGCTATATGTAAACGGTGTACCGGCCGAGATCCAACCTATTGGCGAATATAACGACCCACGAGTACCCCAGTTGTCGGGTGCGTTGCGCCTGCATGAAGAACTCGATGCTATGAAGCATGACATACTCATTATGGACCGCCGCCCGGGGCGAAACCTTCAAATTCAGGTGCCACAAGGGCATTATTTTGTAATGGGCGATAACCGTGATGGTAGCGATGACAGCCGCCGCTGGGGCTTTGTCCCTGACCGTAACCTAGTGGGTCGCGCCTTTATGATTTGGATGTCTTGGGACGTGACCAATAATCGGCCAGTATTTTCGCGTATTGGCCAATCAATCGATTAAGTGCACATAGAACGAGGACGACATAACTATGCAAACCTTAACCAAACAAAAAGGCATCAGCCCAGTCGGTTGGTTTCTTATACTTTGCCTTATTGGCCTGTTTTTGATCTTCGTTATTAAGTCCTTCACGGTCTATATGAGTCACTATCAGCTTTACCAGGCTCTGGAATGGGCCGGTGAACAGCCTGAATTTGCAAGGGCTTCGCCGGGTGAAATACGTAAGCGTCTAGGGCGTAAATTCGATACTGGTTATGTAAGTCATGTCAGTGCTAAGGATTTGAAGATCAAGCGTAAACCTAAGGGGGTACGTACCATTGGAATCGATTACGAGGTACGTAAGCCATTGTTCTATAATATTGATTTAGTTTATAAATTTGACACTGAGGTTGAGCTGCCACGTGACCAGTCCGGCTCTGAGTGAGC
>JAWWBW010000200.1:0-5316 GCA_033720775.1 Oleiphilaceae bacterium | reverse complement strand
GACCTATGATCCTCAGGAGGGGCCTTCGGTGCGCACTGTTCTGCTTAAGTTGTTTGATGAAAAAGGCTTTGTGTTCTTTACCAATTACAATAGTCGTAAGTCGCGACAGATCGAAACAACCGGTCAGGCCGCCATGCTATTTCCTTGGTTGCCGCTGAATCGTCAGGTTAAGATCGAGGGGCGTTGCGAGCGCATCAGTAGTGTTGAATCTGCGCGATATTTTGCCACTCGTCCAAGAGGCAGTCAGATTGGTGCCTGGTGCAGTGATCAAAGTGAAGTGATTGAATCACGTTCGTTTCTGGAACAGAAATTTCGTGAAGCCGCTGAGCGCTTTAAACAGGGCGGCGTGCCTTTGCCTGCTTTCTGGGGAGGTTATCGACTCGTGCCGCATCTGATCGAGTTCTGGCAGGGGCGTGAAAATCGCCTGCATGATCGCTTCCAATACCGTCGTGAGGGCGATACCTGGGCGATTGAACGCTTGGCCCCTTAGGCGGGGCCAAAGTGGCGGCGGTGCCTTACTCCGGCGTTCCGGTGTTGGAAGGGGAGGCTGCGGCTGCCTCCGGGGCTGTATTTTCCAGCTGTTTTTGCAAGAGCGCGTTGCGTTGATTCAGCTCCCCCAATAACAGCTGTTGCGACTCAAGTTGCTGTTGCAGCTCGGCGATGCGAGCATCTTTGGTTTGCAGTAGTTTCTGATAATGCGTGACCTGATTTTGTTGTTGCGCCAGATCCTTCTCCTGGTACTCAATAAATGCTTCATTGATATCAATGGTCAGGTATTCATCTTCGAGCTGCGCCTTTAACTTGCTCAGCTGTTCGCTTAGGATCTCTGCGGATTGGTTCAGGGCATCTTTTTCTGCCAGCGTGGTCGCCTGATCACCGCGTAATAAGGTAATTTCCTGTTGCAAACGATCGCTGGTGTTACGCAATTCGCTCAGCATGGATTTGGTTTTCTCAAGCTCACTACGCTTGTTCGCCAACTTGTTACTGGCGCGCAGCACTTCTTCCTGTGTCATATTCAGCACCGATGCCAACTTGTCTATATTCTGGCTCGCTGCTGTCGCCTGTTTGAGCGCACTTTGCTGCTGATTGAAATGAACGTATGCGGTATATCCAGCAATAACGCAAACCAGTAGCAGAGTCGGTAGCACCAAAAGACTACGGCGCTTCTGACGCTCTTCAAGTTGTTGCTGTTGTTGCACGACCAATTGCTGTTGCTGTGTCAGATGGCGCAGATCTTCATTGAGTTTGCGTTCTCGCTGGAGCAATTCCTGGTTTTTCTTTTGATTCGCCCGCTCCTTGTCTGCCACCTGCTGTTGATGAGATTGAAAGCGTTGTTCGGTGCTCTCTTGCTGTTGAATTCGACGCTCGAGTGCTTCCTCTTTTGTTTTGAGTGCGCGCTCACGTCGTTCCAGTTCTTGCTGTTCTTTAGAACTCAACTTGTCTAACCCTTTAGTTTTGTTGCTTTTTTATAGCATAGACCAAGTTTTTCAGAGCGCTTCGAGCTTCGCGTAAGAAAGTACCAGCCATTTGCTGCCATGCTCCTGAAACATCACCTGTACCCGGGCATGGGGGCCCTTGCCTTCATAATTCAATACCGTACCTTCGCCAAATTTGGCATGACGAACATGCTGACCAAGCTGAAAGGCCGGCGCATCCTGATCAAGCAAGGGGCTGGACTGAAAGCTAACCGGGCGTGAAACGGTATTCTTGAGCCTGACTTCGCGCAGTAAGTGAGAGGGAATCTCGCGAATAAAGCGAGAAATGGGGTGATACTTTTCCTGCCCGTACAAACGACGCGCTTCGGCATGGGTCATCACCAGCTTTTCCATCGCGCGGGTAATGCCGACATAACAAAGACGCCGTTCCTCTTCGAGGCGTCCGGGTTCTTCGAGCGACATTTGATGCGGGAATAGGCCTTCTTCCATACCGGCCAGCAAAACCAGTGGAAACTCCAGCCCTTTTGCCGAATGCAGGGTCATCATCTGTACGCTGTCTTCATGTTCATCAGCTTGGCGTTCGCCAGCATCTAGTGCCGCTTGTGCGATGAAATCTGCAAGGGGCGATAACTCGGGCTCTTCCTGGTCATAATCGCGGGTCGCATTGATCAACTCGAGCAGGTTTTCCTTGCGGGCCTGACCCTTTTCGCCTTTCTCGCTGGCGTGGTAGTCAAGCAAGCCGGTATCGCGCACAACGCGCTCGGTAAGGCCGGCGAGACTGGAGTCAGCAGCCGATTCGGCAAACTGATCGATCATGTCGACAAATTCCGCCAGTGTCTTGGCGGCTTTACCTTTAAACAAACCGAGCTGCAGGCGCTCAACCGTTGCTTGCCAAAGTGAGGTGCCTTGGTCCCGGGCATGCTCGCGTAAATCCGCCAGTGTTCTGTTACCGACCCCGCGCGGTGGCACATTAACGACACGCTCGAATGCGGCGTCGTCGTGTCGATAATGTACAAGGCGCAGGTAGGAAACGGCGTTACGGATTTCCTGGCGATCATAAAAGCGTAAGCCACCGTAGATGCGATAGGGAATGCTTTGGCGCAACAGGGATTCTTCGAGCACGCGTGATTGCGCATTGGAGCGATAAAGAATCGCAATTTCCTTGCGTAGACGGCCCTGGCTAACCCAATGCTGAATCTGGTCAGCGAGGTAATTGGCTTCGTCTTGCTCGTTAAACGCGGCATACAGATCAATCGGCTCGCCTTCTTCGCCATCCGTCCACAGATCTTTGCCCAAGCGCCCACCATTGTGTGCGATTAATGCATTGGCAGCACTGAGAATGGTGCTGGTGGAGCGATAGTTTTGCTCCAGCCTGACGACCAGCGTTTGTGCAAAGTCATTCTGGAATTGCTGTATGTTTTCGATACGTGCGCCACGCCAGCCATAAATCGATTGGTCATCGTCACCGACGACCATAATGGGGACGCGATTGCCTGCCAGCACGCGCAACCAGGCGTACTGAATCGTGTTGGTATCCTGAAACTCATCCACCAGCAAATAGCGGAAGCGGTCTTGATAATGCGCCAGTAGTTCGGGTTGATTGAGCCACAATTCGTGCGCCCGCAACAGCAGTTCACCAAAATCGACCAGACCTGACAGTTGGCATTGTTCTTCGTAGGCCCGATACAGCTCAGCCATGGTGCGAGCGAGCAGGTCCTGCGAGGGGGGCAGGTAGGCGGCACGAACGCCCTCGTCTTTTTGTCGGTTGATAAAGCCCTGGACCTGTTTGGGCTGAAAGCGGGACTCATCGATATTCCGTTCGCGCATCAGGCGCTTGATGATACGTAGCTGATCATCAGAATCGAGAATCTGGAAGTTTTCTGGCAATTTGGCCTCGCGCCAATGGGCCCGGAGCAGACGGTGAGCGATGCCATGAAAGGTGCCAAACCACATGCCTTGCGCAGGCAGCGATAACATCTGCTCAATGCGGCCCCTCATCTCGCGCGCAGCTTTATTGGTAAACGTGACGGCCATGATGGCACCCGGATGCACGCGTTCAATCTGCATCAGCCACGCGATGCGATGCACAAGTACGCGTGTTTTGCCACTGCCCGCACCGGCGAGTACCAGTATGTTTTGCAGCGGCGCCGCAACGGCTTCACGTTGAGCATCGTTGAGATCGTCTAGCAGGTGGGATACATCCATGGTGACAACTGTCTCGCTAATCAAAGGCTGCACAGTATAACAGTGCCGAAATGCCTCGGCAGCATTGTGTCAGTTTTGCGTGCCCCTCCCCATAAATGACTGTTTTTTGGTCACAAAGGAGGCGCAGTCCCAAGCTTTCGGGTTAAAATGCAGGGCAAACGATAACGACATTTCTCCATGCCACTCGCTTTACAAAACATGCTTCGGGCGCTCGAGCCTCCTGCTAGCCTTCAACATCAGGAACGCTTGGCTTTTTTTGGCTTATTCCTCATGGCCACGCTGTTCTGGTGGCAAGAGGTGTCTGCGCATCAGCCGAGCGCGGCTTTTTATTTATTCTTTGTGCTCGGAATTGTGCTTGCGTTGGGTAATCTGGCGCGAGCCTGGTGCAGTGATACCGCGTTTTTACAGGCCTTTGTCATCTTGTCACCTGCGGTGGCAGGTCTGGTCTGGGGGGGCGTATCCTGTGCCTATCCTGTTCAGGATGCGGCGGCGTTAATGGTCTATATGCTGTTATCAGTGCTGCTGCTATTGGCCGTGTTGCCCTTTGGTTCATTCAATGCTTTTCTGTTTTCGTTGCCTGTGTTGCTAGCGTCCAACCGCATTGTGATGCAAGGCCCATGGGGTGAAGCGCTGCACATTAACCTTCTGGTTTGTTTGAGTTTTCTGGTGTTCTGGTACGGTGCCATGCGAGGTATGGGCACCACGCGAGCCAACGAGCAAGATGATATGACTAATGTCTCTGTGCTTAGTCGCGAAATTGAGCGTTTGCGCGAAACCATCGAACAAGACCGACAGGGACAGCGAGAACTGGAAAATCGTCTCAAACAGAAAGAACGCGATCTCGAACTGACTATACAGGAACGCACCCGCGAATTACGCGACGCGAACACTCAGCTCAGTCAGCAGATTGCCTTACGCAAAACCATTAGTGATGCCTTGGTAAAAAGTCAGACGCGCTTAACGCAAGCGATTGATGCTTCGCGGCTGGGACTGATTGATTGGGACCTGGCGAACCAGCAGTTTTATCAGTCGGCCTTCCATGACCTGTTTGGCGAACGGGAATTAGAGTCGGAGGCGGTGATTCATACCCTGAAAAAAGTCATTCATCCTGAGGACTACGAGCAGGTGCGTGACACGCTCAATGCGGTCTTGAAGGGTGAGCTCGAAGACTATCAGTTGCAGTATCGCGTTGCTGATGGTGCTGGCTGGCTATGGATAGAAGAATGTGGTCGGGTGGTGGATAAAAATGCACAGGGGGCGGCAGCCCGTATTTTGGGTACGCGACGCAATATTCAGTCTGAAATGATTCGTGATGAACAGGTACGACTGGCCAAGAATGTGTTTGATCACACTTCTGAGGGGGTCTTCGTGCTTGACCCCAATGGGCATTTTCTGTCGGTTAATCCGGCGTATTGTGCGATTACCGGCAGAGAGGCCAGTGAGTTAGTGGGGCAACCAATACTTGCGCTCAGTGAGACTCCCAAAAAAGAAGAAGTTTATGCGCAGGTTCTCGATGCGGTGCGGCAGAACGGCCGATGGCAGGGTGAGTTACTCGAAAAACGACGCCATGGTGATTACTACCCGCAATGGACGCAAATTAACGGTATTCATGACGAGCGCGGCCAGCTCAAATACTATGCGGGTTTGATTTCTGATCTCACCGATCGCAAGGCCG
>JAWWBW010000199.1:0-5434 GCA_033720775.1 Oleiphilaceae bacterium | reverse complement strand
TAATCGTTAAAGTCGTGTGCCGGCGTGATTTTTACGCAGCCGGTACCGAATTCGCGATCAACATAATCGTCCGCGACAATGGGGATGCGACGATTGACCAGTGGCAGCATCACATGCTTACCGATGAGATTCTGATAGCGCTCATCTTCAGGGTGGACGGCGACGGCGGTGTCGCCCAGCATGGTTTCGGGGCGAGTGGTTGCGACCACAATGTAGTTTGCTCCGTCTGCTGTAACGGCGCCGTCTGCAAGCGGATATCTAAAGTGCCAAAGGTTGCCTTGCTTGTCTTTATTTTCGACTTCGAGATCGGAGATGGCGGTATGCAGTTTGGGGTCCCAGTTAACCAGACGTTTGCCGCGATAGATCAGGTCGTCTTCGTAGAGTCTGACAAAGACTTCTTGCACGGCTTTGTAAAACCCTTCATCCATGGTGAAGCGTTCGTGATCCCAGTCCACGGAGGCGCCGAGGCGACGCAACTGGCGGGTGATGGTGCCGCCAGAGTGTTCTTTCCATTCCCAGATTTTTTCTAGAAAGGCTTCGCGCCCCAAATCATGTCGCGATTGACCTTCTTCCGTGGCAAGTTTGCGTTCGACCACCATTTGTGTGGCGATACCAGCGTGATCCGTCCCCACCTGCCACAGCGTATTGTTGCCTTTCATGCGATGGTAGCGAGTCAGGGCATCCATAATGGAGTCTTGAAACGCATGCCCCATGTGCAGGCTGCCAGTAACGTTGGGAGGCGGAATCATGATGCTGTAGGGCGTGCCGTTACCGCTTGGCTTGAAATAGCCTTGTTGTTCCCAAGTTTGATACCAGGATTGTTCGATGTCGCCGGGTTGATAGGTTTTATCCATAGCAGGGCAGTCTGTCTGTATCTGAAGATGAATGGAGAAAGTCAAAATAGGGGCGCATTATATATGACCGCCCAAAAGGAGGGCTAGGCGTAAGCGCGATAATACGCGCGTTACAATGGGCTAAAGGTTATTTTTTTCGGAAGTCGTGGATATTGGCGGTAATGCCTTGGTTGCTGAGTTGCTTGTAGGCCTGCCGGGCCAGCTGAATATCTTGCGGGTCATTACAAACGATCATCCCCACTCGCTTAAAGTTTTCAGACTTGGGTGGCAGGGTCGGTGTCAGAAGAATCAGTAAGTCTCGATGGCCGCTGTCTCCTGAACTTGAGCAATTGACATCGATTGTGATGGGGTGGCTTTCAAATGCGCTTTGTCCGACGGTGTGGGGCAAAAAGCTCTCTGCGCGAAAGTCCCATAAGCGCTCGTTCAGCGCTTCATTCTGATAGGCTTCTCGCGTCTGGATATGCATTTTTAAACCCTGCCTAAATGCCTTTTCTGCCAGCTTGCAGCAGAATACAAGCTGGTCAGAAAATGCGGTGCTGTGCAGCAGGTAAATGTCCGCTTGGTTCATTAGGCGTTAAGCTGATTCATCAGGTATTGCATGAGCAGGGGGACAGGCCTACCGGTAGCCCCTTTGTCTTTGCCGCCTGATACCCAGGCTGTACCTGCAATGTCTAAATGTGCCCATTTATAGGCTTTGGTGAACCGCGCAAGAAAGCAGCCTGCCGTAATTGATCCGGCACCTTTGCCACCAATGTTTTGCATGTCGGCAAATGGGCTGTCGAGCTGAGTCTGATATTCGTCCCAAAGTGGTAATTGCCAGGCTTTATCCTGTGCTTGTTGTCCTGCCGCAAGCAGGGCGTCGGCAAGCTCCTGATTGTTGCTCATCACGGCCGACGTGCAATGACCGAGAGCAATAATGCAGGCACCGGTAAGTGTGGCGATATCTACAACGGATGCAGGTTTGAATCGTTCAACGTATGTGAGCGCGTCGCAGAGTACCAAGCGACCTTCGGCATCAGTATTGAGTATTTCAACAGTTTGTCCTGATGAAGTGGTCACGATATCGCCGGGTTTGGATGCGTTGCCCGCTGGCATGTTTTCGGCTGCGGCAATGACGCCCACTACATTCATTTTGGGGCGTAGCTCATTGATGGCCGTCATCACACCAAGAACACTGGCCGCACCGCACATGTCATACTTCATCTCATCCATTTGAGGGCCGGGTTTCAGGCTGATGCCGCCGGTATCGAAGGTGATCCCTTTGCCTACTAATACATGTGGTGCGTCTTTCTTGTTGCCGCCTTTGTATTCAATGATGATCATTTTTCCTGGTTCTGTGCTGCCTTTGGCGACAGAGAGAAAGGCGCCCATATTGAGCTTTTCCATGTCTTTTTCTTCAAGGATTTTAACGCTAATTGCGCTGTTATCCTTGGCTAGTGCTTTGGCAGTTTCTGCGAGGTAGGTAGGTGTGCACACATTGCCGGGCTGGTTTCCCAGATCCTTTGTGGTGTTGATTCCCTTGCAAAGGGCTTCTGTATAGGTGATGAGTTTTTTGAGTTCTTTGTGTGTTGATTTGTCACCAAAAACGCTGATTTCTCGTAGTCGAGGAGCCTCGCTTTTTTTGCTCTTGTAGGCATCGAACGAGTATTGGACATCATTGATACCTTGCATAAGTTGACGAAGGGCTGTCTCGCGCAGGGTTTCTCCCAAATCATCCAATTCAAAGGCGGCCTTGGTGAATGGTTGCGCCACAAGACTTTTGGCGAGTGCCTGCATGCTTTTGTTGCTCTTCTCGGTATCAAAAGCATTGAATTCGCCGCATCCAATCAGAATGATGCGCTCGGGGTTGTCTCCGGCGATGGCTATCTCGCACAATTCGCCCGGCTGCCCCTTGAACTGGTACTGTTTGATTTTCTTGCTGATCTGACCATCCAGCTTTTCGTCGAGTGCTTTGCCGTTTGTATTAAGCTTCGTGTCGCTGAAAAAGGGCAGGCATACGCATGCGCTTTTGATATCGATGAGAGTTTTGGTGGACAGAGAGAATGTCATCATGCTGCAGGGTTTCCTTGGCGCTGAGAGATCATTTTTATAAGCAGCAAGTGTAGTAGATCCACGCGCGGTGCTTCAATGTTTTGCTGTGTTAAGTGTGGCAACAACAGTTCTTGGCGATTAGAATTGCGGCAACATTGCCACAACCTTCTTATTTACTCTTTGCGGGCTACTTCGTGATCGTTTTTCGTTATCTCTTTCGACAGGTTTTTGTCACGATGCTGGCGGTCACCCTCATTCTTCTGCTGGTTTTTATGAGCGGGCGGTTTATCAAGTATTTGGCGCAAGCTGCATCGGGTGGGCTTTCGCCAGATGTCTTGTTTAGCATCATGGCCTACAGAATGCCAGGCTTTCTCGAGCTGATATTGCCTCTCGGTTTTTTTATCGGAATATTGCTGGCTTATGGTCGCATGTATCTCGAGAGCGAGATGACGGTGTTGCACGCCTGCGGATACAGTGAAGGCAAGCTGCGTTGGGATACGGTGATCATGTCTTTGTTTGTCGCCGCTATTGTTGGTTTGTTTAGTCTTTGGCTATCACCCGCCGGGATGCAGCAGGTCGAGCAAATCTTTGAGGAACAATCGCGTTTAACTGAGTTTGAAATGCTGATGCCTGGCAAGTTTCAGAAACTAAAGTCGGGGAATCGTGTTACCTATACCCAGTCTTTGAGCGAAGACAAAAAGGTCATGCGTAATGTCTTTATTTCGGAGCCCTCACGAGCCGGAGAGGGGGTCAGTCTGATCCTGGCGCAAGAGGGGTATCAGGAAGTTGATGCACAGACTGGAGAGCGCTTTTTGGTGTTGACGTCCGGCAAAAGGTTCGAAGGAAAACCCGGTGATTCAGGGTTTCAGGTGCTTGAGTTTGATGCTTATGGGATTCGCATAGATATGCCTGATGGTGAAAAACGCTCCGTGAAAGAAGAGGCAATCCCCAGTCAGGCATTATGGCAATCAGATGACCCGGAATATCGCGCTATTTTACATTGGCGCATGGGGTTGCCGGTTTTGGTGCCTATTGTCACGCTGCTTGCGCTTGCACTGTGTCGTGTGAATCCTCGACAGGGGCGATTTTTTCATCTTTTTCCGGCAATGATGGTGTATGTCTTTTATCTCGGATTGTTAATTGTTGCGCGTAAATCCGTGGCGAAAGGGGAGGTGGCTGAGTTTGCTTTATGGTGGGTGCATGGTGCATTCCTGTCATTGGCAGTGTTGTTGCTGCAAAGAGAGGCGATAGTTGCCCGTATTTCGAGATTGAGGCGGCGTGATGCGTAGGCTTGACCGTTATATTGTCGCCACGGTTTCAGCCTCAATGTTGTTGGTGTTGGCGGTGGTGTTATCCCTTGATTTTCTATTTGCGCTTATTGCGGAGATGGAAGAGCTCAAGAATGACTATCAGGTATTTGAAGCGCTCAAGTTCGTCGTGACCACTTTGCCGCGTCGAATTTATGATTATCTGCCGCTTGCAGCGTTTATGGGGTGTCTTATCGGGTTGGGGGGGCTGGCCAAGAGTAGCGAACTTGTAGTGATTCGAGCGGCGGGTGTGTCCTCTGCGCGTATTGTATGGTCGGCAATGAAGCCAGCGATTGCTTTGGTGCTGATGGGTGTTTTACTGGGCGAGTATGTCGCACCTTATGCAGAGAAAGTCGCGCAAAGCCAGAGGGCTGTGGCGCAAGGAGCGCAATCCTTTGCGGTGGCTCAGCGGGGCGTTTGGCACCGAGAGGGTGATGTATTTATGCACTTTAACGCGGTAGAGCCGAACGGGGTGCTACACGGGGTATCTCTATACACTTTCGACAACACGGGCTCTCTAGAGGTAACGCGATTTTCGCGCAGGGCAATTTATCAGCGAGGCGAGTGGGTGATGAGCGATGTGCTGCAATCTCGGTTCACTGAGGGCGGCGTCAAATCGCATAACGAGCCGTTTTATGTGTGGCGCACAGATCTGACGCCGGAGGTGTTGAGTGTATTGATCGTCAAGCCCGAAAACTTGTCGGTTACAGGGTTGTTATCTTATGCATCATATTTGAAGGAGCAGGGCCTAAGTGCCGCCGAGTACATGCTCGCCTTTTGGAAAAAGACCTTGCAGCCGGTCGCAACGATGGCGCTGGTTCTGGTTGCTATTTCCTTTGTGTTTGGCCCTCTGCGCTCCGTGACGATGGGATTTCGAATTTTTTGTGGTGTTGTAGTTGGGTTGCTTTTTAAATATGTGCAGGACCTGCTCGGACCATCTAGTATTGTGTTTGGGTTTGATCCGGTTCTGGCTTCTCTTCTACCCATTCTCGCATGCCTTCTGCTGGGTGCAATGTTGCTTCGGCGAGCTGGTTAATGATGCCTGTCTAGGCAGTTAAGACTGCCTGAAATTAGTTTTGGCTGATGGTTCTCAAATACCGAGCGCCGTCTTGAAAATACTTAGTGTTTGTATTACTCTCGGCCCAAATATCTTTCCATGGAGTTCGGAAAGCTAAATAAAAATGAAACTGGGGATGACTACACAATGAAAGTCCTGAAAAAATTGGCCCTCTGCTCCGCCAT
>JAWWBW010000198.1:0-5471 GCA_033720775.1 Oleiphilaceae bacterium | reverse complement strand
GGCCTGGGGTACATCCTGCATCATGCGGCGTTGTGCCATTTCACGCTGCAATTGACGAATTTTGCCTTTAACCTCCGGTTTACCTTCAGTGTCTTTGTATTCGTCCTTGATTTCCTGCTTGGTCATTTTCAGATTTTTCTGATGGTCGTAGATTTGAAAGGGCACATCGACCAGCACGATGACAATCATCGTGCACGACAAAAAGAAGAAGCTCCAGGCAATAATATCCGTGGCATGCGCCATCGCAGGAATCACATCTTCCGAAGCCAAGCCCAGCAACTCGGGCGTCTTCCAGCGTAAAATCAACACAGCGAAGAACAGCACCACCGACACTTTGGCGATGGCTTTCGCCAGCTCCATCAAGGACTTCAGCGAAAACATGCGCTTTAATCCCTTGATGGGATTGAGGCGACTGAATTTGGGCGCCGCTGCTTTCGCGGAAAGCAGCCAGCCACCCAGCGCAATGGAACCGACGACCGATGCGATAAACAAAAAGATCATCAACGGCGCGAGCGACTTGGCCGCTTCGAGCGCTGCGTTGGCGAGATAAAGGCCCATCTGGTGCGTGTCGAACATGGCCTCGCGCGGCATAGAAAAACTGGTATGCATCACATCGCGCAGGGCATCGCCAATCTGGGCGCCAAATATCAACAGGCCACCCGTCCCCATAATCAATACAGCGGCGGTATTAAGCTCTTTGGAACGGGGAACCTGGCCCTCTTCACGCGCCTTTTCGAGGCGTCTGGGGGTGGGTTCTTCGGTTTTCTCCTGACTGTTATCACCTTCTTCTGCCATCGCTCTCCCCTCCCCTTATGCGCGTTGCAATTCGCGCAAAAACAGGTAGGTTTCTTCACTTAGCTTTTGAAATTGCGGTAACAGTTCACCCGTGCTGACCCAAATAATAAACAGGCCGAAAATCATGCCGATGGGAAAACCCAAAGAAAAAACGTTCATCTGCGGTGCCGCCCGCGTCATGATGCCAAACGAGAGATTGACGATTAGTACCGACGTGATAGCCGGCAGAGCGAGTAGTAATGCGGAGGCAAACAGCCAGTTAATGCGCATGATGACTTCCCACAGCAAGTCCATGCCAAAACCGCCTGCCCCTAGAATGGTTTCAGACACAGGCCAGGAACGAAAACTCTCGACCACAACCTCTATCATCACCAAATGCCCATTCATCGCCAGAAACATCAGCGTGACAGCGATCAGGAAGATTTGCGACAACACTGGCACGTTGACCCCATTACTAGGGTCGACCATTGAGGCGAAACCCAACCCCATCTGCATGGCAATCATTTGACCTGCCACCACAAACAGCTGCATGAGCATCACGAACATAAACCCCAGTATGGTGCCAATAAAAACCTGCTGCAGAGTAATGAATAGCGCATTCAACGAGAGCGCGTCGACCTGCGGCATGTCACCCAAGAGCGGAGCGACTGCCATGGTAACCACCAGCGCCAGGCCCATACGCACGCGCATGGGCACCAATTGCGTCCCTATAATCGGAATCACCATAAAGAAGCTGGCAATGCGAAATAGCGGCCATAGAAAGCTGCCCAGCCAAGCGGCGATTTGGGCATCCGTCAGCACCATGCCGTGACCACCTTCACCCGATCAGGTTGGGTATGTTCATGATGAGCTGTTCCGAGAAGTCGAGAATCTTCTGCATCATGTAGGGCCCTGCTGCGATCAGCGTCAACAATGTGACCAGCAAGCGAGGCAAGAAGCTGAGAGTTTGTTCGTTAATCTGGGTCGCGGCCTGAAACACGCTCACCATGAGCCCCACGATCAAGCCTGGCAAGAGAATCAGCGCAACCAGAATCAGAATAATAAATACCGCTTCACGCACGATATCTAGTGCAACATCGGGAGTCATCGTTCAATCCTCCTGCGTGTGGTCACACTGACTAAACACCAAAACTGGCCGCCAGCGTACCGATAATCAGGGCCCAACCGTCAATCAATACAAAAAACATAATCTTGAAGGGCAACGAAATGATAATGGGCGACAACATCATCATGCCCATGGCCATTAATACACTGGCAACCACCATATCGATGATCAAAAAAGGTAAAAACAGCAAAAAGCCTATTTGAAATGCCGTTTTTAACTCGCTGGTTACAAACGCAGGCATCAATACCCAAAACGAAACGGTTTCGGGCGACTCATACTCGACACCCGAAATCCGTACAAATAGCGCCAAGTCATCTTCGCGCGTTTGACCCAGCATAAACTCACGAAAGGGCTCACTGGCTTTTTTGACCGCTTCGAGTGGCGCCAGCTCTTCAGCCATGTATGGCTGAATCGCGCTTTCATTCACTTTTTCTAGCACCGGCGCCATGATGAAAATCGTCAAAAACAGTGATAGCCCCAAAATGATCTGGTTAGAAGGTGTTTGCTGTAAGCCCAAGGCCTGACGCAAGATCGCAAATACCACGATAATCCGTGTAAACGACGTCATCATCATCAGCATTGCTGGCAGAAAGGTGAGCGCCGTCATCAGCGCCAAAATTTGGATAGTTACCGAATAGGACTGCGAGCCATCTTCGTTGGTCACTAGTTTCACTGCGGGGATTCCGGTGTCGGCCCCCAAGGCAACACTGAAGGGAGCAAGCAACAACAGGCAGGCGATTATTCTAGGAATCATGCGTGGCTTCTTGGTTCTTTCCAATCACCCCTTGCAGGGTACTCATAAAATCTTTTGAGGGATTCGGTGATTCACTGGCTACTTCATCAAAGGTGTGAAGATGTGTAATCTGATGTGCGGTGATGCCTAGGAGAAACTGCTTACCTTGTACCTGCACCAGGGCGACCTTTTCACGCGTGCCTACCGGCAAGGCTGCGATGACTTTCATGTCGCGTATACCCATGGCGCGCAAGCCGCCCATGCGACGCGCGGCCCAACCGAACGCAAAAATAAGTACGACAATTCCAATCAGACTTAATGCCACGGTGTACCAACTGGAAACCTCCGTGACTTTGACCTGGGCTCTTGGCTCTGTCGCATCGGTGCGCACTTCATTTGATATCGGTCGCTCCGTCTGTACCGACTCGGGACCTTGACCAGACGCTGTTGATTTACCATCAACACCGGCCCCAGCAGGAGATTTCGGAAGGTTTGTTTCCGTTATGGGAGTGGCGGGAGCTTGATTGGCGGAGTTATCAGCAGAGTTGTTATCTTGCGCGCATACACCGATGGAAAATAACAGTATCGCGATGCCACTTGCGACCTTAACAAAAAGGCCGCTATTCGCGCGGCCTCGCTTTAGCGCCATGCTCGACATCACCCCAACCGTCTGATGCGTTCTGTCGGGCTCACCACGTCAGTGAGTCGAATGCCGAATTTCTCGTTCACCATAACCACCTCACCATGGGCAATTAAAGTACCGTTCACCAGCACATCCAGAGGTTCGCCAGCTAGACGATCCAGCTCTATCACCGACCCCTGATTCAATTGCAGTAGATTACGAATGGGGATGGAAGTATTGCCAACCTCCATCGAAATAGTCACGGGAATATCAAGAATTACATCCAGATCGGGCGTGGGTCCACTACCTCCACCCAAAGCTGGCGTCGCTTGCGGCGGTGCGCTATCAAACGACTCTAAGGGCGCTGATTGTATGTCATCGGAATCTCCCCCCATGGATTCGGCTTCGGCCATGGCCGCTGCCCATTCATCATCACGGTCACCACCATCACCTTCACCTTCGCTACCGGAATCACCCGATTCCTCCATAGCAGCTTCCCATTCGGCGGCGAGCTTTTCGTCTTCGGATTGCCCTTCTGGGGGCGTATCGTTATCACTCATCGTCCATTACACCTGTAATCATATTCTGCCTTTCAATTCGCTCTACCATTTTAAGGGCAAGCGAGCCATTCTTTTCACCCAGTCGCGCTTTGAACATAGGGACTTTGTTTGCGGTCATGGTCACCAGCTCGGGCAATTCAATAGGAATGATGTCGCCTGGTTTCAAGTTAGAGACCTCACGCAGACTGATTCGATTTTCCAATACGGTTGCGTTAATCGGTACCTCGGCTTCAAGCAAATCCTTTTTGATGGTATTCATCCAGCGCTCGTCAACGTCATCCACGTCACTTTGCACGCCGGCATCGAGCAATTCCCTAATCGGTTCAATAGTGGAATACGGCAACGCCAGATGTAGATCTCCGCCCCCGCCATCCAGTTCTATATGAAAGGTACAAATCACCACCACTTCACTGGGACTAACAATGTTAGCCATAGAGGGATTTACTTCAGAGTTGATGTATTCAAAGTCCACTTTGAAAACCGCATTCCAGGCTTCCTTCATATCGATGAAGATTTGCTCCAACACCATCTGAACAACACGATTCTCTGTGGGCGTAAATTCCCTACCCTCAATTTTTGCGTGCCTGCCATCGCCTCCAAAAAAGTTGTCGACCAGCTTAAAAACGAGTTTGGCATCAAAGATAAAAAGCCCCGATCCACGCAATGGTCGCATTTTGACGATATTCAGGCTGGTGGGTACGTACAGAGTATGAATGTATTCTCCGAATTTCATAATCTGTACGCCGCCGGTCGAGACATCGGCATTCCGCCTTAGCAAATTGAACAGACTGATTCGGGTATAACGTGCAAAGCGTTCATTGATCATTTCGAGCGTGGGCATTCGCCCACGCACAATGCGGTCCTGACTGGCAAGGTCATACGACCGGACACCTTCCTCATCGGATTCGTCCTCGGTGTCTATATCACCGTCGTCGACCCCATGGAGGAGCGCATCAATCTCGTCTTGTGAAAGTAAGTCTTGCACGCTTGCTTACCTTTAGTGAGTTTTCCAACCGCAGGCGTCTGCCATGGGCTCGCTACTGCAATACAAAGTTGGTAAAGAACACGTTTTCAATAAGGCCTGCTCCCTCGGCTTCAAGGACTTCGTTAATCACTCGCACCGTCTCTTCACGCAGGGCCTGCTTGCCGGCTTCGGTCTGAATCATTTCAAAATCCTGCCCGCTGTATAAATTAATTACTTTGGATCGGATCAGGGGCATGTGATGCTCCACTGCCGCGAACACATTGGTGTCTCGTGATGAGGCCGAAACATGTACCTGCATATATCGCTGCCTGCCACCTACGTTGAAGGTCACCAAAAATGCAGGCTTAATCTCATGGTAAACCGCTGGCCCTTGAGGCGCTTCCTCTTCGACTGCTTCACTTTCAGCCGCGGGCTCCGAACCGCCAAGCAGCATTACCGTTACACCAACCGAAGCACCAATTGCCACCAATACGACCAGTGCAATAATAATGATTCCCTTTTTGGATTTACCCTCTTCCTCTGGGGTACCGTCTTGTTCTTTGTCGTTATCAGCCACGCCAATTTCCCGTCACATTTACTTCTCAGTGGAAGCCTACAGCGTTAATCTGCAAGCGTTGTGCCAACAAGGCAAGCAAGATAAGTCTTTTGTACACAACGGCTTATCCTCGAAT
>JAWWBW010000197.1:0-5479 GCA_033720775.1 Oleiphilaceae bacterium | reverse complement strand
GGTGGCGGTGTGTTGGGGTCACCGTCGTCTTCCTTTGGATCCTCTGCAATCCGGTACCAGGGTTGCAAGTAAATAGCCCACCGTTCGCGCAGAAACCCCAGTCCGACAAATATTCGATTCCAGCTGCGACTCAAAAGCTGACTGCGCCCATTAGACTCGTGCTCAATCCCTACCCGCGTGAAGAATGCCCCGTCCCAACGACTAAATGGCAAAGGTGCTTGATAAAATAGTTCGGGCCGGTAGTTGGTTTCGCGGAACGGTTTGGACAGTGCGTTGTGGTACACCTGCCAAAACGATTTGAAAGTAAAGCCAAAATACAAGCCATCGTTTGCGACAAATAAATCCCTATACCAAAGCGGAACTTTCAGGCTTAGCTGCATTTTCGCTTCTTTATGCTGGATAGGTTGCCCGCCCACCTCAGGAAATACGTCTTGCTCCAACCAGGGTTGCTGATTTGGATTGGCGTTATGACTGAAAGGAAGTAAATAGTTTTGTCGGTGAGGTGTAATCACGAACGCGCTATCTTCCGTCACCTGCTCTTCAATAATGCGATCAGGTAATTTTACGCCACTGTTCAACACTGAACAGCGCGACTTAATTTCAGCCACTGTGGTATCGCTGGGAGCACCTATCACTGCTCTCCCCAAACACGCCTCCATATCAGCGACGTCTGCAAATATAGAAGCACTTACTAACCACAAAGCCACTATTCCGGCATAACGCATGATGCAATCTCCCTCCAAGTCGAGGCCATGCTATCGGGCGGACAACAAAAAGCAATACCCTCAACACCATCACGCCTCGCAATCGCGCGCCCTCTGAACTAGGCTTGAGTAACATCGCCCAAGGTCACCGTGTAACATGACTTAGTGAGTACGCATCTTGAATAGCCGCACTACCCTCTTTCTTACCGCCTTACTATTCCTGTGCAACCCGCTTGCTCTGGCCTCAACACAGCAGGATAAAACTGGCGCGGCAACAGGCTATATCAATCTCGGCCAAAACATTCTCTATTGGAGGGATACGACCGGCACAGCCAGCCTGCAGGATGCTATTCTCGAAAAAAAATCAAACTGGCAGCGTAACGAAGCTGTTACTCCCAACCTGGGCGTCGATTCAGCGGCATATTGGTTTAAGCAAACACTTTACAACCTGGATCAAATCGATCATCCCCTACTTGTAGAAATCGCCTACCCGGCCCTGGACCACATCGACATGTACTTTCTCTCTGATGGGAAAGCCATTGCACACTATCAAACCGGCGACCACCAGACGTTTCACCAACGTCCTATTCAACACCGAAATTTCGTTTTCCCCGTTCCCGAAGGGCACGCACAACTAGAAATATATCTGCGTGTTCAGACTTCCGGAGCCGTCCAAGTTCCGCTTCACCTCTGGAGTTACAATGCGTTCTGGGAGCAGGATCAATGGCAACTCATGGGGCATACTTTCTTTGTCGCCATCCTACTCACCATCGCGCTTTACAACCTGATGCTTTTCTTGTCGATGCGCGACAGCGTGTACTTTCTCTACATTTGTTATATCGCCGCACTTACGATCTCGCAAATGGGCCTCAGAGGGCTGAGCTTTCAGCTCATCGCGCCGGATTTCCCAACACTAAACGAGCGCTTATTACTCGTCTCGATAGGAGGCGCCGTCTTCTTTGCGTGCCTCTTCGCTCGCAGGTTCATGTCCTTACAAGCCACCAGCCCGCGGTTAAATAAATTGCTATTGGCCATTGCTGGATTAGCCCTAGTTCAGGCAATTGGAGGCTTTTTCTTACCCTATGCACCCGTATTGAAAGCCGGCATTCTGATTACCGCGCTCGCTTGCCCTCTCTTGCTTCTTACAGGCCTTACACAATGGTTGAGCGGCGTAAAAGTTGCCCGCTTCTTCACGCTGGCCTGGTTTATCTATCTGGTGGGGCAGTTTGCTCTCACCCTAAGCAAATTTGGCTTAATCCCTCGTACAACACTCGTCGAACACGGGCCCGAAATCGGAGCAGCGATCGAAGTAATTCTGCTCTCATTTGCTCTGGCAGACCGCATGAATGAAGAACGTAGAAAGCGGTTTGCCGCACAACACACGGCTCTTCTTCACGAAAAAGCTGCGCGTAAAGCGCAGGAACAGGTAATGGAAGCACAACATCGCGCCAACGAAGAGCTAGAAGAACGCGTTGCGGAGCGCACCCAGGAGCTTAGGGAAATACTTCAAGAGTTATCACTCGCTAATGAAAAACTCCAAAGTCTGAGCACGCGCGACGGACTCACTCAAGTCAGCAATAGACGTGCATTTGATGAAACCTACGAGCGTGAATGGCGACGCTGCGCCCGGGAAAAAACCGAACTTTCAATCCTGCTTATTGATGCCGACCATTTTAAAGACATCAATGATCACTACGGCCATCTGACCGGAGATGAATGTCTCAAGTTCATCGCCAAAGTGCTCAGCGATACCGTTCAGCGGCCCTCAGATAGTGTCGCGCGTTATGGCGGCGAAGAGTTCGCAGTCTTACTCCCCAACACGAGCAGCCACGGCGCATGCAACATTGCCGAAAAAATGCGAAAGAAAATTGCCGAGCAAGGCGTCGTCTCTGAAGGCCAAACAATCTCTTTAAGCATCAGCATCGGCGTCGTCACAGTCACACCAGGCCAACACCTTTTACCAATTTCTGCGCTTCAGGAGGCCGATAAAGCCCTTTACGAAGCCAAACACCAAGGCAGGAACAGAGTTGTCGTGTCAGATGCTGCCATTACAGTACAAATCAATGACGAAGCTTAGGCACCAACGGAGAATAATAAAAAAGGAATTGGTCGGGACGGCAGGATTTGAACCTGCGACCACCTGCACCCCATGCAGGTGCGCTACCAGGCTGCGCTACGCCCCGACGCAGTTGGGGAGAGCTCCCCAATTGAGCTGCGCATAATACCGAAAGCTGAGATAGAAATAAACAAAAAACGCCGACAAAAGTCGGCGTTTTTTAAGCTTGTTCAAGCAGATAGATCAGCTGTTAAGTACTTCCAATACTTCTTCGAGCTCTGCAATCATTTGCTTGATGAGCAAGTGGGTTTGCGAAGCGTCTTCTTTATTTTCATCACTCACCAACTTCTGCTTGGCTCCGCCAATTGTATATCCCTGATCATACAACAGGCTGCGAATCTGGCGAATCGTCATAACATCCTGGCGTTGATAATAACGACGGTTTCCTCGACGCTTTACCGGCGACAATTGTGGAAATTCCTGCTCCCAATAACGCAAAACGTGGGCTTTCACGCCACACAGTTCGCTCACTTCACCAATAGTAAAATAGCGTTTGCCCGGAATAGGGGGCAATTCAAGATTGTGACTGGGTTCCAGCATAGGCTTCTACTTTCGCTTTTAATTTTTGTCCTGGTCGAAAAGTGACTACTCGTCTGGCTGATATCGGTATTTCTTCCCCTGTTTTGGGGTTTCTGCCAGGTCGCTGTTTTTTGTCTCGCAAATCAAAATTCCCGAAACCCGACAGTTTTACCTGCTCATTATGCCCCAGGGCCTCGCTAATTTCATCAAAGAATGCTTCCACCATTTCTTTGGCTTCGCGCTTGTTGAGGCCAACTTCATCATATAAACGCTCAGCCATATCGGCCTTGGTCAAAGCCCCCATGCCTTAACTCCTCAAACGTGCATCAAACTTGTCTGCCAGTGCTGACACTATTTGGTCAAATGCCGTCGCGACTTCTTCGTCCTGGAGGGTGCGATCAACTCGCTGCCATACCAGTCCAACACCTATGCTGCGCTCATTCTCCGCGAGACTAGCGCCTGCATAAACATCAAATACTTTCATCGATACGAGATCATTACCGGCTGCTTGCTTTATGACGGATTCAATTTCGCCAAACCTAACCGAGCGATCCACCACAATAGCCAGATCGCGACGTATCTCAGGATAGCGGGAAACTTCAGTAAAATAAGGGACTTGGCCCTGTACCGTCTTTTCTAAGCATAGTTCAAACAAATAAACCGGGCCATTCAAATCCAGTGATTTTTGTAACTTTGGGTGAACTGCTCCCAAATAGCCAATTTTCTCACCCGATTTGTGTACTTCTGCACACTGTCCCGGGTGCAAAGCGGGATGCGATCCGGCACTAAAAGCGAAATCATCCGCCACACCTGAGAACAAAGCCTCTAAATCTCCCTTCACATCGAAGAAATCGAGATTCCGTTTGGTGCTCGACCAGCTTTCTTCGTTGGCCAAGCCATAGACCGCACCTGCGAGACTTAATTGCTGCTGCAACTCGCCATTAACAAGTTTAAAACGCAGACCAGTTTCAAACATTTTTATGCGGGACTGTTGACGATTCTGATTGTATGACATGGCCTTCAACAAGCCTGGCCAAAGACTAGTTCGCATCACGCCCATATCTGCCGATATGGGGTTTGCCAAAGCCACCGCGCTCGCCTCTGGGTCAACCAATTCTTGCACCTTGGCATCAACAAAACTGTAAGTAATGGCTTCTTGATAACCGCGACTCACCAACTGTTGTCGCAGCACTTCAACAGGCTTGGTCGCCTCATGATCAGGACGCAATTCCAGCGCGCCAAATGCACTTGTTCTGGGCAGATTGTTATACCCATAGATGCGCCCGACCTCTTCAATCAAATCTGGCTCGATCGAAATATCATGGCGGTAACTCGGTACAGTGAACGTCCAATCCTCGTCAGTTTTAGAAACAAGCGTTAAGCCCAGACGAGAGAGAATCTCCTCCACCTCGTCACCTGGCACCTCGATACCCAATAGACTGTGCAGCCTAGCAGCACGCAAAGTGACCTTTCTAGGCTGAGGCAGATGCGAGGCGTCTTTTGCTTCAACAACAGGGCCAGGTTGGCCGCCAACAATTTCTAGCAGCAGCTCTGTCGCTCGCTCCATGGCCCGATGCTGAATTTCAGTATCTACGCCACGCTCGAAACGATGTGAAGAATCGGTGTGCAAACCATAAGACCGCGCCTTGCCCGCAACCGCCAATGGAGCAAAATAGGCACACTCGAGAAATATATTACGGGTTTTCGTGGTAACACCGCTGTGCTCGCCACCCATGATACCCGCCATCGCAAGGGGCCCGGAACCATCTGCGATGACCAGTGTATCCTCGCGCAGTTCAGCCTTCTGACCGTCCAGCAAAACCAGTGTTTCACCGCGCTTGGCCGGGCGTACCTGAATCTCATCCTTCAACTCATCCAGATCAAAAGCATGCATGGGCTGACCCAGCTCAAGCAAGACGTAATTTGTGACATCAACTGCCGGATCAATAGAGCGCAAGCCACATCGTCTTAGCTTTTCACTCATCCACAACGGTGTACCTCGGCTCAAATCCACATTACGAATAACTCGCCCTAAATAGCGAGGGCACGATGCCGAATCCTGTAATTTGACGGGAAAAGTATCTTCAATGGTTGCAGCGACTGCGGCTTCAGCAGGAGGCGTCAATTCACACTTATTCAG
>JAWWBW010000196.1:0-5490 GCA_033720775.1 Oleiphilaceae bacterium | reverse complement strand
CAGACTTCAGACTTCAGACTTCAGACTTCAGACTTCAGACTCCCGCCCCATCCAGCATCAAGCCTAAACATTAAACCTGAAGTGAATGACATCGCCGTCTTGCACGATGTAGTCCTTGCCTTCCAGACGCCATTTACCGGCGTCTTTGGCGCCGGATTCGCCGTTGTGGGCAATGTAGTCGTCATAGGCGACTACTTCGGCACGAATAAAGCCTTTCTCAAAATCGGTATGAATCACGCCGGCTGCTTTAGGTGCGGTATCGCCTTGTTTCATGGTCCAGGCGCGCACTTCTTTTTTGCCCGCAGTGAAGTAGGTTTGCAGGCCAAGTAATTCGTAACCGGCTCGAATAACGCGATCGAGGCCGGGCTCTTCCATGCCCAGGTCTGCCAGAAACTCGGCTTTTTCTTCGTCTTCCAGCTCGGCGATTTCGGCTTCGAGCTTGTTGCAGATGGGTACGACGACGGCATTTTCGGCGGCGGCGATTTCGCGCACTTGGTCGAGGTGGGGGTTATCTTCAAATCCGTCTTCGTCGACGTTAGCGATATACATGGTGGGTTTGATGGTGAGTAGGCACAGTTCGCGAATTTGCTTGAGTTCGTCTTCACTCAGCCCCAGACCGCGCACGGGCTTGCCTTCGTTCAGGTGGGGCAGCAGTTTTTCTTCAAGCAGTGCCAATATCGCTTTGGCCTCTTTGTCGCCGCTCTTGGCGGTGCGGGTAAAGCGCTTGACTGCTTTTTCTACCGTATCAAGGTCGGCCAGAGCCAGCTCGGTATTAATTACTTCAATATCGGCTTGTGGGTTCACCTTGGCAGAAACGTGCACCACGTTTTCGTCTTCAAAGCAGCGTACCACGTGGGCAATGGCATCGGTTTCTCGAATGTTGGCCAAAAACTGGTTGCCCAGGCCTTCACCCTTTGAGGCGCCTTCAACCAGACCGGCAATATCCACAAATTCCATGGTGGTGGCGATGACTTTCTCGGGGTTGACGATGGCGGCGAGTTTGTCGAGGCGCGGGTCCGGCATGGCGACTACGCCAGCATTGGGCTCAATGGTACAAAAGGGAAAGTTCTCGGCACCGATGCCGGCCTTGGTCAAGGCGTTGAACAGAGTGGATTTGCCAACGTTGGGTAAGCCCACAATACCGCAATTGAAGCCCATAGTGATGTCCTGAATGCTGTTAAAAAAGAGGCGGTATTATATAGATAAGCCTGCCTAGCGACCAGATTTTGCGTTTAATCGGCCTTGTAACTGTGCAGGTGGTTCATGGCCTTTTGCCAATCACCGCGCAGAATCTCGGGCAGGTAGCGAATCGCCTCGTGAATAATACTGTCTAGCTGTTCCTGTTCTTTTTTGCTCGGCTTGCCCAGCACGTGGCCCGTGACTTTTTTGGCATCGCCGGGGTGGCCAATACCGAGGCGTAAGCGTTTGAAGTTTTTATTGCCGCCGAGTTTGGCGATGATGTCACGCAGGCCGTTTTGGCCTCCATGGCCGCCGCCCTGTTTCAGCTTCATGGTGCCGGGAGGAATGTCCAGTTCGTCGTGCGCTACGAGAATTTCCTCGGGCTGGATTTTATAGAACTGACAAATGGCCTGAACGGCCTGGCCGCTGCGATTCATAAAGGTGGTAGGGAACAGCAGGTGCACGTCGTTGCCGCTAATGTGGGCCTTGCCATACAAACCAAAAAACTTCTTGTCGGGCTTCAGTGCTGTGTGAAAGTCGCTGGCAAGTTGTGCCAGAAACATGGCGCCGGCATTGTGGCGGGTCTGCTCATATTCGCTGCCAGGATTGCCCAGGCCAACGATGAGTTTTATGGGGCTGTGGCTCATCTTGTTACCGTATTCAGTGGCTTATAAACAAAGAAACCCGGTAATAACCGGGTTTCGTCGTTAACCGAAGGCTTAGTCTTCGCTTTCGCCTTCTGCGGCTTCGCCTTCTTCTTCGTCGCCAGCGCTACCTTTAGGCTTGTGTACAGAAGCCACAGGCAGGTCATGGTCGTCGCCCTGTTGCAGAGCAGCGATCGTCACGCCTTTTGGCAGAACCAGGTCGGTCAGGTGAACGATGGTTTCCACTTCAACGTCTTTCATGTCGACTTCGATGTACTCAGGCAGATCGCCAGGCAGACAGATGATTTCAACTTCTACCATCTGGTGAGAGATCTTGCCGCCGCCCATTTTCACGCCAACGCAGCTTTCTTCGTTGATGAAGTGCAGTGGTACATGAACGTGGATAGGCTGATCTTTACTCACACGCAAAAAGTCAGCGTGCATTACTTCACCGCGTGAAGGGTGACGTTGCAGATCTTTCAGGATGGCGCTTTCTTCTTTGCCATCATATTTAACAGTCAGGATATGCGAGTAGAACGCTTCGTTTTCCAGTGACTTTTTCACCTCGTTGTCTTTCAGAGTCAGCATCACCGGCTCTTTGGACTTACCGCCATAAAGGATGGCAGGGATCTTGTTTTCGAGACGACGCAGGCGGCGGCTCGCACCTTTCCCCTGATCGGCTCGAAGCTCAGCATTGACTACAAATTCATTACTCATGTTGAATTCCTCAAAATCGTAAAGCAGGCCCGCGACCAAGCCCGCCTTGCGAGGGTTTTATAAACAAAAACCCCGAATCGGGGTTCTTACAGTGTTGAGGCGCAAATCCTGCGCCCCAAATTCGTTTCAGTGCCGTGGTGCCAGAGCTAACTAGTCGAACAGGGCGCTGATGGATTCCTCATTGCTCACGCGGCGAATGGATTCTGCGATAAGCCCGGAAATCGTAAGGGGGCGGATTTTACCACAATTTTTGGCCTTGTCACTCAAAGGAATGGTATCTGTGACAATCAGCTCATCTAGCGTTGAGCTCGAGATGTTATCGATGGCCGGACCCGACAGTACCGGGTGCGTAATATAGGCATAAACCGCCTTGGCGCCGTTTGCCTTGAGGGCTTCAGCAGCCTTGCAAAGCGTGCCGGCAGTATCGACGATGTCGTCAATCAAAAGGCAGGTTTTTCCTTCGACGTCACCGATGATGTGCATCACCTGCGATACGTTGGCTTTCGGACGACGCTTGTCGATGATGGCCAGGTCCACATCGTTCAAGCGCTTGGCCATGGCGCGGGCGCGCACAACGCCGCCAACATCGGGGCTGACGACGATAAAATCTTCATCCTGAAATTTGCGAGTGATGTCGTCAATCAGAATCGGGGTGGCGTAAATGTTGTCTACCGGAATGTCGAAAAAGCCCTGAATTTGATCGGCGTGCAGATCTACCGTGAGTACGCGGTCTACACCCACTTTAGTAATCATGTCGGCCACCACTTTGGCGGTGATGGGGACGCGCATGGAACGTACACGGCGGTCCTGACGTGCGTAGCCGAAGTAGGGAACCACCGCAGTGATGCGAGAGGCCGAAGCGCGACGCAGAGCGTCCGTCATCACGACCAGTTCCATCAGGTTGTCGTTGGTGGGAGCGCAGGTCGGCTGGATTATGAATACGTCTTTACCGCGTACGTTTTCGTTAATTTCTACGGAGACTTCCCCGTCGCTAAATTGACCCACTGCGGCGTCGCCCAATGGCAGGCGCAGATTGTTGACAACTTTTTCGGCCAGTTCGCGATTGGCGTTGCCGCTGAATACCATCATTCTGGACATGGGTATGGGAAACCTCTTGAGTGTTGACTCGTCTGATCTTTCTGCTGAATCTTTCATATCTGTTTTCGCTTTGACCAAACCGAAAAAATAACGACGGCGTCAAAGGTGGTGCGCATTGCCGTTTGTTGTAAGGAAAGCGAAAAATATGGCTGGGGTAGGAGGATTCGAACCTCCGCATGACGGGATCAAAACCCGTTGCCTTACCGCTTGGCGATACCCCAGTAACTTGTTGCTTAAATGAGCCTCGTTCTAACTATCCACACGCTTTGCACAAGTGTGTTTGTTGGACAGTTCATTGCGAACTAGTCAGCTTCATTTAGCCTTTGATGAGCAGGAGAGAGATTGACTCCCTTGGCTACAAAGCCTTTGAACGTAGAGCGAGCTTCATTCAAAACCTGTCGTGCTTCGGCTTCGGTTTCAAAGCGACAGAAGCAGCATGCTCCGGTTCCTGTTAGCCGGCTTTCGCCGAACTGATTCAGCCAATTGATGGCTTGTCCAATTGGTGGGTAGAGTTGTGTGACCAGTGCTTCGCAGTCGTTGCGTAGACCGGTGAAACCCTGTCCCTCCAGAGCGGGCGCTATTTTGATCTTTGGGGTGTCTCTTGTCAACAGCTCGTGAGAAAAAATTTGGGCGGTACTCACATGGACTTCTGGAGTCAAAACGACATACCAATATTCAGGTAATTCAATCGCTTGTAATTGCTCGCCGACACCCTCGGCGAAGGCTGTTTTGCCCTGTATGAAAACGGGTACATCTGCGCCAAGTTGAACGCCGATCGCACACAGCTCGCTCGGCGTTAACTGGCATTGCCAGAGATGATTAAGTGCGAGCAAGGTGGTGGCCGCGTCGGAACTGCCGCCGCCGATTCCTCCGCCCATGGGGAGTCGTTTATCAAGAACAATCTGCACACCGGCATCCGGGGTTGCGCGATATTCCAGCAGGCTCTGTGCGGCACGAACAATGAGGTTGTCTTCAGGTGGAACCCCGCTGGCAGGATCGTCGAGTGTGATGCGGTTGTCGTCTGTGCATGTAAAGCTCAGCTCGTCGCCAAAATCGAGCAACTGAAACAGGGTTTGCAGGTTGTGGTAGCCGTCAGAGCGTCGACCAGTAATATGCAGAAAGAGGTTCAGCTTGGCCGGAGCCGGAAGGGTAAGTGTGCCGGTCACAAGAGTTGCCATTCCTTGATTGCCAGAATGATACGGATGGGCCCCCGGCTGAGTTTGATTTTACCTGGCATGGGGAGGCCCGAAGACTGCATATGCTTGCTGTACTCGAGGGTCCAGCCAAATTGTTCAATACGCTTGGGTAAGCCGGTCTCTGGGTCGGCATGTAAATGAAAGGTGCCTGGTGCGGGCAAACCTTTGATCCAGTATTGCAATTGGGCGATAGGCAGAGGAAAGCCAAGGCTCTGTTCAATAAGTAGTTCAGGATAATCGGACGATACCGGTTCTTCGCCGGATTCTTCGAGCGTAACAAAAGCGGCATTACCGCGAAGTCTTGCCGATCCCAGTCCGAGAAAGGTGGAGCTTAAATGTACGTCGTAAACGTCATTTATTTGCGTCCACTCATTGATAGCGGCGCTCATGGAATCTTCAGGTGTGCGCACGCCGATCTTGCCCATAATGCGCCAGCGTGATTGTGCAGTCAGTTGTGCCTGCAGCGATGGCCAGTCGTAGGTCAGGTTACTGACCGGCGGCTGTCGCGTCTCAAACAGACTGCAGGCAGGCAGCAATAATGCACAAGTCAGCAGTAGAATGAAGCGGTGGTAGAACGTTGCAGGCATGGGCTCATTCGGCTGCTTGTGCTTCAGGTTCTTCGGTTTGCTCGGTTTGCTCTGTTTGTTCTGTTTGCT
>JAWWBW010000195.1:0-5599 GCA_033720775.1 Oleiphilaceae bacterium | reverse complement strand
GTATTTTGCCAGACGAAGAAGATCAGGTGTCCATCATTAGTCGACACATGGTGCAAGGCAGATTGCAGGACTTGGAGTCAGGGGAGTTTGGGATAATTGTGGGCGAGATTTTAGCGCGGCAGTTACGCCTTGCCGTTGGCGATAAAGTGACGGTGGTCCTGCCCGAGGCCGCGTTGACACCCGCTGGCGTGTTCCCGCGATTAAAGCGTTTCACCGTGAAGGGCGTGTTTCGGGTTGGTGCCGATCTGGACGCTTCGCTTACGTTGATTCATATGGATGATGCCGCAAAGATAATGCGGATGAAGGGCTACGTGCATGGTCTTCGTCTGAAAATGCACGATTTGTTTGATGCGCCCCTTGTCTCGCGTCAGCTGGCTGGCTCTCTCGACCAGGCTTATTACAGCGTCGACTGGACGCGCACGCATGGCAACCTCTTTCAGGCGATTCGCATGGAAAAAACCATGATTGGTTTGCTGCTGATGGTGATTGTTGCGGTGGCCGCCTTCAATATTATTTCGACTCTGGTCATGGTAGTTACCGACAAAAAGGCAGACATCGCGATCCTTCGAACCATGGGGGCGAGTCCTGGTGCGATTATGTCTATTTTTATCGTACAGGGTGCGTATATCGGCGTGGTGGGAACACTCATAGGGACGGTCGCGGGCGTTGTGCTGGCTTTGAATGTCAGTGACATTATTGCTTTTGTAGAAACGGTATTGAAAATGCAGTTCCTCAATCCTGATGTGTACTTTATCAGTGATTTACCCTCTGAATTGCGATTGTCAGACGTGGTCGTCATTTCGGGATCAGCACTAATAATGAGTCTGCTGGCAACGATTTATCCAGCATGGCGTGCTGCCAAAGTGCAACCTGCGGAGGCGTTGCGCTATGAGTGATAATGTGATCCGCGCAACAGGACTCTCCAAAAGCTACGATGATGCAGCGCGTAATTTATGCATTTTTGCGAATGTGGATTTTGAGCTGGCACAAGGTGAGTCAGTCGGTATTCTGGGTAGCTCTGGTGCGGGCAAAACGACACTGCTGAATATTCTTGGCGGTTTGGATCGACCCTCTTCTGGCTCTGTGGTGCTATGTGGAACCGATCTGCAGCAATGTAACGATAAAGTGTTAACGCGCCTGCGTAATCAGCACTTGGGGTTTGTCTATCAGTTTCATCATTTGTTGCCGGAATTTTCTGCGGTCGAAAATGTCGCGATGCCCCTTTATATAGCCGGGTGTAAGCGCAGAGTGGCCGAACAACAGGCAGCGACGCTGCTGGAGCGGGTTGGGCTGATGCCGCGGGCGCACCATAAGCCCGGCGAGCTGTCGGGAGGGGAACGCCAGCGTGTGGCGATTGCTAGAGCGCTGGTTAATGATCCAAAGTGTGTATTGATGGATGAGCCGACCGGAAATCTCGACGAAGGCACTGCGCGCAATATCCAGCAAATCATGTTGCAGTTACAGCAAGAGTTGAAAACCAGCTTTGTTATCGTCACCCACGACAAACAGCTGGCCAGTCAGACCGACCGCGTCATGCTGATGGAAGAAGGTTGCCTCAAGTCCTATTCGCCTGAATAGATGGGGATTAGAGGCTGGGTGGTTTCGGAGGGTTCTTGCTCATTCGAAGCTGTTGGCGCAACTCCCACTTGCGTCGTACGCTGCGTTGCCAAATGCGGTCTACTATCCAATAGCCCAAGCTGCTCAACACAACGCCACAAATTATGGCCCCCAAAAACAGTGGCACGCCCACATCATAGAGCTTGCTCTTTATCCAGCTAACACTTAACTCGTAATCAAAGGCCATGGGTGGCATGTCGAGTAACCATGCGCCAATCAGATATTCGAAATAGAAAATGGGCGGCATGGTGACCGGGTTGCTGAACCAGACCAGCATTACTGACAGGGGCAGGTTAGCATTGAGTCGCACCGCCATAAAGGCTGCTGCTACCATCTGAAACGGCATGGGAATACAGCCCCAGAACAAACCAATAGCAAAGGCCTTGGTCACGCAGTGTCGATTGAGGTGCCAAAGATTGGGTTCATGAACCAGCTCGCCCAGGAAGGCCAGACTCTTGTGATGCTTAACCGAATCGGGATGCGGTAGATACTTTTTAATAAAGTCTTTGGGCATACTGTTGTGCGTTGTTCGTAATCCACCGGATTAATCTTTGTCTACCACCTCAAGGAAGAGTTGGCCATGTCATGGATGGCGGCGTTTTGTGCCGGAATCATCATACTCTATTGTAGCGGGCATTTGTTACCGTGGCGTGATTATTATCTGCTTGGTGCGCTGGCGCTTGTGGGTATTCGTTTTCACGGCATGCGTTTACTGCTGGTGTTGCTGCTTGGCTACGGTTATGCGGCGTTTCAGGTCGATCAGCAAATTCAGAATCAACTCCCAAGAGAGGTCTTTGGTCAGGTCATTAAGCTGGAGGGCTGGATATGCAGCTTGCCGGTTGAATCGGCTTTTGCATTGAAGGTGGATGTGTGTGGGGGAAGGATCATCACACCGGCATCGAGGCACGCGTTTGATGGGATGAAAGTGCGACTGAATATGGACGCCACTTTGTTGCCTGATGATCTGCGCCCAGCCTATCGCTTTCAAGTTAAGCTCAAAGAGCCGCGGGGGCGGCTCAATCCACTTACGCGCAGTAGCGAGCAGTTCTGGTTTCGGGATCGTGTCGTAGCCTTGGGGAATATAAAAGCCATTGGGGAGGTACCGGAGGTGAAACCTTCCACAATGCGAATGCGGCTTGCTAGCCAAACCTTGTTGCACTGGCGCTTGCTGGTGCGTCAGCACATTGAGCCTCTCGCTTCTCACTTGATGCATTTTGGCTTGATCCAGGCCTTGCTGCTGGGGGATCGTTCTGCCATCACGCATGAGGAGAATACGCTGTTGAGTGCGACAGGCACCCAACATTTAATGGCTATATCGGGCTTGCATGTTGGACTTGTGGTGGGGCTTCTCCATCTCTTACTGCCTCGTTCCAGTATAGGGCTGGTCGTTATTTCATTGCTGAGTCTGGGGTATGTCCTCATGGTTGGGGCGGCTCCCTCTGCGCAACGCGCGTGGCTCATGGCGATGGTGCTGCTACTAGCCGGGCGTGGTTATATCCGAATCAATCCTGCAATGGTGTGGTTGTTGGCGCTAACGCTAGTGTTACTGGTGGATGCCAGCGCCATGCTAAGCGCTGGATTGTGGTATTCCTTTGTCGCCGTGGCCTGCCTGATCTTGATGTGGCGTGCGGGCCTGTTACAGCGGCATTGGCGTTCATTGCTGGTGATGCAAGTGATGCTTTTTTTGTTCCTGCACGGTCTGAATGCGTGGTTTGGTTTGCCCAGTCATCCGCTAAATATTCTGGCAAATCTGATTGCGGTGCCCTGGGTGTCGCTGGTGGTGTTGCCGCTGGTGTTGGGGGCGTCACTGTTGGGTCTGTTTTGGAAAGAGGGTGGGCAGGCAGCTCTGGAGCTGACAGACATGGTGCTGCATGTACTGATGGCATTCCTTGATGCACTAGTGCCGCTTCAGGGGCAGATCAATCTTATGCACAGCGCATGGGGATGGTTGCTGTTATTTGCGCTGGTCATATTCGTCGTATTGCTGCGCCCTTATCGAAACTACACCGCGGGAATTTTGCTGGTAATCGCAACCACGATTTATTTTCCTTTTGGAAAGGCGGAATCGAAACACGAGATCCTTCTTTGGGATGCCGGGCAAGGCTTGGCAGTGATTATGCTTGCCGGTAACTCCGTGTGGTTATATGACCTGGGGCCGCAATGGGGCGCAGGTAGTCTGGCCGAGCGTGAACTGCTGCCTTATCTGCGTAAAGTTGGACGGAGTGACAGCATAGAGGGAATGATTCTCAGTCATGGTGACAGTGACCATGTGGGCGGCGCGGGAGCGATGATCGAGGTTTTAAGGCCGCGACAGCTGTGGGCGGGTGAGGCGCAGCGCCATGAAGCTACCCGGCACGCCCTGACTTGTGAAGACGGTATGCATTGGCAAGAAGGTGCGTGGCGTATTGAGGTGATTTATGCCAACCCTGTATCAGGTACGAGTGCCAATAATCGCTCTTGTGTGGTAATGGTGCAGGTGGCGCAGTTTCGACTGCTGTTAATGGGGGATCTTGAGGGCGAAGGCGAGCGACACTTTTTGCGTCAGTACACAGGAGATTTGCGGGCAGATGTGCTCGTGGCGGGGCATCATGGTTCGCGTCACGCCACCTCTTTTGCCTTGCTTAAGCGTGTGCAGCCCGAGCGTGTTGTGTTGGCGGCACCTTTTCAAAGCCGCTTTGGGCATCCGCATCCAGATGTGCTGCATCGTGTTCAAGAAATGGGGGCGATCGCGATGCATTTGGGGGTAACAGGGGCCTTGCGAGTGAGGCCTTTGAAGGCGCATGAACGATATATTTGGGAGCGTGCGCGACGGCAATCGTTTTGGCTCGTACCAGAGCGCTCAGCATCGTCCAGTGGTGGCGGGTAAGGGAGCTTTTCTTAAATGCTGAGTGTGATAAAGTAGGCGCACAAAAATATAGCGATAGTTATCGCGTTACACTCGCAAGAACAATAAGCGAATTTAAACTCAGGAGAATACTGCGTGTTAGATCTACTGAAACCGGGCGGCATTATTATGTTTCCCCTGCTGCTCTGTTCCGTGTTGGCGCTGGCAATTATTATCGAACGGTTTTGGACTCTGCGCGTAAGCCGTTTGGCTCCCAAATCACTGGTCAACGAACTGTGGGGCTGGATTAAAAAGAAAGAGTTGAATTCAAAACGCTTGCGAGAGTTGAAAGAAGCAGCCCCGATTGGTCGCGTATTGGCTGCTGGTCTCGTCAATGCCAAGCATGGCCGCGAGATCATGAAAGAAAGCATTCAGGAAGAAGCCAGTCACGTGGTGCACGAAATGGAACGTTTTCTGACAGCGCTTGGAACCATTGCTGTAATCGCACCGCTTTTGGGCCTGTTGGGCACGGTCATCGGTATGATCAAAGTTTTCGCACAGCTGCAACTTGAAGGCGCAGGCAACGCCGCTGCGCTGGCCGGGGGTATTTCTGAGGCGCTGATTACCACAGCCGCAGGCTTAACCGTCGCCATTCCCGCACTGATCTTCCACCGCTATTTTCTGCGCCGTGTTGACGAGATTGTGGTTGATATGGAACAGGATGCGTTGCGACTGGTCGAGATTGTGCACGGTGATCGCGAAGCGACACATGCCGGAGAGCAGTTGTCTTGAAATTTAAACGTCAAGCCGGAGAAGAAGTCTCAGTCAATCTGACGCCATTGATCGATGTGGTGTTTCTGTTGCTTATCTTCTTTATGGTCTCTACTACCTTTACCAAAGAAAGCCATCTCGAAATTGACTTGCCGCAATCGAGTGGTGAGCCTGCCAAGCCCGTTGTAGACGAAATAGAAGTAGTGATTAATGCCCAAGGCGATTATTCGGTGAACGAGCGACCATTGGTCAATAATCAGGAAGAAACGCTAAAGAAAGCCGTACAAAAACTGTCTAACGGCGATACCAAACTTCCATTTATTATTACTGCAGACGCCAAAACCGCCCATGAACATGTGGTGCGCGTGATGGATGTGGCGGGCAAGT
>JAWWBW010000194.1:0-5651 GCA_033720775.1 Oleiphilaceae bacterium | reverse complement strand
GGTGCGGTACTGCATATGACAGGCAAGATCAACGGTTCTGAACTGGGCGGCCTGTACAAGTCCATGCCCAAAACCACGATTCTGTGTATTGTGGGCGCCGCTTCCATTTCCGCATTCCCGCTATTCAGCGGCTTTGTTTCCAAATCAATGATCATGAGCGCAGCCGTTGCTGAAGGCTACGATGTTGTCTGGCTGTTGTTGCTGTTCGCCGCCGCGGGGGTATTCCACCATGCGGGTATTAAAATCCCCTACTTTGCGTTCTTCGCGCACGATTCAGGTATTCGTACCACGGAGCCACCCAGCAACATGCTCATCGCCATGACGCTGGCCGCGATTGCCTGTGTTGCGATTGGCAGCTTCCCGGCTCATACCGTGTACGCCCTGCTTCCGTGGGAAGCAAACTACCAGCCCTATGACGTAACGCATGTATTGACACAATTGCAGTTGCTGTTCTTCTCTGCGCTAGCCTTTGTATGGCTGAACCTGCGCAATATGTATCCGCCAGAACTTCCTTCGACCAATATCGATGCCGATTGGCTCTACCGCAAATTGGCTCCCGCTTTTGTTAAACGCATTGGATGCGCCGTTTACAGAAGTTACGAGGGTCTGGAGAAGTCCCTTACCGGCGCTGTGAAACAACTGGTGCTCAACTCCTACGACGCGGAACAAGGTCGACCCAAGGGGTATTTCGCCAAGCTATGGCCTACTGAAACGATGGTCGTATGGGTAGCAATATTGCTCGCGGTATATCTCGTGCTCTACTACATTTGATAACCCAACAAACCGCCACCCAACAAAAAAGCCGCATTACTGCGGCTTTTCTATTTGGTTCAATTGATTGTTATTGCTCGCGCCTACGAATCTCGCCAAGCTGTACGGAAGGCACTCAGTAATGGGTCGAGTAAGTATTGTGCTGGCGTAGATTCGCCCGTGACGATCATTACATCGGCGGGCATTCCAGGGCTGATTTTATCTAACGCTGCCTCACCCAAGCTTTCCTTTGGGATCGAAATACGCGCCATATAAAAAGAGTCCAATGTTTTTGGGTCTTGCAGAACATCTGCTGAGACACTTTCGACGTATCCACTGAACTCGGGAAATTCATGATGCTTGTAAGCCGACATACGAATCCTGGCAGGCATGTGTTGTCTGACCTTGTCGATATCCACAGGCATGATTCGCGCGCCCAGCACCAGATCATCATCGCTAGGAACAATCTCCAGTATGGTATCCCCGGGCTTGATCACCGCTCCTATGGTAAAGACATTAAGGCCTACAACCTTGCCTGAAACCGGGGCCTTTATCGCCACACGGTTGAGAATATTCGCCGTTGAATCAATACGCTCGTTAAGTTCTGCAATACGCCCCTGGATTTCCTGCAAACCATTCGCGGCATTTTCACGATAGCCCTGTGTGACACTTTCTATCTCGAATTCCAGTTCTCGCACTTCTTGCAACGCTGTCTCATGCTGGGCGGTGAGTTTTACCTGCTCACCCTGTTTCTCGGCCAGCTCACGCTTGAGCTCGAGATACCTCAGTTTGTTTGCGAATTGACGCTGTACGAGATTTTCCCATGCAGCAAGCTCCTCCTGCATATAGGTCACTTCTGCTTCTTTTGCGGTCAGCTCCCGTTCCAGCCCGCGAATACGCGCCAAAAGCTGCTCCTGTTTTGCCGATAAGCTGGATAACTGGTTGTTAAGCGCTGCGCGGCTGAGATCAAACAATTGCTCAGCGGCATCGACTTGTTCCCTGAGCCATGCAGAATCCTCCATGTCGAGCGATGGTAGCTCGAGTGTTTGCGCAAGATCGCGTTGCGCCCGCAGCACATACTCTCGCAAACGTAATTCCTGTAATTGTGCGCGCAAGCTATCGTGATTGGATACGGCAAAGGTCTCATCAAGACGCAACAGCGTTTGACCCGCCACCACGATGTCACCTTCCTTGACGAGAATCTCTTTTACAATTCCGCCTTCAAGATGCTGTAATTGTTTCTTTTCAGAGCTCACCTTTACCGTTGCTTGCGCGACCACCGCGCTGTCCAGCGGCGTTAACATAGCCCATACCAAAAACCCGATAACACCCGTTATCACCAGCAATAAGCCAACGATAGTTGGTGTGCGCATATTGGTTGGTGGTGCCGGTGCGTTTATCAGACTCACGCTTTTTTCTCCGATGAACTAATCTCTACCCGAGGTTTGGCCGGCACGATACGGGTGCCCCCAACCACAGCGCGTGTAACGGGCGCTGTCGATTGTTTTTGCTTATCCGAGGCGCTAACGGGCCTTTTAGGATTAAGTTCTGCCAGTATCTGCTCGCGTTCGCCAAACTTGAGAATCATGCCCTCTGCGATCACCGCTATTTTGTCCATCGTGCCGAAGAGGCCGGGTTGGTGAGCAATAACAATACAGGTAATACCTTGCTGTTTGATTGCTTTGAGCACATTCAATACGGCTTGACTCCCGGCTTGATCCAGATTGGAGCTGGGTTCGTCGAGCACGATCAGGCTCGGTTTACCGAAAAGCGCTCGGGCCAAACCGATACGCTGTTTTTGCCCACCGGAGATGGGCAAGCCAGACGGCCCTACTTTGGTCTCGTAACCCTGAGGCAATGATAGAATCAGCTCATGCGCTCCTGCCATCATCGCGGCTTCAACAACCTGTTCCCCGGCTTCGCCTTTAAACCTGGCGATATTTTCGGCAACCGTACCGTCAAACAATTCGACATCTTGCGGTAAATAACCAAAGTACGCTGAAAGCTGCGCTTGCGTTTCGGGCGTTAGTTCCGCGCCATCAATGCGAACACTGCCTGCTGTTGTTTTGACCAAGCCCAGCATCATTCTGGCCAACGTGGTTTTTCCGGAACCACTGGGCCCGGTTACACCAATGGATTCGCCCGCTTTAATCTGGAGGCTGACATTTTTGAGTAAGGGGCGCTTTGTCTCACCACTTTGCTCATCATCAGCCAATACCAATGCATTGGAAACGGCCACCCCGCCCAGTGGCACCGGCAACGGTGTACAAGCCTGCAAACTGTGATACTGATCCATAAAGGAATGAAGGTCCTGCGCCGACTCACGCGCTTTCGTCCACGCTCGCCAACCCTGTATCGACTGTTCAATAGGCGTTAAGGCGCGACCAATGATAATGGACGCCGCAATCATAACCCCTGCCGACGTGATATCCTGAATCGCCAGGTAAGCCCCAGTGGCAAGCACTGCGATTTGAATCAACTGTCGCAAGACCTTGGCGATTGCACCAATCCATGCGTTACGCTCAGTACTAAGGGCCTGAAAACCAATCCCCGCTACCTGAAGCTGACGCCATTGTGCTAACAGTGCCGGCAGCATGCCCATACCCAAGGCAGCGCCTTTATTTCTGAGCCCGTGTTCAACGAAACTTCCTGCCGCACCAAACGCCTCGTTAGACGCCTGCGTCATCGCTCGTGTTGAACGATCATTAATCAGGGCGAGAGAAAAAAGCAGAATGGCGCCGATCAGACCAACATGCCCCAGAGCGGGATGTAATAAATAAACAACGAGTAGATAGGCCGGCAACCAGGGAATATCGAACAAGGCAAGCAGATAGGGGTTGGCAATGAAATTACGCACCGTGTTCATATCGTGCATCGGCTGAGAAGAGTTCGCAGAACGAAACACCTGTTCAAACACCACAGGCCCCAGCTCCTGATCGAACCTTACACTAATCCGGTTAAGCAAAAAATTGCGTATGATTTCGAAGGCAAGCAATAGCAGCAGCAGAAATACCGCAATACCGATAAGTCCCAGCAAAGTGGATTCGCTGCGCGATAGCAGAACGCGATCGTACACCTGCAGCATGAACATGGGGGATGTCAGGAGCAAAAGATTAACGACAAAACTAAAAAGAAAAACGCCCCTCACGGAACGTTTGACATTTTGTAGCGCTGTGTCGACCGGGTTACGCTTCAGGCTTTGCGCAGGCATAGCTAAGGTCTAATCTCCACCCTGGGTTAGTCATTTATTCAGGCCTCTTGCGCCACAACTTAGACGACGCACACAAAGTTTGCCTTACAGCTTGGTCCAGTGCGAGCGACCGTAACACGCTTTGTTTGAACAATTGTAAAGTTTACGGCGAAGCGTTCGTCCGAATGCCTCTCCGCGAACCGTCCAGTTGCATCAAATCTCTGCGCGAAACAACACTGAACAATACACACGTATTGCTCAGGTTAGCGCCTGATTCGGTGTTAACCGCCGAAATCATTGTCCACTGGTGTGTTGCTGGAATCACCCGTAACCGTAATCTGAACCTGTGCGGTATCCGTGCCGCCGTTGCCGTCGCTGACGGTGTAGAAGAACCAGTCATTTGCGGTATCACCATCATTCAAGCTATCGAACTGTCCGTTTGTCTGATAAGTGATCGTACCGTCTCCGTTATCCGTGACTGTACCATTGAGACCAGTCGTGTCGATATTGCTAATCGACAACCCCTGACCTTCGGCATCTGTATCGTTAACCAGCAAATCAATGGTAACAGAGCCCGTTTCGGCAACCATTGCAGAATCATCTGCGGCATCCGGATTGTCATTGACACCGGTAATAGTTACTTCGAAGGTTGCTGTTGCAGTGCCACCGTTGCCATCGCTAATGGTGTAGTTGAGCGACGTGGTAGTGGTGTCACCATCAGCCAGGTAATCGAAGGCGCCGTTGGTATCGAGGCTTGCCGTACCATTCGATTGGACCGTGAAGATACCGCCATTCGAGCCGTTTACCGTAATTTCACCATTTACCAAAGGCTGACCATTCACATGCGTGATGGTAATAGCATCGCCCTCTGGATCACTGTCGTTTGCCATAAGGCGTTCATCAACGAAATTACCTGAGGGAAAGGTCAACCTTGCAACCAAGCCATTGAAGTCTTCGTTAACCGTCGCGAAATCATCGTTGGCAATAGGGTTGGAATTCGCACCATTTACATCCACCGAAACGGTAGCGGTAGACGTTTCGCCGCCAAAACCGGTAATGGTATAAGTAATAGAGGTTGAGGCGCTTTGACCAGCCTCGAGGTAAGCAAAGTCCATTCCTGGGTCAAAACTTGCGGTACCATCGGCGTTTATCACAAAGGTACCACCCTGTGTACCTGTCATGGCAACGCCCACGCCTGTAGCCTGACCGTCTACTGCGCTCACAACCGGCGTATCACCTGCGACATGTGTTTCGTCGTTAGAGAGCACATCGAAGGTTGTAACAACACTGTCATCGCCTACCGACACATTGTCGTTATTTGCGGTCACAGCATCGTTCTGCCCGGTTACCGTCACCGACACAACAGCCGTATCAAAACCTCCTCGCCCATCTGTGACGGTATAACTGATCGTCGTAACTCCGGTTTCACCATCTGCCAGATGCTCGAATCCGCTTGAAGCATCGAGCAATACTGTACCATCGCGACGTACAGTAAAGACTCCACCATTTGACCCGGTTACAATGATTTCATTGCCTGCCAATATCTGCCCATTTGCAGAATATACAGTAAGGGTATCGCCATCTGCATCGCTGTCATTGCGAAGAATTCGGTCATCATCAAAGCCACCCGGTACAAACAGCAGATTTGCGATCGCACCACTGAAGCCGGCATCAACATCGTAATTGTCATCCACTGCCACAGGCGCGGTAT
>JAWWBW010000193.1:0-5654 GCA_033720775.1 Oleiphilaceae bacterium | reverse complement strand
TGATGGTACGCGCCGCATTGAAGGGGTCTGGAAAGGACGCACCAAAACCTATGATATGCGCGGTCGGAAATTCTGCGTGGTGATGGCCGGAAACCCGTATACCGAGTCGGGCGAGGCTTTTAAAGTCCCCGACATGCTGGCGAACCGGGCAGATATCTACAATCTGGGCGATATTCTCGGTGGCATGGATGAGCAATTTGCACTGAGTTACATTGAAAACGCACTGACTTCCAACGCGGTGTTGGCACCTTTGGCCGTGCGAGAGATGAGTGATGTGTACAAGCTGATTGATATGGCCAAGGGTAAGAATATTCCTGCTACCGATCTAAGCCATTCCTATAGTGGTGCCGAAATCAATGAGATTGTGTCGGTACTGCAAAAAATGTTTGTGGTGCAGGATGTCGTCCTGAAAATCAATAAACAGTACATCGCTTCTGCCGCACAAAATGATCAATACCGCACGGAGCCGCCGTTCAAGTTGCAGGGCAGCTATCGCAACATGAACAAAATGGCTGAAAAGATTTCTGCGGTAATGAATGAGTCTGAACTGCTGCAAATGATAGAGGACCACTACCTGGGCGAGGCTCAGCTGCTTACGACGGGAGCTGAAGACAATCTGTTAAAACTCGCAGAACTCCGCGGCAATATGACCGACGCGCAGCGAGCACGTTGGGCTGAGATTAAGCGCGACTTTTTGCGTAATAAGGCCATGGGGGGCAGTGATGCTGACGTGGGGGCCAAGGTGGTAGCACAGCTGGTCGATTTGGTGGCGGGAGTGCAAACACTGGGCGCGGCCATGGATGCGAAACAGCACCATGCGACAACCCATACTGAGCATGAGGCGCTTGCCGAGGTGATGGCGCGAGAACTCACGCGACTGTCAGAAAATCTAAAAGAAATTAACCCGCAGGTGCATATTGTGAATCAGCCTGTTCCGGGTATTGAGCATATTCTTAAAACATTGGCCGATACCATCGAGCACACCCTGACGCCGGTCGTGCGCAGTATGGATAAGAAGATTGATATCGATTTACGCACACAGCGAAAAATGGTCGAAATATCGCAGCAACTGCGTACCTTGCAGAGCTTTGTAGACGCAGATGCCGCGTTATCTCCCAAAGATGATAGTGATGACGGCCTCGATGCCTAAGCCGGGTCATTGCACAGTGTAAGGAGTCAGTATGGATTGTACGGTTTGTCACGGTTATAAACTGGAGCCCCAGGAATTGGAGCCCGGCTTGGTGGTTGCGGGTTGCCTGAAGTGTGGTGGCGCATTGGTGTCATTAATAAATTACCGTTTTTGGGTGGAACGGCATCAGCCGGAAGCAGAAAATGAACAAGCGCTTGCCTGTGAGCCAAGGGAATTGAATGATTCCAGCGAAGCTAAAAGCTGCCCCAAATGCGCCCGGTTTATGACGAAATATCAAGTGGGTCACGAGATCAGTAATCGTCTGGAGCTTTGCGCACATTGCGACGAAGCATGGCTCGATCGAGGCGAGTGGACCTTGCTAAAAGCATTGGATCTGGCGCATAAACTGCCCAAAATATTTACCGATGCATGGCAGCGTAATATTCGCCGCGATCGTATGCAAAAGCTACAAGCGGAGCGATACCAAAAAATACTCGGCGAAGATGACTTTGTTCGCGCGGTAGAGTTCAAACAGTGGCTCGACCGTCACCCAAAGCGGCGTGACATCAAGCTTTACCTTGATACCGATGTGTCCTAGGCGGGCAGATTGAGTGTGAGATAGCGATGATCATAATACGAGAGATGCTGGCCTGCCTGATTTTTTTGGTGGGGCTTGTTTGGGTAATCGAGTCGATCACAGACGGCTTCATGATGACGCAGTTTTTCTTGGGTCTGTTGTGTCTGCTAGGTGCTCATTTCGTTTGGCCGGGCAAGTTGAGGCATCAAAGTGACGAACGCAAACGATTTCTTGATTGGCTTGAGGTTTTGATTGAGTTGCCCTTCGAAATACTGGCCTGGCTGTTTAGAGTGCTAGGGCGCTTACTCGGCGGCAAGGGCGACGGAATCGATATCGATTGTTAAGCTGGGTGAGGCTTTACAAAAACGCCGGGCATCGCTGCTGTATCCCGGCGGTTTCGTGTGCCAATTAAGTCTTATTGCATCAGAATCGCGACAGGCCAATGCCTGGTAAGTGATTTATTGGCCGGCAGCAAGTGGCGTGACATTATCTGCGTTGCTGTGCATCAGCTCTTCTAGTACTTCTGGCTTGCCTTTGCAGGCCTGAATAACCAGCTCCTTATTTTTGGCGAGCAATAAACCAAAGCTCTCTGCCTGAGTTTCGTCGATACCTTCGATCTGCTTCTCCAACAGGGCAGTAAACTGTTCCCCCAGTTCGAGCATTTTGTCATGCGCATCGGCTTCTTTTTTGCTGTCAAACATTGCTCCGTCCCTATCACACTTCCACATGGCGATAACTGGCATAAGGTCCCCCTGTTGTGCCGTTTGAATTTAACAATACTGTATATTAATACAGTATTGTTAAATGGCAAGCTAAATTGTTACCTGGAGTCATATGACTCGGCTAAACGGGGAAGCGCACGTTCCCTCAGAGCATGGGGAACTGCATATGAAAGGTGGTGCCCACGTCTACATCAGAGGTCACGGCCATTTGTCCTTCGTGATGTTCGGTCACGATAAAATAGGGGAACGACAAGCGTTTGCTCGCATCGTACTGCTCCTGTCGCGTTTCGGTACCGAAAAACGGCTCAAAAATAGACAGCTGTTCCTGCACCGTGAGTCCGCGCCCATTGTGCTGAATGCGTACCCACAAATAGTCGTAGCACTCCATAATCTGGATTTTGATGGTGGGCTCGTAATCGTCCTGCTCAACCTTCTTCATGGCGTAAAAGGCATGCCGCAAGGTGCTTAAAAACACCTGCTGTAACTCTGCGGCCAGGCAGGGGAGCGGTTGCAGCGCTTGCTGGTAATCCTTGACGATGCGGATGTTTTTAAACTGCATGCCTTCCGGGGGGGCGAGCATTTCGCTGGCCAGTTCCAGCGTGTGATCCATCAGTTCGGTCATGAGAGCCGGCTGTTTTGCCGTGTTGTGCAGACGCGAAAACGCGATGAGGTTATCGATAATGCCCGCCGCCTGTTGCCCTTTTTCGATGCTCTCAATGAGCAGAGTGTTTATGGGCTGAATCGCTTCTTCTTGCAGCACCTCGCCCGGTTGCAGGGCGTTTTTGAGGTGGTGCTGAATGTGCGTGATATCTTTGATAATCGCGTTCAAAGGAATATTGATATCGTGCGCCATGGCCGACGCGAGCTCCCCCATGGATGACATTTTGTCGCGCTGGATCAACTGGTTTTCTGACTCAACCTGCTTGGTCACATCATCGATCAGAATCACCACCTCGGTATTGGTGGGGCCACTGAGTGGATACACAATGACTTCGTAATGCCCGCGACCACGATCATTATGACGGTAGTTAATGGGCTTGTTCGTGCTGATGGCTTCTTGTACCCGCTCAGCGGAGACGTAAATGGAATGGAAGGTCTTCCAGAGGTTTTTACCCAGGGCATGTTCCGGTGCGATACCCGAGGTCTGCTGGGCCTGTTTGTTCCATTGCGTGATGGTGCCGTTCTTGTCCAAACCAATGAGCGTCAAGGGCATGGATTCGAGCACGTTCTTGATATACGACTCCGAGGCACGCAACTGCTCTGTCGTTTGCTTGTGTTTTTCGATCTCTGCCTGCAGGCGCAGATTTGCGTCGTTTAGGGTGGCGGTACGCTCCTCAACACGCTGCTCCAACTCGGCCCGAATCTGAGTGAGCTCTTTATTGGATTGTCGCAACTTACGCCGGCTGATCAGCAGGGTGATCGCGGTGATGGTGAGCAAGAGAATCAAAAAACCACCGCCCCCGTTGGCGATGTACTGCCAGTTGGTGCGGCCGTCTTCGTATTTGAAAACGCTTAATAATCCTGCATTGGCCAGTTGGCTATACAGGCTCAGTAGCAACAATAGTATGGGGTAGTATCGTTTAGACATGCACTGTGCTTATGTTGATTGTGTTGGTTCAGGCTTGATGAGGGAGCATAGCGCATCATGCCGCTCGGCTCTTTACCGTCATCAAACAGCAATTATTGTAAACCCTGATTGCGTTTGGCGATATCAAACATTAGTAATGCATTTGTAGCGCGAGTGGATCAACCAAGTTCGAACACGCTTTGCTCGAATTACGTCGCACAATACTGCAAACTGCGTTTTTCTATTAGCCAGCCAGTAACGGGGAATGTGATGACCTTGGATGAAATCATTGAACAACGAAAGCGCTTATCCAAAACGCATGTTACGAAGGCGGTCTTTCCAGATACCACGAATCATCACGACACTTTGTTTGGTGGCACGGCGTTACAGTGGATGGATGAAGTATCGTTTATAGCGGCCACCCGCTTCAGCCGCCAGCGCCTCGTGACGGTGAGCACCGATCGCATCGATTTTGAACACCCGGTACCGGCGGGCTCGGTGGTAGAGCTGATTGCCCAAGTGGTGAAGGTTGGCAACACCAGCCTGAAAGTAAGGGTTGATGTGCATGTAGAGGATCTCTACCAGGATGGCCGCACACAAGCCATCACCGGCATGTTCAGCTTTGTCGCCATCGACGAAAATAAAAAACCGACCCCCGTACTCCCGCAAGACTTTATTGATTTATGCATTGCCAAAAACTCTGCTACGCCCAATGAGAAAAGGCCATGAAGGCGCGTTGAGCAGGCACTAATGGATGGCGAGGTTCCTTAATTGTTAAGCGCTTACAGGGAAAATTTCGGGCATAAAAAAAGGTGAACGGCCTCTCTGTTGTTTACTTCAGAGAAGGGTTCACCTTTTTTATTTGGTGGTGGAGCGGGATGCCGGTTTGGTTCCCACAATAGGAACTGAATTAGCCTCTCAATTGCTTGGGTAAGCCAATGCGGGTTTATGCTTACGCAGGAGCTTCGGAACCCTGTTTGTCAGAAGCTAGCAGAAACTCGGTTGACAATTGGCCTTGTTCGGGCGCTTCACCATTGAACGAAATTTGATATCCCATTGCCTTATAGCTTTTCTCCCGTTTGTTGAACATTCGTTGCAACATAGGGAGCGAGCAATCGACATAATCGTAAATGGTGACACGGTCTTTGCCTTCCGACTCTCGGTGAATGCGCCCGGCATACTGAGCCAGTGAACCTTTCCATGCAATGGGCATGGCTAAGAACAGCGTGTCTAGTCTAGGCAAATCAAAACCTTCGCCCACATACTTACCAGTGGCAACGACGACTTGCGCGGTGGGTAGTTGTTCTTCAACGGCCTTACGCTCAGACGCGCGCATTGCGCCTTTTAAAACGACCGAGTCGACCTCTTTATCTAGCAACATAGCATTGATCGTCTCTGCATGTTCTCTACGTTCTGTTAACACTATTGGGTGTTTAGATTGCTGAATACAGGCGAGAACATCGTTGATGATTCGTTGTGTTCTCTCATCATTCTACATGATCCATCGATAAGCGTCAGAGATTTTAGGTCGCTCTTCTGAATTGATTAACGGCCTTGGCGGGGTGTCATAGAGTTGGTGAATAACGACTTGTTGCTCAAACTTCTCTTCTGTTGTGCTTTTAACCTTGTGACGAATAGGCCCTGCGGCCATAAAGATGA
>JAWWBW010000192.1:0-5928 GCA_033720775.1 Oleiphilaceae bacterium | reverse complement strand
TCTTCCATATTTGCATAGGATGCACACGCGTCGGCTCATCTTCCGCCTGGAAGATCACCAACCGGCCATTCTCAGCCAAGGCATAACCATGCCCATATACGGGGTTCTGCAACTGCTTCTTGATCATGTTGTAGGCGAAAAGTGCCACCATGCCCTGCTCTGGCTGATAGAACACATAGAGCACATCTTCACCATTGGGTGAACGGATCACGCGCTTGAACTTCAGGCCCGTCACGCCATCATCGAACGATTTGAACTCACCACTTTCGAGATAATAACCACCGGGGAAGATGACACCGTGGTCTTCGGGTAACTGCACACAGGATTCCCCGATCGCATCAACGCGAAGCACCTCTTCAGTCAGGGTATTAAAGATCAGATAACGCCATTGTTCTTCACGATATGGGCGCACCTTCAGCAAAATCAGTTTGCCAACTTGTGCGTAAGCAATCTGCGCATCATCCAGCGATTGCGTGGCATCCTCAACCGGTTCGCTGAACACGCCTAAACCGGTCTCGGTGTTGTTTTCAACCTTAATGGTCAAGTCGCCGCCGGTGGTTTCAACAAACACTGTGTCTAGCACATTCACATGGGGATGCCGCCCCTGCACGGTATCGTCGCGTGTGGTATAGACCCATTCAAAGTCGTAGGGCGAAGGTAATTCAAGGTCGCGCTCGCCGCGATTATCGATATACGTAACGCTGCCATCAGGGGCCATCGCCCAGCGAAAAACACGCACATCGCTGAGTCGCTCCCCAATCTGGAAACCCGCCAGCAGTTTGCCGTCTTTGACTCGCAGCTGGATCAAGCGCGTGTCTTTGTAATAGCGATACAACTCATCAAAATCTTTGGCAAACCCGGCATCGGCCAGAAACGAGCCTTCGAGGGGTACTTCATCAAGCTCAAAGCCCTGGCCATTTTCTTTTACTTCAAACAGCGCAAATACATCATTGATGGCGGTTTCTTTTTTGAGCCCAATGAACACGTTGTAGCCAAACAACAAGGTAGTGCCCACTTGCACAATGTCTCGGGCGATACAGTTGTTTTCGGTGCGCACACGCACACGCCCGACCACCTCCATATCGGAACTGCCGAACTCTTCCAAGCGCCCCGAGTTCAGTGTTTGGGTATGTTCCGCCAGCGTTTTGCCCTGCTCAACCAGCCGCTTGCGGATAATTTCGTAAGCACCGCCTTCAGCGACCGCCTGATCTACCAGCCCCTGCTCCTGGCTGGCGGTATCATCATGCTGTCCCATTTGCCTGATTCCTTATCAACAGTGAAGAGAGTGCGCGATGCCTGCATACATCGCGCTCTTTGTGAGGGGCGAGAACCTATGCGTTCTCGGCCTCCACCACTGTTGATTTTTTGCCACTGATCACGCGATCAATAAGCGCCTGAATGGTGTCACTTTTGCCAGCGAGCCCATCTACGGCCTTACCAATAGATAGGGATTTGGCAAAGTTATCGAAGAAGTGATCTTCACCACCCACAATATCGATTTTCGCTTTTTGCAGCGCGACAGCCAGAACTTCAGCATTCTCCTTGGCAATGTCTTTACCTGCCTCGATCGAAGCAAGCGCTTCTTTCAGAGCGGTCTCAAGCCCCATACGATACTCTTCGTGCTCGCGGGCATCCTCACTCATGGTATTCATCGCTTCGAACTTCTCGACCAGACCATCGGCTTCGGCTTTAAACTGCTCACGCGTCACTTCAGCATTGGCCAGACCCAACTGACGGGCAGCCAAGGCTTCTGCTTCACCTTGTGCGGCAGTCACATCGGCCTGCGCTTTACCCGTGCCTGCCAGCGCATCAGCCTCGGCATCACCTTTGGCGCGAATCACTTCGGCTTCGGCCCTACCCTCTTTCTCCAATGCAACCGCTTTGGCTTCCATCACCTTGGCGTCAGCCAAACCTGGCGCCGCACGCTCTGCCTGCGTACCTTCAGCCAGTTTCTTCTTGGCGTCGGCTTTCTTGGCCGCTTCTTCCAGTTCAGCCTGGGCAATGGTCGTAATTTCGACCGCCTTGTGCTTGGCTGCTACTTCCTCGGCTTCGGCAGCTTTAATCTGCTTCACTTTGTCTTCTTCAGCCACAGCCTCGGCCGCCAACACCTGCGTTTGTTTCTTGCGATCGGCTTCTGACACTTCGCGCACTTCCTTAATGCGCTCTTCTTCAACCGCGACGGTCTTATCAACTGCCACGCGCTCACGAATCACGTTGGCAATTTCTTTCTTCTCAACCTCAAGTGCTTTCTCTGCTGCAATCTTATCAAGCTCAACCTGACGTTCCCGATCAACCACTTCAAGATCGCGCGCACGAATCACTTTTTCTTGCTCGATGGCTACTGCACGTAAACGATTCTGCTCTGCCACCTCAATCTCACGCTTTTGATTTTCTGCGGCAACCTGAAGATCTTGCTCCACTTTAATGGTGGTTTCTTCGGCCACTTTACGCTGCTCTTCCTGCACCTTCTTGGTTTCGGCTTCTTCTCGGGCACGCAGCGTGGCAATTTCACGTTCCTGCTTGGCTTCGGCATCAGCTTGTTGACGCTCAAGTGCCAGCATCGCTTCTACGGTTTCAACGTTTTTCTTTTTGATCGCCAGCTCTTCGTCACGCTCAAAGATATTGGTTTGTACGTTTTGCGCCGCTGTAAGTTCGGTGATCTTGCGAATACCTTCGGCATCCAGAATATTGTGTGGATCCAAAGCCGCTTTAGGGGTCTGCTCCAGATAGTCAATCGCCACATCTTCGAGCACGTAGCCATTCAAATCATTACCAATACATTCAACAATGGAGTCTCTGAGCTTCTGACGGTTTTCAAACAGCTGCACAAACTCCACCTGCTTGCCCACCGATTTTAGCGCTTCGGAAAACTTGGCATTGAACAATTCGTTTACCGCTTCTTTGTCGGAAGCGCGGCTGGAGCCAATCGACTTGGCGACTTTCAATACATCCTCGGCGGTTTCGTTTACACGCAGATAAAACGCCACCGTAATGTCAGCCCGCATGTTGTCGGCACAGATCAAACCGTCTTTTCCGCGCCGATCAATTTCGAGTGTGATCAGCGAGATACGCATTAATTCTTTTTTGTAAATAATCGGGTAGACCAAGGCGCCCGTAAAGTGCACCTTGGGTTTTGAAGACATATCATTGACGATCAATGCCGTCCCCTGCTCCACCTTGATATAGAAGGCTTTAAACAGTGCCGCCAAGCCCATCAGGATGACGATGACAATTCCGACGCCCATCAACACCGGCATTAATACAGACAAATCAGCCATAGTGGTTTCTCCATTTCCTTTGATTTAGATTTTTTCGTTTTTCGTTTTTATTCGCCGGTAAACTCGGACTCCGAGATCACGCGATAGGTATTTCCTTCGGCATCGTATTCGATCAGCACCACCCGATCGCCAAGTTTGAAGGACGAGCCGGGAGACGCTCTCACTTTCAAAACCAGCCCAGCTCCACCATCTTCCAGCGTGGCCTCGCCAAACGCCTCATCCACTCGCGAAGTGCGCACGACGGCTGTCTGCCCCAATACGCGTTTGATCGTCTCTTGAGGAACACGTTTGAAAAAGTGGCGTAAAGGCTTAATCACGAGCGCGGTCAGCAATACCGCTCCGTAAAAAGCACCAATCAATACAGGAATGCCCGCCAAAAACCTTAGCCAGCCATCTCCCAGACCCGCGAGCAAAAAGTGGACGGCATAATAGGAAGCAAACCAGCCAAACAAGGCGATAAAACTAACGATCACCGTGACGGGCACGCCAGACAGCCCATAGCGCAACATTAAGCCCGCCAACGCATTGGCATTACTCATGCCCGCATCGCCCCCAAGCTCAGTGTCGAGCCCGCCGTCGGGAAGATCAAAATCAAGCATATCGATTTCGACCCAGCCCAACATGGCAACCAGCCAGTAGAACAGCACAATCAGCAGTAAAAAGGTAAAAATTACCGTGGGGAATGAGGCAATATTCTGATAGAACGGGTCCATCTCTTTGGTTAAAAATATCGCGAACATTCCTTACTCTCCTGCCTATTTGGTTTACTTGGATTTTGCCTTGAGTCGCTCCAGAATTTCACTGGCATTGTTGCCGCTGGCAGCGATACCAGCCTTCTCCAGTTTTTCCTGCAACGAAACGTCGGCGCTGTCTTCGGCCAGCTCACTCGCTGCCTCCATTTGCGCGGCGCGCAGCTGCTGCTTTTCTTTGATGCGCTCGAGCGAATCCATCGCCGTGCGCATCTTCGAGTGCGAACCACTGTGACGCTCGGCAACGGCTGCCTGCGCCCGTTGAACACTTTCGGTGGCCTTAACGGTATCAACTTGTTGCTTCATTCGCTTCAGGTTGGCTTCGGTTTGCCTGATTGCCACACGCATTTTCTCGGCACTCTGTTTATATTGATCTGCCGACTCCGTCTCTTGGTTTTTCCTGTGTTCGAGGTCGGCAATTTTCTGGGCTACTTCAAGCGCCAGCCCATCGTCTCCCTTTTCAAGCGCCTTAACGGCATAGCCTTCGTGCTCCTCTATCTGCGCCTGTAACTGCGCGCAACGTTCTTCGGCCACTTTCTGACGCGCCATAATTTCGGCCAGGCTATTCTTTGACTCCTGCAAAGCTGCCGAGGCATCACGTACCTCCTGATCCAGAATACGCAGCGCCTGACTATCAACAATGGCTTCACCCGCCTCATTCACGCCACCACGCAGCGCCGTAATAATTTTTGACCACACGTTCATTTGAGCCTCCTGTTAACTGGCAGCGCTGGCAAAAGACAAAAAGTCGCCATACGCTTCGGTTGCCTGAATCACATTGCTCGCGAGCGTTTCAATTTCGAGTACAACGTTTTCAAGTTTGGATGTCGCACTCAGTGCACCGAACATATGGTAGTAGTCTTTGCCACCTATATTGTCGAGACTGATGGTCGACAGCGGAAAGTACTTATGGGTTCTTAATATTGCATCATTAAAGGCCGACACATCGTTCACATCGTCGACACTCCACAGCAAGGCCTCTGCAATAATCTGGTTACCCGATACGGTCATGTACACAGGCAAGTCGCCGAACTCCCGCATCGTGACCAGAATAGAAGGTTCAACCCCATCAACCACCTCGATTGTCGCCTGTCCGGCCTGGCAAAAAGGCGCCTGCAACAACGACTCGGCCAGACTTTGGGTGGTCCACGCATCACTGGTATTACCCATAGTAAACACTCCTTTATCAAACCCCGCCGGCGCCACGTGGGCCGGCAGTTTTAACCTGAGCTGTCGCTCACACTCTGAGAGCAACGACGCATGCTCAGGACGAATCCACACCTCTTTTTTCACAAAGCCCTGCTCTCGCATTCGCTTGCGAAATTCGCGCTGATAATGTGCTGACGTTTTTTTAACCATATACTCAGATTAAATATTACATGTAACATTGTCAAGATTATTACATGTAATATTTTTAGCCATATGTTTACCAGTGAGAAACCGACCGGATAGCAGGAAAAAACCATTCTGAATTCGTTCAAAAATACGCCTTAGCCAGAACAGTCCGGCTGTGCAAACAGCATGTGGAACGAAAAAAAAAGCAGGTATGAAACCAACAATCCTTGTTACGAATATGACGGGGTAAGCATTGCATTATGCGCCGAATCAACGCCCGCACTCTGGGAAGCCCTTCTCAAAATGAAACGACTCTTATACAGCCAAAGCTCACCACAAACCGAAGTCATTAAATCGCAAAAAAAACTTCACACACCCGTCATGCAGCCACTTTAGACTCGCTCAGAGCTGGGCCGATCATGTTCTTATTGCAAACCGGCAATGAGTGACCCGCTGCGTCACAAGCGAGAGCGACGCAACGCATTTCGGCGCCTCCCACCAAGCCAGAGCAGGAGCTGCATGATCGTGAACGCGGTACTTGAAGCGACGCAAGTGATGCTGACCCT
>JAWWBW010000191.1:0-5979 GCA_033720775.1 Oleiphilaceae bacterium | reverse complement strand
GCTCGATGTCTGCTATCAGCTGGCGGAACTGATGAATGCCAGTATTAGTCATGAATCGCGTCCGGGGGTTGGTACTACCTTTTGGATGGAAATTACGCTTCCTATCGTACAGCAAAGTGGCGTGGGTAATTTTATTAATGCGTCGCTGGTATCCGAATTGAATGTGCTGGTGATTGATTCCTATGAGCTTAGTCGCAAGATTACACTGGAGTTGCTGCAGGAATGGGGAGTTCGCTTTCATACGGCTACCAGCGCACATCAGGGCATGGAGTTGCTGCGGCACAACGACATGGCTTCGGGCGGCTTTAACATGGTGTTGTGCGACGACCTGATGCAGGATTTGGGAGGCATTGAGGCCTGTCGCCGGATCCGCACCATATGTCCTAAGGAAATGGGGATTGTCGTTTTGTGTTCCAATCCGCAGCTAGGCGATGCAGAAGGGTTCTTTTATGCGGGTGCCAATGGCTTTTTAAGCAAGCAGCAACGCGACCCCTATCTGCGTGATGTGATGTGTCAGGTTTATGCCGAAAGAGAGTCGCGTGAAGGTCAGTACAAGCGTTTGGTCACGCGTTACACTATTAGCGATGAAAGCGGCGGAGAGTTGGCGGCACAGAATGATAGCGGCAGCACAATAGGGCGCGTTCTGGTCGTAGAGGATAATATTGTGAACCAGCAACTGGCGACGCGACTGCTCGAGAAAAAAGGGTTTCAGGTAGATGTGGCGGCCAATGGTTTTGAGGCCATTGAATTGTTCAAAGCGAATCAGTATCAATTGATTTTTATGGACTGCCTGATGCCTGATCTTGATGGTTATGAGACAACGCAAATTGTGCGCGAGATCGAAAAATCGCGGAAGTTTGTGGAGCGGACGCCGATCATCGCTCTAACAGCACACGCGATTGAAGGTGAAGCCGAAAGATGTTTTCAGGTGGGGATGGATGAGTTTATTACCAAACCCTTCAAATTAACGCAGCTTGAAATGGTACTGGAAAGGTATATCCAGTAGACTATGCGCTGTTGAATCAGACCATAAGAAAGTAGTGAGCCACGCCTGAATGAGAGCCTACATCCGCCACCCCGCTGATGTTCCCATCGAGTTTTCTCCCCTTCGTGAAGACGATGGTGAGCGCAGCCTGGTTCAGGATATCAGTCTGGGGGGGCTGAGCTTCAGTTCCAGTCAGCGCCTTCAGGTGGGTTCTCTGGTTAAGATTCGCATCCCGATTGTCGACCCTCCTTTTGAAGCCGAAGCCCGTGTCATCTGGTGTCTGTCGCGCCCTGATCGCTATGAGGCGGGGATTGAGTTTACCAGCTCACAGGATGCCTACACGGCGCGCATGGTAGAGCAAATATGCCATATAGAGCATTACCGCATGTGGGTGAAAGAAGTAGAGGGCAGGGACCTCGACGGTGAGCATGCGGCGGTAGAGTGGATCGATAAATACGCCAAGGATTTTCCCAATATTTCTGAATAACGCGTGAACTATTGACGCTTTCGGGCGCGATTGCGGCAGCTCAGCACCAAAGCCCAAAATTCAGAAAAGTCATTGACCACCACGTCGGGTTTAAACGGAAACCGCTTGTTTCCGGGAAAGATCTTATTTAGCCACGGCAAATCCCAAAGTGCGCCGTTAAAAAAGACGCTCGTAATGCCCGCTGTTTTAGCGGCGATCACATCCGTTGTGCTGTCACCGACATACCATAAAGTTTCATCTACCGTGGCCTGCATTTTCTCTGCCGCAAGAAAAATCTGGTCGGGGTGCGGCTTGCGTTGTGTGGTGTCGTCACCGCACACTTCACATTGAAATAACGAAGCCCAGCCGTCGCCGTCAATGGTGTTGAGTTCGTGTATAAAAAACTCGCGATCACGATTGGTAATGACACCGATTGGAATCCCTAGCGTGATAAGTCCTTCGAGCACATGGCGAACCTTGGGCTCGAAGGGCAGGGCCGTACCAAAATAATTTCGATAGTGCTTGGTGAAACCGGCGTGCGCCACGCGTTTGGCAGCTTCGTTATCGCCAAACAGAACTTCAAAAATGTCTGTGCGTGATATCTTGCGATCAAGCTTGATCTTGGGGTGAAGGCTCAGGTTGTCGCGTACGTAGGCAACCAGTTTTTCGTCTTCGGGGTTTTTGCATGTTGCGGTATCCACCAGCTGCTCGAGTAACTGCATATCTTTCAATTCTTTGAGCATGTCATCGACGGCGTGATACATGGCGTCGAGTGTATCAACCAGTGTCGCGTGCCAGTCGAACAGTATTATCTTGGGCGGGCTCAGTTGTGCCAGAGCTGGATGCCAGTCAGGTTCCTGTCGAGGTGGTGGCGGAGTCGGCGGCGCCAGGCGAGGTGGGCGCTGTTCAGGCTGGGCCTGCAATAAATCGAGTAATTGGTCGAAGTTGCCGACCACCGCTTGTGGGGCGTAGTCACCTTGCTGGAACATTTCTGTAAACCATTCTTCAGGCCAGAAAGCGCCGTTATAAAAGATGCGCGTGACGCCTGCGCGTTTTGCCGTGTACATGTCGGTCACGCTGTCGCCTACGTACCAAAGGCTTTGAGGTGATTGAACGCCAAATTGTCTGATCAGCAGCTGCAGGCCATCGGGCTCTGGCTTGTATCGCGGCGCTTCGTTGCCGCAGAGCGTTACATCAAACAGATCATGCCAGCGACCGTTGTCGACTCGCTCTAATTCCTCCTGAAGAAATTCGCGATGCCGGTTGGTCAGTACGCCGATGCGTATACCATTTTTTTTTAGAAAAAGCAGGTAGTCGAGCATGCCCTCCTGGAAGGGAATAACCTTGCCGAAGTGCGCGCGGTACGCTTCGTTATAGGCCTCATGCGCAATCTCCAAGGCGGTGTGATTGTCGCCAAACAAGACTTCAAAAATATCGGTGCGGGAGATGCGCTGTTCCGCCAGTACGCGAGGGTGAAGATGACGAAAGATTCGAATGTAGCGAATCAGTTTTTCATCGCTCGCATTGCGGGCCTCGGCTTCAGGCCGGATGTGTTGGATCAGGCCGAGATCTTCGAGTCGGGGAAGCATTTCTTCAATGGCTGCATACATGGCGTCATGAGTGTTGACCAGAGTGCCATGCCAGTCGAAGAGAATTAGTTCTGGAGTTGGAAGCGTTTGCATAGAGTGGGCCTTAGGGTTGTACAGCAGGCGAATGTCATCTCATGGTGATGCACTTAAGTATAGCGGTAGATCTTTTATGCATACTGCACGTTAGATTTAGCGGGCTCGAGAGGTTAGTCATTATTATCCGCCGTACTCGGTATGAGTGGTGTTCTCAGCTGGCCTGAAAGTGTAAGATAGCGGGCTAAATATTGAATAAGAGATACCATGAGCTATCAGGTTTTGGCGCGCAAATGGCGGCCGCAAAATTTTGAACAGATGGTAGGGCAGGAGCATGTGTTGCAAGCCCTGGTGCATGCCCTTGAAAGCCAGCGTTTGCATCATGCCTATCTTTTCACCGGAACCCGCGGTGTCGGTAAAACCACAATCGGGCGTATTCTCGCCAAATGTCTGAGTTGTGAGCAGGGTATTGGTCCACGTCCGTGTGGTGAATGCCAGGCCTGTTCTGCCATTACGCAAGGGCGTTATGTCGATCTGATCGAGATCGACGCGGCATCACGCACCAAAGTTGAGGATATGCGTGAGCTGCTCGACAACGTGCAATATGCGCCCACCCAGGGCAAGTACAAAATCTACCTGATCGACGAGGTGCACATGCTGTCCACCTCGAGCTTCAACGCCTTGCTGAAGACGCTCGAGGAACCACCTGAGCACGTAAAGTTTTTGTTCGCGACCACCGATCCGCAAAAGCTTCCTGTCACGATTTTGTCCCGTTGCCTGCAATTCAATCTTAAGAATATGTCTCCCGAGCGCATCGTGCAGCATCTCCAATTTGTTCTGGGAGAAGAAGGGATTCAGTTTGAGGAGACAGCCTTGTGGGCTCTGGCTCGTTCGGCAGATGGCAGTATGCGGGATGCTTTGAGTTTGACTGACCAGGCAATCGCCTATGGGCAGCAGGTGCTGACCGAGCAAAGCGTGAGTGCCATGCTGGGTACGATCGATCACAAACAGATTTACCGCATTCTGGCTGCTCTGGTCGCGCGAGATGCGAAGCAAATGCTTGAAGAGGTGCGCTTGCTAGCGGAGTTTTCCCCCGATTACCGCGAGGTATTGGCGAGTCTTGTGTCGCTACTACATCGTATAGCGGTTGAGCAGGCAGTGCCGGGTGCAACGGATAACTCACTGGGTGATCAGGATCAGGTCGTACACTATGCTCGTTCCCTCAGTGCGGAGGACGTGCAGTTGTACTATCAGATTGCGCTGACCAGTCGGCAGGATCTCAGTATTACGCCCGACCCCAAAGCCGGTCTTGAGATGGCGCTTTTACGTATGCTGGCATTTCAGCTTCAGGTTCCCGAACAGCTCGGCGAGTTAAGTGAAAGTGCCGTTGCCATTCCTGCTCCCGCTTCTGCTGTATCTGAGCCAGCATCTGCTGAGGCTGAGGTCAGCACGTCTTCACCTTCGCCATCCCCTGACTCGCAAGCAGTGCCCACCAAGCAAGAAAATACACCACATTTACCCACTCAAAACTCAGAGCCAATGCCAGGCAATGCGCCTGACGCTGCTCCGCCAACAATGGATGGCCCGCCACTTGAAGCCTATGGCGATGCGATCGCCGCCAGCGTGAGTGATGAAGAAAGCGACATTGTGGAGGGCGCGGGCAAAAAAAAAAGTGGATTGATTGAGACCGAGCCAACAACAGAAACTGAAGTTCTAGCAGATTCTGATAGTGTGCAGTCGGCAATCGAGGCGCCCGGCCAAAATGTTTCACAGAATGAATGGCCCATGCAGGCTTCGCGTGTACCGGTGACGGGTATGACACAAAACCTGCTGTTGAATATGGCAATGGAGCGAAGCCAGAATGTAGTGAAGTTATTCGTCGACACGGGGCATTATCGTCTGTTAAATGATAGTCATCGCCGACGAATAGTAGAGGCCATGCAGCAAAGCCTGGATCAAGGGGAACGGTGTCAGATCGAATTTGTCGAAGGCTTGCAGGCGGGGCACGAAACCCCAATGATGTGGCGTGAAAGGCGCCGCGCAGAGATGCAGAGTGAGGCCCGGCATATCATTATGGCCGATCCACATGTGCAGCAACTGATCGAAGCTTTCGACGCGCGCGTAATAGAAGATAGCATTGAAGCGCTGGGCGATTTGAACTAGTAATGCCTTGATCAGTGAGTAACAGAATACGAGGAGAGCAATATGTTTGGTGGCAATATGGGCGACCTGATGAAGCAGGCGCAAAAAATGCAGGAACAACTGCAAAAGCAACAGGAAGAACTCGCCAATGCCGAAGTCACCGGTGAAGCCGGTGCGGGTATGGTAAAAGTAGTCATGACAGGGCGTCACGATGTGCGCAAGGTAAGCGTAGATCCATCAATTTTGACCGAAGACAAAGAGCTGCTCGAAGATTTGCTGGCAGCTGCGGTAAACGATGCGGTGCGTAAGGTTGAAGAAAACAACAAGGGAGCCATGGCGGGTTTGGCGTCAAGCATGGGCATGCCTCCCGGTTTTAAAATGCCCTTTTAAGGCGGCGGAATAGATTCATGCAGTTTGGTGGTGTAATTGACGAGCTGATTGATGCTCTGCGGGTATTGCCCGGCGTAGGGCCTAAAAGCGCGCAACGTATGGCCTTGCAGTTACTCGAGAGCCAGCGTGCTGGAGCGCAGCGTTTGGCTGAGACCCTGCAGCAGGCCTGCGACAGGGTAGGGCGCTGCAAGCGCTGCAGACATTTCAGCGAGACGGAGGTTTGTCGCATTTGCTCTGATGCATCTAGAGACGAGAGCCTGTTATGTGTTGTGGAATCATCCAGTGATTTGCTGGCCATAGAACAGACCGGCCAATTTAAAGGGCGTTACTTCGTGCTCACAGGAAATCTCTCGCCCATTGATGGCAGAGGCCCT
>JAWWBW010000190.1:0-6010 GCA_033720775.1 Oleiphilaceae bacterium | reverse complement strand
GTACGGGGTTATCGTCTATCAGGAACAGGTCATGCAGATCGCCCAGACGCTCGCGGGCTACTCCCTGGGTGGCGCCGACTTGCTGCGACGGGCAATGGGTAAGAAAAAGCCCGAGGAGATGGCCAAACAGCGCGATTTGTTTGCTGCGGGCGCCAAGGAGCAGGGGATTGACCCCGACCTGGCGATGAAAATCTTCGACCTGGTAGAAAAGTTTGCCGGCTACGGGTTTAACAAATCGCACTCGGCAGCCTACGCCATCGTGTCGTATCAAACCCTATGGCTAAAGACGCATTATCCTGCTGAATTTATGGCGGCCGTACTCACCGCCGATATGCAGAACACCGACAAGGTGGTGACGCTGGTCGAAGAGTGCCGCAAGATGAAACTGGCGTTGGTGCTGCCGGATGTGAATGTGAGTGAATATACCTTCACGGTGGATGAGCAGGGTCAGATTGTTTACGGCCTGGGCGCCATCAAAGGTCTGGGTGAAGGGCCTGTCGATAGTATTCTGGCGGCCCGTGCCGAGGGCGGCCCGTTTAAGCACCTGTTTGATTTCTGTGACCGGGTAGATTTGCGCAAAGTGAACAAGCGGGCTCTTGAGGCATTGATACGTGCCGGAGCGCTCGATTCCATCGGCCCCTCACGGGCGCGCCTCATGGCCAGTATCGAAGAGGCTGTGCAGCGTGCAGATCAGAACTCGCGTAACCAGAATGCCGGGATGGAAGACCTGTTTGGGGCAGTGGTTCCGGATGAGGAAGAAGACGTGTATGCGGCTTCGCTGGGCATACGCGAATGGAGCGAGAAGCAGCGCCTGCATCAGGAAAAAGAAACGCTCGGTTTGTATCTCACTGGCCACCCTTTTGATGAGTACGAAAAAGAAGTACGCCATTTTGCCAGCCAGTCCATTGCAAACCTTAAGTCGAGCAAGAGTCGCATCACCGTGGTGGGCTTGATCGTCGCCATTCGTTTGATGAAGAACAAGCGTGGTCAGAATATGTGTTTTGTGACGCTGGATGACCGCAGTGCCCGTATCGAAGCGACCCTGTTCTCCGATACCTTTGATGAATTTCGTGAGGCGATTGTCAAAGACAGCATTGTGGCAGTAGAAGGCGTTGTTACGCTTGACGAATATTCCGGATCACTCAAAATGCGCGCCAGTGCGGTACACAGTATTGAAGCAGCGCGCGAGCGCTATGCCAAACGCCTCGAACTGAAAGTACATGCCAGCCAGTTTGGAAATGGCTTTGTGAAGTCCTTGCAGTCAACACTGCAACCCTATCAGCGGGGGGGCTGCCCCGTGATGTTACGGTATACCCGCGATGAAGTGCAGTCTCTGATTCAGTTGGGTGAGGCTTGGCATATTCGCCCCGAAGATGAGGTACTGCAAGAGTTGCGCTATCTTGTTGGGGACGAACAGGTTGAACTGGTATACCAATAATAGTGACACAGGGCGTGAGCTCAACGCGACAGGACTGTTTTTAGTTTAGCCTGTGGCCGATAAGTGCTTGAGTCGTGCCCATTAATTTGGCGACAATAGGCGCGCAAAATAAGGGCAGTTCGCTTCTGTTTTTTCTGCCCTACAACCCGTTTGGGGAATTCAATCGATATGGCTCAAACCAGTATGGCGGCTACGAATCTCTATTATCTCGACTTTGAACAACCCATCGCAGATCTCGAAGAAAAAATTGAAGAGCTGCGTTTGGTGGGGAGTGATAAAGAACTCAATATCGCAGAGGCTATTGAACGCCTTGAATCCGAGTGTATCGCTTTAACCCGTGATATTTTCAGTAATCTCAGTGCCTGGGATATCACCCGGCTGGCCCGTCATCCTAAGCGCCCTTACACGCTTGATTACATCGCGAGTATTTTCGACGATTTTGATGAGATGCACGGTGATCGTCACTATGCAGATGATCAATCGATTGTGGGTGGACTGGCAAGGCTTGATGATCGACCCGTGATGGTCATTGGGCATCAAAAAGGTCGGGAGGTAAAAGAAAAGGTTAAGCGCAACTTTGGTATGCCGAAACCTGAAGGCTATCGCAAAGCGTGCCGCCTCATGGAGCTCGCTGAGCGCTTCGATATTCCGGTGCTGACCTTTATCGATACTCCCGGTGCTTACCCCGGAATCGGGGCGGAAGAGCGCGGCCAAAGTGAGGCCATCGCGCACAACATTGCCGTAATGTCGCGTCTTAAAACCCCCATCATCTCAACCGTGATTGGTGAAGGTGGTTCGGGGGGCGCGCTGGCGATTGGTGTATGCGACCGCTTGAATATGTTGGAATATTCTACCTATTCGGTGATTTCGCCAGAGGGTTGTGCTTCGATCCTTTGGAAAAGCGCGGAATTTGCTGCGGACGCTGCCGAAGCGATGGGTGTAACTGCCCAGCGCTTGCACGAACTGAAACTGGTCGACACGGTGATTGACGAGCCTCTTGGCGGGGCGCACCGCAAGCCAGATCGGAGTGCAGAAAGTATTAAAGCAGTGCTGGTCAAACAATTAGACGAATTATGCGGGCTCGAGCGCGACGAATTACTGGAGCAGCGTTTTCGCCGCCTGACTGCCTATGTTAAAGATTGATACGACGACGTTTAGGGCCTTGCCGCAGCGCCTGCAACAGGCCATGCAAGCAGTGCCTGAAGCGCGGCGACTCGTGGTGGCGCTGAGTGGCGGTGTCGATTCGATGGTGCTTTTCTATGTGGCGCTCGCCTATGCTGACCATGCCGGCATTCCCCTTATTGCACTTCATGTAAATCACGGTCTATCTCCAAAATCTGACGATTGGCAGAAGCATTGTCAGCAGGCATGCAAGGCGCAGGGTGTGACCTGTCTGGTCGAAAAAGTGCAAGTTACACCGGCAGGTGAGGGCATTGAAGCTGCGGCACGCAGAGCGCGTTATCAAGCCTTCGAGCAAACCTTGATCTCTGGTGATGTGCTGTTGCAGGGGCATCATCAAAATGATGTTGCAGAGACGGTGCTCATGCGCATGCTGCGCGGAGCTGGGCCCGAGGGGCTGAGTGCCATACCGGCACAACGAGAGGTAGGCGCAGGTATTCTGTATCGCCCCTTTTTGCATCTACGTCGCGAACACTTGTTGGAGTTGGCACAACAGCATGGTTGGCAGTGGGTGGAGGACGAAAGCAATCAGGATTTATCCTTTGATCGCAACTATATTCGGCACAAGATTTTACCCGTCATCGAGGAACGCTGGTCGATGGTTTTCGACAGCCTTTCGCAGGTTTCACAGCGCGCGATGCAGGCGCAGTATTTGATTGAAAGCTGGTGTAAGGAGCAGAGTGAGTATTTGCGTAGCGCTACTTACAGTGCTTATCAGGCACTGGATTTGAAGGCCTTGGCGCGGTTCGATTCGGTGCAGCAAAGGGCGCTGGTGCGCTACTGGCTGGATCAAAAGCAGGTGTCGCACCCTGGTGCCCAGATTTTTGAGCGTATTTGGACTGAAATGATTCCTGCCGCAGCCGACGCGCAACCGATGATTCAGTGGGGCATACATCAAATACGCCGTTACGACCAGGCGCTGTTCTACACCTGTGATGCAGCCACGAAGCCCTGGCAGATCAATCAAACCGTTCAGGTCGACACTAAAGGGCTGCCAGTGGACCTTGATTTGAACGGTTGGGGAGTGCTCCGCATCGTTTATGTGCCGGCTGGTCAGCCCATTCCAAATGAAGGCTTGATTGTCAGGGCACCCGATACCGCTATAACCCTGGGTTTACAGTCTCGAGAGGGGGGCGAAAAGATTCGCCTCAATGGCATCAATATGTCGCTGAAGAGAGTCTTTCAGAACGAAGGCATTCCTCCATGGGAGCGTGATCGCCAGCTGCTGTTATACTTTGATGAAGCGTTGGTTGCCGTGAGTAGCGGATTGGTTGCTGATGCATGGCGGCCTCAGTTTGGTCAAGCAGTGTGGGTATTTTTACCCGGGTTTAACCCGGCATAACACCGCACGCGTGGTGATTTTTTTCGTCACTGAGTCAATTTCATGATCGATCTTCTCAGCACGTTTATCGTGTTTTTCGCCGTCATTGATCCGATCGGAACGGTGCCGGTATTTATCGCTGTCACCAATCAATATGATGCAGCGACGAAAAGAAAAATTGCCCTGTTGGCAACACTGATGTCGGCGGGAATTTTGCTGTTTTTTATCGTTGCCGGTGAGCTGATTTTAACCGGTATGGCGATTCCTCTATCGGCCTTTCAGATTTCTGGTGGCATCGTGTTGTTTCTGTTTGCGCTCACCATGATCTTTGGCGAGAGTAAGCCTGAAGAGGAATTACGGCTCCTTAAAGAGGATCACACCGACACGGCGATATTTCCCTTGGCGGTGCCGTCCATTGCAAGCCCTGGCGCAATGCTGGCAGCCGTCTTGATGACAGAAAACGCGCGTTTCAGTATTTTTGAACAGTTGCAAACGGCAGGCGTTATGTTGCTGGTATTGGTGTTAGTGTATGTGCTGATGCTAATGGCCGGCGTGATTCACCGATTTATTGGTAATAGCGGTGCCAGCGTTGTGAGTCGGGTGATGGGGCTGATTCTGAGTGCCGTGGCAATGACGCATATTCTGGCAGGCTTTAAGGCCTATTTTGGTTTGAGTTAAGCGCCCAATCTCGCATCAGGGTGCGACGTGCGCACCCCATACTCATGGCGACCTAGCTTTGCTCTGACTGGGCAATAATATTGGCAGCCATGCCTCGCATAATGTCGCTCACGTACTTCTCGTAAATGCCCATCGAGACCTCGAAGTAGGCTTTACCCGCGTCAGACGCAAGAAACTCGTTGTAGGCTTTGAATTCGCTATCACTTAATTCACGATACGTGTAATACGAAGACAGCAACACATATTGACGCATTTGTTCTTTCATAATGGGTGCAATTTTCTGCCACTCGGCGTCAATCGCGGACTTGGCTTGTGCTTCTTTTTCTGGTTCGTAAGCCTCAAAAAAATCTACCGCGGCGTACATCATCACCTTAATGGTATTGACGACAACCTCAACCGCATTGGTCACAGCCATAAACTCGTTTACCAGCTGCTGACGCTCGGGAGAAGGCTGATTTTGTGCCAACTGCGTGGCGTAGGCCTGCAGCTCGGCCTGGTAGTTGGGCGACTGTGCGGCTTTTTCGGCTGCGACAATGCGTCTACCGGTATCGCTTTCTAAAAAAGCAATCGTGGTTTCGATCTTGGCAGCGTCACTGCTTTGCAACAGGTAAGATTCAGCAATGGCATAGCCGTTCACGTCATTCAGCGCTTGCTCAATGGCGCTTTGAACCACTTCCATGCTCAGTTTGTCTTCTTCCAGAAGCTGTTGTAATTGCATTTGTTGGCGAAACTGATCGGGCATCGACTCAATGGACGAGCCCAAACCCGATACGTCAATAAACTTTTGTACTTGTTCTACGCTTGGCGCAGCCGCGTATGTGTTCAGGGCGAAGGCGATTAGCAGCAGGCCGGAAAGGCGCGCGATAAGACGCATAAAATTACTCCATGATAAATCAATAAAGGGCTATCGGAAGATAGCGAACCACAGACTATACAACAGCTCGCGTTTTATTTTTGTGATGCCGATGACAGGGAGCTAATTTGGCGAGATAGTCCTGTTCAGTTTGTATCGGGAGTATGAAAGCTCAGGCATCTTTTGCCAGCAACTCATACAGTCCCTCCAAAATGGCGCCCAGTTCTTTTTCAAGCTTGTGGGTGTCACCTTTGAGAGTTTCGAGTCGCTCGGTGGTGTCGTAGGCGAGTTGCACGAGAGCTTCTTCCTGATCTTCATCAAGCCCCAGTGCGAACAGTTTCTCTTCCATTTCGCGAATCATCTGCAGCATGACCGTTCGAATGTTATCGTCGTATTGATTCAAGGCGTCGCCGAGCTGTTTAATTTTGAGTTCGGTCATGGCGATGGCGCGGTTAAGCACGCTGCCATGTTGTTTGGCCACGGCTTGTGAGCTTTGCAGGGTGAGAATGCGGCCGTCGCAAATGCTGCTCAGTACCACGAG
>JAWWBW010000189.1:0-6082 GCA_033720775.1 Oleiphilaceae bacterium | reverse complement strand
TGGCGTTCAGAAGCTTGGCGCGCCCGGGTATTCTGGCATTGGTGAGTGATGCGATTGGCTTTTTGACATTGTTGTTTATAGAGATTGACGTGATCAAAGATCTCGCCGTCGCGGCGGGTGTGGGTGTGGCGGTCATCATTGTCACCAATCTAGTGTTGCACCCCGTTATTATGTCGTACTTTGGTTTGAGTAAGGGCGGGCTGCGCCATGCCAAGCATGTTGAAACCGAAGGGCATAAAAAATGGCGTGTGTTGTCGTATATGGCGCACCCGAGCGTGGCTCCGATTTCGGTTCTCATCGCAATACTGGGTTGTGCGATTGGTCTTTATTATCAGAAGGACCTCAAGATCGGGGACTTGGATAAAGGCGCGCCAGAGTTAAGACCGGATTCCCGCTATAACCTCGACAATGATTACATTATTTCTAACTACTCCACGAGTGCCGATATTCTTGTGGTGATGGTGAAGACTGCGAAAGAAAAATGTGCGACTTACGAATTGATGGATGTGATGGATCGCATGCAGTGGCGACTCGAGAATACCAAGGGTGTTGAGTCGACAGCTTCTCTGGTGACGGTATCGAAGTTGGTGACCAAGGCGCTTAACGAGGGCAGTCTCAAATGGTATGAACTATCGCGTAATGAGTCGATCATCAACTCGTCCATCCAGCGCGCTCCATCGGGCCTGGTAAATACAGACTGCAGCATGACGCCCATGATCATTTACCTGACTGACCACGAGGCAGAAACTCTGGATCGTGTCGTGGATACCATGGAGCAGCTCATCGCGGAATATCCCAGCGAAAATTACACCTTCCTACTGGGTGCGGGTAACGCGGGTGTAGAAGCCGCAACCAACCAGGTTATTTCGAAGGCCAAGAACATTATGTTGATCTCGGTCTATTCGGTCGTGAGTTTCCTATGTCTAATTACCTTCCGTTCGTTGGCAGCGGTGATTTGTATTGTGACTCCATTGGCACTGACGTCAGTCTTGTGTGAGGCTTTGATGGCTCAACTCGGCATAGGTATAAAAGTGGCAACCTTGCCGGTGATCGCGCTCGGCGTTGGCATTGGTGTGGATTACGGTATCTATATTTACAGTCAGCTTGAGGCCAAGTTGAAGGAAGGCTTGCCGCTTCAGGAGGCTTACTTCGAAACTCTGCGCACGACAGGTAAGGCCGTCAGCTTCACGGGCGTGACCTTGGCAATTGGTGTATGTACCTGGATATTCTCGCCAATCAAGTTCCAGGCTGATATGGGCATACTGCTGTTTTTCATGTTCTTGTGGAACATGGTGGGCGCGCTTTGGTTGTTGCCGGCGATGGCTCGCTTCTTGGTACGACCCAAAGTGGTGGTGTCTAAAGCTGCTGAAGCGTCATAGCACTTAAGATTCTATCCAATAGGGCCCCGCTTGGCGGGGCTTTTTATTTGGTGTCTCACAACGACCGGTTTCTCAAATTTCAGGCCTTTTTGCCACAGGCTGTGAAATTTCAATATGAATCGTTTAGAATCGCCCGCTTTCCATTCTAACCCTTCATGTGGCCTTTTGTGGGGGCCACCACTGACCTTGAGGTGAATATGCCAGTTATAACTCTTCCAGACGGTAGTCAGCGTCAATTTGAGCAGCCCGTGTCTGTTTATCAGATTGCCGAGGATATTGGTCCTGGTTTGGCCAAAGCGACGATTGCTGGTCGTGTTAATGGTGAGTTGGTCGACGCCAGCGATTTAATCGAACAAGACGCCGAACTCAGCATTATTACCGCGAAAGACGAAGAAGGGTTAGAAATCATCCGTCACTCTTGTGCTCACTTGTTGGGACATGCGATCAAGCAGTTGTGGCCTGAGACCAAGATGGCTATTGGACCTGTCATCGAGAACGGTTTCTACTACGACGTCGATCTTGATCACCGCCTCACAGAAGAAGATATGCTGGCTCTTGAAGTCCGCATGAAAGAGCTGGCGAAAAAGGACTACCCGGTCATCAAGAAGAAAGTGAGCTGGCAGGATGCTGTGGCGACCTTTGAGTCGCGAGGCGAAAGCTACAAGATGGAAATTTTGGAGCGTGATATTTCACGGGATGATCGTCCGGGACTTTATCATCACGAAGAATATATCGACATGTGTCGTGGGCCACATGTTCCCAATATGAAGTTTTGCCATCACTTTAAGCTGATGCGAATTTCCGGGGCGTACTGGCGCGGTGATTCCGATAACAAGATGCTGCAGCGCATTTACGGTACGGCGTGGGCGGATAAAAAACAGCTGAAAGCGCATTTGAATCGTCTGGCTGAAGCTGAAAAACGGGACCATCGAAAAATCGCTAAGAAGCTCGATTTATTCCACTTGCAAGACGAAGCACCTGGCATGGTGTTTTGGCATGACAAGGGCTGGCGTGTTTATCAGGAAATCGAAAGCTACATGCGCCGCAAGCAGCGCGAATATGGCTATCAGGAGATCAAGACCCCGCAAGTCGTAGATCGTAGCTTGTGGGAGCGCTCAGGTCACTGGGATAAATTCAGTGAGCAAATGTTTACGACGCACTCTGAAAATAGTGACTTTGCCATTAAACCCATGAATTGCCCGTGTCACATTCAGGTCTTTAACCAGGGTTTAAAGAGTTACAAAGAGCTGCCGCTGCGGTTGGCTGAGTTTGGTGCGTGCCATCGTAATGAGGCTTCCGGTGCGTTGCACGGTATTATGCGTGTGCGCGGTTTTGTGCAGGATGATGCCCATATCTTCTGTACTGAGGAACAGATTCAGCCAGAGGTATCGAGCTTTATCGATATGCTCCACGATGTGTATGAGGATTTTGGGTTTGAAGAAATCCTCTACAAGCTGTCTACCAGGCCAGAACAACGTGTGGGGTCTGATGAAGTTTGGGATAAGTCTGAAGCCGCCTTAGCAGAGGCATTGGATGCTAAAGGGTTAAAGTGGGAGCTTTTACCCGGAGAAGGTGCGTTTTATGGCCCTAAAATTGAATTCTCTCTGAAGGACTGTATTGGTCGGGTGTGGCAATGCGGTACGATTCAGGTGGATTTTTCGATGCCGGGTCGTCTCGGAGCACAATATGTGACTGATGATCAGGATCGAAAAGTGCCCGTTATGTTGCACCGTGCCGTGCTGGGTTCATTCGAACGCTTTATAGGAATTCTGATTGAACAGTTTGAAGGCGCATTCCCGTTTTGGCTTGCGCCAGAACAGCTCGCGATCCTGAATATTACCGATCGACAGGAAGAATATTGTCAAAAATTACAAGAAATGTTCGAACAGCGCGGATATCGCACGCATCTGGACTTGAGAAACGAGAAGATCGGCTTTAAAATTCGCGAGCACACAATTAGCAAGATTCCCTACCTGCTTGTCGTTGGAGACAAAGAGGTCGAGAACAATACAGTGGCCTTGCGTACACGCACCGGAGAGGATTTGGGTGTGATGGCTGTGGAAGACGTATTACAGCGCTTCGAGCAGGAGATGAAACGCAAGAGCCGTAAAGCTGATACAGCTGACTAGGCGTCAAGGTGTGGCGTAGTTGGGCAGAGGTGTCGGCATTTTTATTTGGAGACTGAGACATTAAGAGAAATAGTCAAAGCGGTAAAGCCAAGCGCGCGTTAATCAACGATAACATTGAAGCAACAGAAGTACGATTGATTGGCGCTGATGGGGAACAGGTTGGAATTGTTTCCATACAAGAGGCATTGGCCGCAGCCGAAGAGGCAAGCTTAGATTTGGTGCAGATTGCCAATAGTGATCCGGTTGTGTGTAAGATCATGGATTATGGCAAAAAGCTGTTTGAAGAGAAAAAACAGAAAGCTGCCCAAAAGAAAAAGCAAAAACAAACCCAAGTAAAAGAAATTAAATTACGTCCAGGGACGGAAGAAGGGGACTATCAGGTAAAACTGCGCAACCTGATGCGTTTCCTTGAACATGGGGACAAGGCCAAGGTGACGATTCGTTACCGTGGTCGGGAGATGGCCCATCAGGAGATCGGCATGAAGCTGCTTGAACGGATCGAGCAAGATCTGGAAGAGATGAGCGTTGTCGAACAACGGCCTAAAATGGAAGGCCGGCAAATGATGATGGTATTGGCCCCGAAAAAGAAAAAATAGCTCGCTCGCAAGTCCGGTGATGCAGTGATGAACCGGCGCGACTATTTTCTAAATTAAATGAGGTCCGAAAGGATCAAATGCGGAGTGAGAAATCATGCCAAAAATGAAAGCAAAAAGCGGTGCGTCAAAGCGCTTTAAAAAGACGGCTAATGGCTATAAGCATAAGCAATCCTTCACGAGTCACATTCTGACCAAGAAGTCTCCTAAGCGTAAGCGTCAACTGCGCGGTTGCAAGCAGGTTGCTGAAGTGGATCAACCACTGATCAAGCGCATGCTGCGTGTTTAATTGATTCGCTGACTACTTATTAGGAGATTATTATGCCTCGCGTAAAACGTGGAGTTACGGCGCATCGTCGTCACAAGAAGATTCTGAAGCAAGCTAAAGGTTACTACGGAGCTCGTAGCCGAGTATTTCGTGTTGCCAAGCAGGCAGTTATAAAAGCGGGTCAGTATGCCTACCGCGACCGCAAACAGCGTAAGCGCCAATTCCGTCGTCTTTGGATTGCCCGTATCAATGCTGGTGCGCGCATCAACGGTATGTCATACAGCCGCCTGATTGCTGGTCTGAAAAAGTCCAACATTGAGATCGATCGCAAAGTGCTTGCCGATCTGGCTATGAATGATGCGCCAGTGTTTGCAGCCGTTGTCGAAAAGGCGAAAGCAGCGTTAGCTAACTAAATTGGAGAGGGTGAGTGCAGAGTGATGGCCTACGGGTTTGAACAGGCACCCAGCCCTTCAAATGCGTGACGTGATAGGGGGCGAGAATTTCTTGCCCCCTATTTTTATTTCTGGAGCAGAATAAATGGAAAACCTCGAGCAGCTCGTTGTAGCGGCAAAGCGTGCGATTCAAGAGTCTGAAAGTGTTGCAGCGCTGGAGCAGGTGCGAGTGGACTACTTGGGTAAAAAGGGTTCGTTGACACAGCAGCTCAAAACTCTAGGCAAACTGGATCCATCGGAAAGGCCGGCTGCAGGGGCTCGCATTAACGAAGCCAAGGAGGAAGTACAGGCGGAGTTGAATGCCCGTAAGGATTTGTTGGAAACTGCTGCGCTTGAGGCCAAGTTGATGGCGGAGGCGGTAGATGTCACGTTGCCGGGTAGAGGAAGTGAAACCGGTGGGTTGCACCCTGTAACGTTGACGATGCAGCGCATTGAAGCGTTTTTCGCCAAAGCGGGTTACACGGTAGAAGTTGGTCCTGAGATTGAGGATGACTACCATAACTTCGAGGCGCTCAATATACCCGGGCACCATCCCGCGAGAGCCATGCACGATACGTTTTACTTTGACTCGGGTAACTTGCTGCGCACACATACTTCACCCGTTCAGGTGCGCACGATGGAACAGGGGAAGCCTCCGTTCCGAATGATTTGCCCAGGGCGCGTATACCGCTGTGATTCTGACCAAACGCACACGCCTATGTTTCACCAGGTGGAAGGGCTGCTAGTCGAAGAAAAGGTTAGTTTCGCTGATCTTAAATCAACAATAGAAGATTTTCTTAAAGTGTTCTTCGAGCGAGAGCTTGAAGTGCGCTTTCGTCCGTCCTACTTCCCCTTTACCGAGCCTTCTGCCGAGGTAGATATCGAGTGGGGGCGAGATGAGCAAGGCAACATCAAATGGTTGGAGGTAATGGGTTGCGGCATGGTGCACCCCAAGGTATTTGAAGCAAGTGGCATTGACCCAGAAAAATATACCGGCTTTGCTTTTGGTTTAGGGGTGGAGCGTTTGGCTATGTTGCGTTATGGCGTGAATGATTTACGCATGTTCTTCGACAACGACTTACGTTTTCTCAAACAGTTTAATTAGTGCTAGCGTCGGTACGCGAATAACGAATTAGTGGATGTCCAATGAAATTCAGTGAACAGTGGCTCAGAGAGTGGGTAAACCCGGCAATCGATACCGATGCGTTGGTTGCACAGATTACGATGGCCGGATTGGAAGTAGATGGTGTTGAACCCGTCGCACAGGAATTTAGTGGCGTAG
>JAWWBW010000188.1:0-6091 GCA_033720775.1 Oleiphilaceae bacterium | reverse complement strand
AATCACCAAGGCTGAAAGCGCGCTTTGCTCAAGCAGCTCATCGGAAGCATATTGATAAACCTGTGTCGCCAGCGTCTCAAAGTTGAATGGGCGTAAGATCAGCGTCGCGGGTAGCTCTTTCATACAGTCTACAAATACCACCAGCATCGCTGTCAGGGCACCGCGACGTATGATGGGGAGATGCACCTGAAGCAGAGTGGACATATAGCTATGACCTAGCGAGCGTGAAGCCATATCCATATTGAGCGTCACTTTATCAAGGCTGCTTTCAACCGATCCTGCGGCCACTGCCAAAAAACGCACCACATAAGCGAATAAAATAGCAAAGGCCGAGCCGCTCAAGATCAGTCCGGTCGAAACGCCCAGGTATTCTCTTGCTAGGGCATCGACGCTATTGTCCAGCGCGGCAAATGGAACAATGACTCCCACGGCCAGAACGGCTCCCGGTACGGCATAACCCAAACTCGATATGCGAATAAACAGGCGGGCGCTGGGGCTCTTATTGAGGCGCTTGCTATATGCCAGGACAACTCCCAGAAGCAACGTGACAACGGCTGCCAACATGGATAATCCAAAGGAGTTGATGACGTACCCAAGAAAATCGCTGCTCCAGCTCACCTCAAAATATTGAAAGGCGTAAACGCCAAGCGTAATAAAGGGGATGGCGAAACCCAGCACCACGGGTAAAGCAACCAGTAACGTAGTTAGAACGGCTCGCCATCCTTTCAGTTTTAACGGTGTAATGGGGTCGCCGGGGTTGCGGCTCAGGTACTGTTTTTGTTTTCGCCTAGAGAAGCGTTCGAGGCTGACTAATATCACGACCATCGCAACCATCAGTGAGGCGATCTGGGCTGCACCGCCGAGATTGCTCATGTTAAGCCAGGTGTCGTACAGGCCTGCAGTCAGTGTCTGCACGGCGAAATAATCCACGGTGCCAAAATCATTGAGCGTCTCCATTAACACCAGTGCGAGTCCTACAGCGATGGCAGGTCGGGCGATGGGTAAGGAGACGCGCAGTAAAAATCCGGTAGGCGTTTGCCCGAGACTTCGAGCCACCTGATATAAGGAGGTACTTTGTTCCAGAAAGGCGGCCCGGGCGAGCATGTAGACATAGGGATACAGCGCCAGTGACATCATCATAATGGCGCCGCCCATACTGCGCACTTCTGGAAACCAGTAGTCACGGGCACTTTGCCAGCCAAACAGGTCGCGCAATGCACTTTGTACCGGCCCGGCATACTCCAGCAGGTCGGTATAGACATAGGCGACGACATAAGCGGGCACTGCAAATGGAAGCAATAGTGACCAGCTCAGCCAGCGCTTGCCGGGAAACTCATACATGGCAATCAGCCATGCGGTTGCGGTACCGATGAAAAAGGTGGCGCTGCCAACGCCGAACATTAATATGAAGGTATTCTCAAGGTAGCCAGGCAGCACTGTATCAATAAGGTGCGGCCAAGCATTTTCATCGGGGAAGAGCGCGAGGTAAAGCACGCTTATCACGGGGAGTACAATTAAAGCAGCGATCAGTCCAGAGGCCCACAGCCAGGGGCGTTCCTGCTTTGCTCCGACAGTCGGCATTGCGAAAGGGTTTCTCCACCAACGAGAAAAGCGGCCAATGGCCGCTTTATTATCCATGTGCTTGCACCGGCTTAAAGCCGGTGACTTGCGCGTTATTCGTCAAAAGCAATTTTATCAACCAGTTTGGCAGCCTGTTTGCGAAGCTCGGCGATGTCGCTCAGGGCCAGTTTGTCTGCTTTGAACGTGCCCCAGGATTGTACCAGACCTGAAGGTTCCACGTTCGGATTTACCGGATATTCGAAGTTTTGTTCAGCATAGATTTTCTGTGCCAGTTTGCCACTTAAAAACTCCATCAGTTTGATGGCTGAAGCTTTATTCGGTGCGCTTTTAGTCAACGCCATGCCACTAATATTAACGTGCGTCCCGCGATCGTCCTGATTGGGGAAGGTGAGGTGCACGGCATCGGCCCAGGCGCGTTGTTCTTCGTCCTGAATCATCTTGCCATAGTAGTAATTGTTACCTAGCGACAGGTCGCATACGCCTTCTTTAATGGCTTTAACTTGTGCTCTGTCATTACCTTGAGGTTTGCGGGCTAGATTCGCTTTCACACCACGCAACCAGCTCTCAGCTTCAGCTTCGCCATGGTGCGCAATCATCGATGCGATCAATGCCAGATTGTAGGGGTGCTTGCCACTGCGGGTGCAAATGCGGCCTTTCCATTCAGGTTTGGCCAAATCTTCATAGCGTTTGATTTGCGCCAGATCTACACGGTCTTTGGATGCGTAGATAGAGCGAGTGCGTAGTGTCAGTCCAAACCAGCGGCCATCCGGGTCGCGATACTGTGCGGGAATATTTTGTGACAGCACGTCTGACTTAACAGGTTGAACAACGTCCTTTTCAACAACTTCGTTCAATCTGCCGATATCTACGGTAAACACCAGATCGGCTGGTGAATTAGCACCTTCACGTTCCAGGCGCTCAGCTAGACCTTTCTTGGCAAAAACCACGTTCACCTTGATGCCGGTCTCGTTGGTAAAGGCATCGAACAGCGGTTTGATCAAAAAAGGCTGACGATAGGAATAGACGTTTACCTCTGATGCGTTAACAGTGGCAGAAGCCAGTAAAAAGCTACTGGTGAGTAATACGGAGATGAGCATGCGCGCATACTTGAACATCAATGAGCTTCCTTTGAAGATATTAACAAGAATAAAAACGAGAAGTATTCTCAATAAAATGGCTGGCGCTGTCAAGAAGTGTTAAATGCCTCTTGCGCGTTTTTACAGGCGTGTTAGTTTGTCGCTCGTTTATCACGGCCTGTTGCCCTTATCTTTGAGTGGCAGGTCATGAGTCACGGTGAATAGCATAAATTTAAAGACGTTTTGGAAAGCAGTTGATCACGATGAGTAAGTATGACAAGTGGCACTTTCGACGCACAGTCCGCAACATGTTGGGGCTGCTGGTGTTGGGGTTGACCTTGTCAGGGTGTGCAACCTCTGATTACACCACGCATTACGGCTTCTTCGAGGCAGAAAACACCGCAGGCGAGCTACGCCAATTCCGGCTCTACTGGCAAACGGTGCGTTACGAAGGCTGGTCAGAAAATACCTATAAGGCCTTGCCAGTGATTGTTGAAGCGCAATGTAGCGAAAGGCCTCTCCGGTTTTTCGACGCATCGTATGGCGAAGCGAGGCGTTGTCTCGGCCATGATGGTGAAGGCATTCATCTTTGCTCAGATGGTGACAAAGATCTGGATGCTCGAGGTTTGCCTCTCGCTGACGAAAGCTTGTGCGGCAGAGTCACCGATCGCAATGGGGCGCAAGACATCCTCTCGCTCGAAGGAGATGTGATGCTGTATGTTCACTGTCGCCCTCGCGAGACGGAAGTAACCCAGGACGATCGCCGCATCAATATGGATTACTTAATGCCGTCGGCACTGCCCTATGTGATTTCGACCAAGCGTGTTGAAGGCCGCGATATTGAGTCAATTGTGCCGCCATTATTCAATCACTCCTCGGTGTGTGATCCCGACGCCTAGCGCGGTCTCGATTAGATTGAGATGCCGCCACGGGGTGAATTTTTGTTAAATGCGCCACAATCTAACCAATTGTGTTAGCAACTTAACCTGACGTTACAAAAGCCTACGGATGTTAGTGGATGTTTTGCGCCGGAAGCCGACAATGAGCCATACGAGTCAAATCGTGCACTTTTCGGATTCAGGTGAAGTATGGCAAGAGAACGTCAAAAAATTGAAGTAAACGCTCTACGGGAAGGAATGTTTGTTTCGGACCTTGATAGGCCATGGCACGAGACACCTTTTCCTTTGCAGGGCTTTTATATCCGCACGGATGACGAGGTCAAAGATCTGGCCCGTTACTGTCGTCATGTCTACATAGACGTACGCAAACAGCGTATTAGTGCCTACACCAAGCATGCGCCTTTCTCTAAAAAGCAAGCGCAAGTGGCCCCTGCCAAAGCCAAGACTGAGCAATCAGAGAAAAAAGAGCTTAAGTTACCTGCCATTGTGATCAAAAATCCCCAGCGCTACGAGGTGTCTGCGCCGCTGCGTAAGGAAGTGAACAAAATTCGCAAACTGCACGAGCACGTTTACGAAGCGCTGAGCGAGGTCTTCAGCGCGGTGGAAATGGGCGATGTTGTCTCCCTAAAGGAAACCGAAAAAGTCGCTGAGGGCATGGTCGACAGTGTTTTGCGGAACCCGGATGCTCTGGTTTGGTTGTCCAGGATGCATGAGCAGGACACACACAGCTACCAGCATGGTATTCGCGCGGCGATCTGGTCTTTGGTGTTTGGGCGGCATCTTGGCCTGGAGAAAAAAGCGCTCAAGACGCTGGCGATTGGTGTGCTGTTGATGCAGATCGGCAAACTCAAAGTGGATGCATCGCTGTTAGAGAACCCGGATGCATTGAAAGGCGAGGCGCGTCGCGAGTACGAAAGCTATGTGGAAAAAGGCCTTGAGGCCTTGCGTGCGATGGGCGACTTGTCGCGCGGTGTACTCACCATTGCGGAATTCCACTGCGAGCGGCATAACGGCTCGGGGTTTCCCAAAGGTATCACCGGAGATCGCATTCCATTGCTAGCCAAAATCGCTGGTTTGGTAGATACCTACCAGGGGCTTATCGATCCTCGCAGTGCAGGTGATCCAGGGCTATCACCCTTGGACGCAGCCGGCAAATTGTATGAAATGCGAAATATTACTTTTCAGCAGGACCTGATCGAACGGTTTATTGAAGCCATCGGGGTGTACCCGACCGGTACTTTAGTGGAACTGAGTTCTGGTGAAGTGGCGATCGTGACAGCGCACAATCAGCAGCGCCGATTAATGCCCGAAGTCATGGTGGTATGTGATGCATCGAAGCAGCAGCTCAAAAGCACGAAGGTCATCGATCTCATGTCATACAACGCGGAACGGCAGAAGGGTCAAATGCTGTTGATCAAAGACAGCTTACCGAAAGGCGCCTTCGGCATTGACGAAAGCAGATATTTGGCGCAGGGTATGCCCTCGCGATGGAGCTTGCGTCATCTGGCCGGTAATCTGATGGCTAGCTGATGGTTTGAATGAAGTGCAAAAGCCCGCGACATGCGGGCTTTTTTATTGGGAGGAGAGGAGTGATGTCGCGTGCAATATGCCGGCAGTGCATGCGTCCTCAATCGGTCTGTGTGTGCGGCCTGATCAGGCAACAGAACAATCACCTTCCGATTATTATTCTCCGCCATGTCGACGAGCGTCGGCATCCGCTCAATACCGCAAGGCTGGCGCGCGCTGGATTGCGATCTTGTCAATGCCTTGATGGACTCGATTTCCCTCAAGAAAAACTCAAGCATGAACTGCCACCTGACTGGTTGCGCGCCCCCGCGCTGTTGTATCCCGGTGGGGAAGACGCCCGCGCCTCCATCACCGAGTCGATCACGGCTCTGTTGGTGTTGGACGGGACCTGGCGTAATACGCGTGAGCTATTGTTGCGGAATCCTTGGTTACATGACGTGCCGAAGGTGTCGATCGCAGCCGCGCCCGCCAGCCGCTATCGATTGCGCAAGGCAGCCGGCACCAACAGCTTGGCAACCATCGAAGCGGTGGGGCATGTTCTGGCGACCACTGACGCTGCGTTCGATCTCGACAGGCTTCTCTACCCCTTTGAGGTCATGATAGAACGCCAGATTACGCGCATGGGGCGTTCTATCTATGAGAAAAACTATCGCGGGACTTGAAAAAAGCTAACCGCGTAGCCAAATAATGACGCTCATTCACGGTATCGCCATTCGACCCTCATTTCTTTGGAAGATTATTTATGACCACAGCGCTTCAGATAGAAGGGTTAAGCAAAACCTACGATAACGGCCATGAGGCACTCAAAAACGTTTCGCTGACTGTGGAGCAGGGTGATTTTTTTGCACTGCTTGGGCCCAATGGTGCCGGTAAATCCACTACGCTTGGCATCGTATCGTCACTCATTAACAAAACCAGCGGTTCGGTAAAAATTTTCGGTCACGATCTTGATAAGGACTTGGTAAAAGCCAAAACGTGTTTGGGCGTTGTGCCGCAGGAAATCAATTT
>JAWWBW010000187.1:0-6096 GCA_033720775.1 Oleiphilaceae bacterium | reverse complement strand
AATCGAAGTGGTTATCAATGCGCAGGGCGACTTCTCCGTCAATGAGCGACCATTGGTGAATAATCAGGAAGAGACGCTCAAAAAGGCGATCCAGAAACTGTCTAACGGCGATACCAAGGTGCCATTCATTATCACTGCCGACGCCAAGACGGCGCACGAGTTTGTGGTGCGCGTGATGGATGTTGCGGGTCAGTTGGGCTTTGCCCAGCTCAGTATTACTACGCAACGTTCTGCGTCTTCAGAATAGTCGCCGTCGCGAAAGAGAGAGTGTTATGAAGCAAGGCGCGGATTTATTGCCGGAGCTGGATGATTCCAATTGGGATCTCTATCGCCGGTTGCTGGTTTATCTCAAGCCGCTTAAGTTCTTTTTTATTCTTAGTATTATTGGTAATGCCATCTATGCCGGTGCTAGTGCCTTAATGGCCAAGGCGCTCGAATTTGTCATTGCGACGGTTGAAAATCCAACGGATGAAAATCGTCTGCTGCTGCCCGCAATAATCTTGGGGCTGTTTGCCATGCGAGGTGTTGGGGGCTTTCTTGGCAGCTATTACATTGCCTATGTTGGTCGTAATATCGTCCATAAAATTCGTACCGAGATTTTTGATCGTTACCTGCGCCTTCCAAGCCATTTCTTTGATTCCAATTCCTCCGGTCATCTGATTTCGCGCATTACCTACAACGTTGAACAAGTGGCGTCAGCGGCAACCGATGCGGTCACGGTGATCGTGCGTGAGGGGCTGACGGTGGTTGGCCTGATGATCGTGATGTTCACTTCCAACTGGAAACTGACGCTTATCTTCTTCTGCCTTGGCCCCTTCATTGGGCTGACAGTTCGTTATGTGAGTAAACGTTTTCGAATGCTGAGTCGGCGCATCATGAGCTCGGTAGGTGATGTCACGCACGTAACCTCCGAAATCGTGAACGGGTTTAGGGTGGTGCGTATCTTTGGTGGCGAGGACTATGAGCAGCGTCGATTTGAGGACGCCAGTCGCTATAACCTGCGCCAAAGCCTGAAAATGGAAATGACCAAGACCCTGTCTACCCCCATTATTCAGTTGTTGGTGGCCTTGGCAATTGCCATATTGATCTGGTTGGCTTTGGCGCCAGAGGTGCGCGGCGATATGACGGCGGGAAGCTTTGTGGTGATCATCGCGGCGGCGTCTACTATGGCCAAGCCCATCCGCCAATTAACGCAAGTGAATGAAAAAATTCAGCGTGGCGTGGCGGCGGCCCGTGACTTGTTCCGGGTAATGGATGCGCCCGCAGAGCCGGACAATGGACATCTTGAAGCGAAAGATCTGCAAGGTGAACTGGTGTTCGATAACGTACAATTCGCGTATCAGGGCAGTGAGCGGCTGATACTAAAAGGTATTAACCTTACCATCAAGCCGGGAGAAACCGTTGCGCTGGTAGGGCGCTCGGGTAGCGGTAAATCCACCATGGCCAATCTGATTCCGCGCTTTTACGACGTGACGGCGGGGGAGATTCGTCTCGATGGTCAGCCGTTAAACGCTTATACCCTGCGTTCATTGCGTGATCAAATTGCCTTGGTAACGCAGCATGTCACGCTGTTCAACGACTCCTTAGCCAAGAATATTGCCTATGGACGCCTGGAAGGAGCAGACGTGGAGGCGCTCGAAACTGTTGCAGCCCGCGCTAATGCCCTGGAGTTTATTCAAGAAAAAGATCAGGGCTTTGATACGGTCGTGGGCGACAATGGCATTTCACTTTCGGGTGGTCAGCGTCAGCGCATTGCCATTGCCCGCGCACTACTCAAAGATGCGCCAATACTGATACTGGATGAAGCGACCTCTGCTTTAGACAATGAGTCAGAGAAGCTCATTCAAAAAGAGCTCGAAAAACTAATGGAAGGTCGCACTACGATTGTGATTGCTCACCGTTTATCAACCATCGAAAACGCCGATCGCATTATCGTGATGGATGATGGGCAAATTGTGGAGCAGGGGTCTCACAGCGAGTTGTTGGCATTGAATGGTGAATACGCCAAGCTGCATCGATTAAGCCAGAGTGCCATTGAGGAGAATGCTGGCCAATGAGCCTCGCCGGGCGCATCACTGAGGCCTGGCAACATAAGTCGGTCTGTCTGTGGTTATTTGCGCCGCTCACTCTTCTGTATGCATTGGTTACAGGTTTGCGCCGCTATGCCTATCGTCGTGGCTGGTTGCGCCGCCATGATTTTCGTGTGCCAGTCATCGTTGTGGGCAATCTCACGGTGGGCGGCACGGGGAAATCTCCACTGGTTGCAGCTTTGGCACAAGCGCTCGAAAACATGGGGTATCGGCCAGGCGTTGTGAGTCGTGGCTACGGTGCAAAAGATCCGCATCAATCACCCGTTCGGGTTTCTTCTGAAAGTTCGCCTGCTGAGGTAGGTGATGAGCCTGCAATGCTGGCTCAAATCGTTGATTGTCCCATCGTTGTGTGTCGAGACCGTGTGCAGGCCGTCGCTGCGCTAGTGGAGCTGGGTTGCGACGTGGTGATATCTGATGATGGTATGCAGCACTATCGCATGGGGCGGTCACTCGAAATTTGTGTGGTTGATGGTGCGCGAGGGTGGGGGAATGGCTGGCTGCTGCCAATGGGGCCCCTGCGAGAGCCTCTGTCGCGTCTGCATCAGGTATCCTGCCTCGTGTTGAATGGCACGGAGCAGATTGGTTTTTCGGGGAATGCCCCCGTTTTTTCTATGACGCTGACGCCTCAATCTTTGGTGCCACTGCATGCTGAAAGTGCGACGTTACATCCAGAAAGCGGCACGAGGGTTCATGCGGTAGCGGGTATTGGCAATCCCGGACGCTTTTTTGCTACCTTGCGTTCGATGGGGTATCAAGTGACCGAGCATGCTTTCGCTGATCATCATGTTTACACGCAGAATGACTTCAAGTTTGACTGTCCGCTACCCATTGTCATGACGGCTAAAGATGCTATTAAATGTCGCAACCTATCGTTGCTTGATGCGTGGGTCTTGCCCGTCGAGGCGGCTCTTAGCGATGATTTTTGTCGATTTGTGAACACCAAACTAAATGGGTCTGTAAAGACAGGCCAACTAAACGAGAACTAAACATGGATAAGAAGCTTTTAGCCATCCTCGCCTGCCCTTGCTGCAAGGGTGAGTTAATTTATGATCGCGAGCGGAATGAGTTGATTTGCCGTGCCGATGCGCTGGCGTTTCCGGTGCGTGACAATATTCCCGTGATGCTGGAGTCTGAGGCGCGAACGCTGACAACGGACGAAAAACTGAAGTAACGGAAAGCTCCTATGGAATATACGGTTATTATCCCTGCGCGCTATGCTTCTTCCAGATTGCCGGGCAAGCCTCTCGTGGATATTGCGGGAAAACCCATGATCCAGCGTGTTTACGAACAGGCCTTAGCATCCACGGCGACACAAGTCGTGATTGCGACCGATGATGCGCGTATCGCCGCAGCCTGTGATGCGTTTGGTGCCTCTGCGGTCATGACCTCGCCCGAGCATCCATCGGGCACTGATCGTCTTGAAGAAGTGGTACAAAAGCTCGATCTGGACGAAGACGCGATTGTGGTAAACGTGCAGGGCGATGAGCCGCTGATTCCTCCCGAAGTAATCGATCAGGTCGCGCGGAATTTGTCGGAACATGCCGACTTCGGAATGGCTACTTTGTGTGAGCGCATTCATGATGTTGAGCAGGTGATGAACCCCAATATCGTCAAGGTCGTGTTTGACCGGCTAGGGCGCGCCAATTATTTCTCTCGCGCTCCAATTCCCTGGGCGCGGGAAGCGTTTCGCAACAGGCATGATCCGCATCTTCCACCACGGGCGGAGTACTATCGTCACATTGGCATCTATGCCTATCGTGTAGACCTGCTTAAGCGCTTTGTGGTGTGGTCTCCGAGCATGACGGAGCAGGTTGAGCGTCTGGAGCAGTTGCGAGTGTTGTCCAACGGAGAAAGTATTCATATTGACGTGGCGCAGCAGTCCTTGCCCGGTGGAGTTGATACACCAGAGGATCTGGAACGGATTCGCGCGCATTTTGCTGCGCGAGGCTAAGCCGAATGAAAGTGTTATTCGTTTGCTTGGGAAACATCTGCCGCTCGCCTACAGCCCATGGGGTGTTTGTTCATCATCTTAAGAACAGCGAGCTGGCAGGGCGAGTTGAAGTTGATTCAGCAGGAACAGGTGCCTGGCATGCGGGTGAGCCCCCTGATAAAAGGGCGCAACAAGAAGCGCAATCCCGCGGCATTGACCTGTCTTTTATTAGGGCGCGACAAGTGAATGCCGAGGACTTTGAGCGCTTCGATATGATTCTGGCGATGGATAAACAGAATTTGCGAGATTTACGTGCGGTATGCCCCGAGGTTCACCAGCACAAATTGCGTTTGTTTCTGGAGTTTGGCGACACTGGCACCCAGGAGGTTCCCGACCCCTATTATGGTGGCTCGAAGGGCTTTCAACATGTTTTCGATTTGGTCGATCAAACCAGCCTCGGCTTGCTGGAAACCCTGCGACGGAAAGTGTAATGCAGCTGCACCACCATGTCGATCTTACCCCCGCCAATACCATGGCCTTAGCCTGCGTTGCAGAGCGTGTCTATGAGCTCGATAACGAACAGGATCTGAATCAATGTTTTCAGCAGGGTGTTTTGCGAGAGTCTCCCTTGGTCTTAGGAGGTGGTAGTAATGTGTTGTTGCCCCCCAGACTAAATCGGCCGGTGTTGCGTTACCGAGGGCATAGCGTTAAATATTACTGTGCCGGTGAGCAAGTTGAAGTGGTTGCTGAGGCGGGAAAAGACTGGGATACCCTGGTAGCAGAAACGGTACAGAAAGGCCTTAGTGGTCTTGAGAATCTCTCGCTCATTCCCGGTTCTGTGGGTGCGGCACCGGTTCAGAATATCGGGGCTTACGGGGTTGAAATGGCTAATGTGATGCCTTGGCTTGAAGCCTTTGATCTGCAACAGGGCCAGGTGCGTCGCTTTTCCAACAAACAGTGCGCATTTGCCTATCGAGACAGCCTGTTCAAGCGTCAGCCGGGCAGATATCTGATAACGCGTGTGGCTTTTCTTCTCTGGCGTGGCGAGCCGTTTACGTTGAGTTATGCAGGCTTGGAGGAGCTTGCTGAGCAGCCTGATTTATCTCCAAGCATGATTCGCGAAAAAGTAATCGAACTGCGTTCGAATAAGTTGCCAGACCCTAGACACATTCCCAATTCAGGCAGCTTTTTCAAGAATCCGGTCGTGACTGAGGCGCAGTTTGAAAAACTCAAACAACGTTTCCCTACTATCGTGAGTTATCCGCTGGAGAATCGGCAATACAAGGTTGCGGCAGGTTGGTTGATTGATCAGTTGGGATTTAAGGGGTATGCCTTGGGTGCTTTTTCTGTGCACGACAAGCAAGCCCTGGTGTTAACCCATCAGGGGGGTAAGGAGTCACGCGACCGATTGTTGCAGCTTGCTGATGTTATTAAAGGTCGCGTGCTCGATACCTATGGCATAACGTTGGAAATCGAACCGGACGTGGTATCGCAGTAGGCGGTTTAATTCAGGCGCGGTGGAGGGTTTTCTGAGTCGTACATTAATACCATGGCGCGTGTACTGTTATCAGGTTCTTCCGAGCCTTCCTCAGTTTCTTCCGGGTCCGCGGGGTTAAAGTAGTAGAGCTTATAACTGTCGTCTGATGAGAAGGATTTGCTCACCAGTGCTACGCCGTAATTTTCATCGTATTCCCAAATTCTTTGTATTCTACCTACTTCATCTCGAATAATGGCAGTAGGTTCACCGCGCCCGTCACTGGCGTCTTCATCATAACCGTAGACTACCGGGTCAAGTAATACAGGTTCGTTTAACTCTGCTGAGGTAATCGAGGTTTCTGCTGACACGAGTTGAATCTGATCGACTGGGACTTCGCGGAACAGGAGAGACCTCTTTCGTGTCCACATGCTGTTGGATAAAGGGGGTTGAATTTCCTCTACGCCAGAGGCATGTAAGCGCGCTCGAATATTAGCCTGCTCCGAGGGTAGCGAGGCGGTTGCAATATGGATATTGTTGTTCGATGTTTGCGGTATTAGTTGGACATCGTTGAGCGTGCGGCCAACTACTGTTGTCTCGTT
>JAWWBW010000186.1:0-6109 GCA_033720775.1 Oleiphilaceae bacterium | reverse complement strand
ATTATTGTGTCGGGCCTGCAGCGGGCGCGCCCGGGTACGCCGGTTACGCCCAATATGACCGACATCGCATTTAAGCAGTAGGAGGCGCGGATGATCTCGCAATACTTTATCCGGCGCCCGATCTTTGCCGGCGTGTTGTCGGCACTGATTTTTCTGGCGGGGGCTATTGCCCTGTTTCAGCTACCCATCACCGAAAACCCCGAGGTGGTGCCGCCGACGGTTGTGGTGAATGCCAGTTATCCGGGGGCGAATCCCGTGGTGATTGCCGAAACGGTGGCGGCGCCACTTGAGCAGGCGATCAATGGCGTGGAGAACATGTTGTACCTCTCGTCGCAATCCACCGCCGATGGCAGTTTGGCCATTACCGTCACCTTCGCCTTGGGAACCAATATCGACGACGCGCAGGTGCAGGTGCAAAATCGTGTCGCCCGCGCCTTACCGCGCTTGCCGGAGGATGTGCAGCGCCTTGGTGTGACCACTGAAAAGTCCTCGCCGAATCTGACCATGGTGGTGCACGTGTTGTCGCCAGACAGCCGTTACGACATGCTCTATCTGTCGAATTTCGCCAACCTGAAGGTAAAAGACGAGTTGGCGCGCATCGAAGGCGCGGGCACGGTGCGGGTATTTGGCGCAGGGGATTATGCGGTGCGCATCTGGCTGAACCCTGAAAAAGTGGCCAGTCTCAATCTCACGACCACCGACATTATTAACGCGATTCGGGAGCAAAACCGTCAGGCTGCCGCGGGCACCATTGGCGCGCCTCCAGGTGCGGACGATAACCCGTTTCAACTGTTGATTAAGGTGAAGGGGCGTCTCGAGAGCGTCGAGGAATTCAACGACATTATCATTCGCGTGAGTGACGACGGCGCGATTACGCGGCTAAAAGATGTGGCGCGCATTGAACTGGGTTCCAACTCTTACGCGCTGCGTTCATTGTTGAACAATAAGCCGGCAGCGGCGGTTGCTATCTTCCAGAGTCCGGGCTCCAATGCCATTGAGTTATCGAACAATGTGCGCGCGCGCATGGAAGAGCTGAAAGCGACGTTCCCCGAAGGCGTGGATTACGACATTGTTTACGACCCCACTATCTTTGTGCGTGGTTCCATTGAAGCCGTGGTCGCGACCTTGCTGGAGGCTGTGCTGCTGGTGGTGATCGTGGTGGTGTTGTTCCTGCAAACCTGGCGTGCCTCGATTATTCCTCTTGTTGCGGTGCCGGTTTCGCTGGTGGGCACCTTTGCCGTCATGCATTTGTTTGGTTTCTCACTCAATGCCCTGTCGCTGTTTGGATTGGTGTTGGCAATCGGGATCGTGGTCGACGACGCCATTGTGGTGGTGGAAAACGTTGAGCGAAATATTGCACTGGGTAAAACGCCCATTGCTGCGACGCAGCAAGCCATGCGCGAAGTGACCGGCCCCATTATTGCCACCTCGCTGGTACTGAGTGCTGTGTTTATTCCTACCGCGTTTATCTCGGGTTTGTCGGGGCAGTTCTATAAGCAATTTGCCCTGACCATTGCGATATCGACGATTATTTCGACCTTCAATTCCTTGACCTTGAGCCCGGCTTTGGCGGCGGTGTTGCTGAAACCGCATGATGCGAAGAAAGACTGGTTCTCACGCTTGCTCGATACGGTCTTCGGGCGTCTTGTGTTCCGTCCCTTTAATGTGTTTTTTGCGGGGCTGACGCGCGGCTATACCGGTCTGTTGCGTCGCATCTTGCGGGGGACAGCCATTGTGCTCGCTTTGTATGCCGGCTTGATGGTGGTCACCAAACATCAGTTTGAAACAACGCCCACAGGCTTTGTGCCCCAGCAAGACAAAATGTATCTGGTGGCCTTCGCCAGCTTGCCCGATGCCGCAAGTTTGCAGCGCACCGATGCGGTAATTCAAAAGATGTCGGCCATCGCACTGGAGCACCCGGGTGTTGAATCCTCGGTCGCCTTTCCTGGTTTGTCGATTAACGGGTTTACCGTGGCCTCCAACTCAGGTGTGGTGTTCGTGACGCTAAAACCCTTTGCAGAACGCACCACGCCGGATATGTCGGCAGGAGCGATTGCCGGGCAGCTTAATCAGCGCTTTGGCGTGATCGATGAAGGCTTTGTCGCGGTGGTGGCACCGCCACCAGTGTTAGGGCTTGGTACGACCGGTGGTTTCAAACTGCAAATTGAGGATCGCGCCAATCTGGGTTACGAGAGGCTATTTGAAGAGACTCAAAAAGTGCTGGGGCAAGCCTACGGCACGCCTGAGTTGAACCCCATGGCCACCTTCTCGTTCTATAAAGCCAACGTACCGCAGATCAGCGTCGACGTAGATCGTGAGAAGGCGAAGATACACGGCGTGGCCATCAGCGATATCTTCCAGACATTACAAGCCTACATGGGCTCGGTGTATGTGAACGATGTGAATCTGTTTGGTCGTACCTATCAGGTTAACTTGCAGGCGGATGCGCCGTTTCGGGCGGATGAGAGTCAGATTGCCAGCCTGAAAGTGCGCAACCGCGATGGCGAAATGGTGCCCTTGGCTGCCTTTATTGAGGTGTCGCATACATCTGGACCAGATACCGTCACCCGCTACAATAACTACCCTGCTGCCGACATTAATTCCGGCCCAGCACCGGGATACAGTAGTGGCCAGGCCGAGGCCGCTATTACGCGTATTCTCGACCAGAGTCTGCCAGTGGGTATGGCTTATGAGTGGACCGATCTGACCTATCAGCAGATTTTGGCCGGTGACACCACCTTGTTTATTTTCCCCTTGGTGGTATTGCTAGTGTTTCTGGTATTGGCGGCGCAATACGAGAGCTGGGGCTTACCGTTGGCCATTATTCTCATTGTGCCCATGACCTTACTGTCGGCGATGGTGGGTGTGAATATTGCCAATGGCGATAACAATATATTCACGCAAATCGGGTTTATCGTGTTGGTGGGTCTGGCGGCCAAGAACGCCATTCTGATTGTTGAATTTGCCAAAGAGAAAGAAGACCACGGCCTGCCCTTGTATAAGGCGGTGGTAGAAGCCAGTCGATTGCGCTTCCGTCCGATTCTGATGACTTCGCTCGCCTTCATTATGGGGGTGGTACCGCTGGTCTTTTCAGAAGGTGCCGGTGCCGAGATGCGTCAGGCGATGGGTGTGGCGGTGTTCTCCGGTATGATTGGCGTGACGGTATTTGGTCTGCTGCTAACGCCGGTTTTTTATGGTTTGGTGCGGCGGTTTGCCAAGGATCGCAATAAACCCGAAGCCGCTAACATGGGAGCAGAGCACTGACTCAGCTCCCATCATGATGGGCTTACCATTTGGCGTACTGATCTTCGACAAAGCCGTACTGGTTTTCGATGTCGTAGCGCTTGCCTTCGGCACTGATAAGATGACCTTTGAATGTGCCGAAAATTTGTCTGAAGTTGCTGGCCATGATGCCTGCATTGAGGCGTTCCCGGTGTAAATCTCGCGGTGTAAACGCCAGATCAATCTGGCCGTTTTCGCTACTCACGCGCCAGTGACTGTGGTCATCGTCGCGATCAAAACGAAACTGTACCTGAGGCAACAGGTGCAGTTTTTCGCCCACCCAAAAGCAGTTCTCCGAGTAACCGGTTTCGTTCACACCCCAGGACACGTTCAGGCCGAGTGGGGGCTGTTTGCCTTGCTGACCGCTGAAGCAGGCCCAATTCCAAAAGGTTTCGCGGCGCATAAAACCGGCAGAAAAATCATGGTGCCCATAACAGTTGATCTTATCGAGTTCAAAGCGACCCAGTTCGCAACGTACTTCGCCTTTGACGGGCAGGGCTGCGGTCTTCTGTGCATACACCCAGCCATTGCTGGAGCAGGGTGTGCAGAGCGCCATGCTTTCAAAGTGACTGTTCTCTTGCATGCTGGCCTGAATTGTTAAGTCTTTGCCAAAGTCGACTTCGAGTTGTTTGCGCCGCTCTTCGGCCGCATTCAGGGTGTAGGCCATGCGGATGCGTTTTTTGCCGCGTTCCAACACGCTCACGCCGTTGTCGGGTCGATTGGTCAGGTCAAGCCCCATGGCCAGCGGTGTTTTGATTTGCCAGGTGCGCATGGCGCCATCCGCCAAGCGGTAGACGTAAACAAACGCAACGCCAAGGTAGCGTAGATCGGCCAATGCGCAGCCAAAAATCAATTCGTCAGAGATACCGCCAAAGTATTGAAACCGCTTATAGGCAAAGTGTTTGCGCAGCGCGCTCGCCTTTTTATTCATGGGGGTGCGATAGTCGGCATTGTGTACATTGATGTCGTTAACCGGCTGCGCAAAGCGACCAAAATGGGGTTTGCCGCGGGTATTAATCAGGGAATGAGGGCGCAAAATGACACTCTGGTGTTGCACGGAAAATACTCTAATTGGGGTTATTCGTCGTCCCAGAAATCGGCGTGGGACTGGATGGGTTCAACCGGTTCAAGCAAATTGGCTTCGACCAGTTGTTCGTAGGACGCCACCTGATTGCGCCCATTCTGCTTGGCAAAGTAGAGCGCCTTATCGGCCTTGGTCAGGCTCTCGACTGGATGAGATTGAGGTTCCAGATCGGTAAAGCCAATGCTGACAGTGACCTGCCCAACCTGTGGGAAACGTCTGCCGGCGATGGCCTCACGGCAGCGTTCTAGTACAGTTTGTGCCTGATCGAAGTCAACGTCTTTTACCAGCACGACAAATTCTTCACCGCCATAACGAAAGAACAGGTCTTCCTGTCTGAGTACAGAGCGGACGGTCTGGCTGAATAAAACCAATGTTTCGTCGCCAATCGCATGGCCATAGTGGTCGTTAATCTGTTTGAAGTGATCAATATCCATAATGGCGATGGATTTGAAGGACTTCTTCTGTGCGCCATTAGTGTCCACGTTATTGCGTGGTTGTGAGTAGGCGAGGCTGCTGGCAACCTGATCAAATGCCTGTCGATTGAGTATCCGGGTGAGGGGGTCGTAGCCTTTTTCGTGCAGGCTGCGGAAGATGTCGCCACAGATACTCATCAGACCTTCGAGCACTTCTGCGGCTGTGCCGGAAGGGTATGGGTGGGTTACCCGAATCAGGTGTGAAATGGTTTGATCGTAGAGTACAACAGGGATGACGATGGATGTTTCGTGCGCATTGACCGATTGCTTTTGAATCGACTTGGTGTTGTAGGCTTCTTCAAGCTCTTGATCGTCGTTGAGGTATATGGGTTCTTCAATGCTGAGACAATCGGAGCAGATGAGGCAGGGGGATTTGCTGTGATCAATGCGAGCAGCATGCACCTCGTAAACCATGAGCTGTGCGCCCGAAAAATTGGCCACGAGTAAATCTGCCATGGCACTCACCAAATCCTTGAGGTGTGTTTGGCTCGTTAAGTGCCGAAGCAATTGAAATATATTTTGAATATCCATTAAAGAGACGCTACCACAAAGCGTATACCAACGTGATCCTAGGTTGGTGAACGAAGAGAGACACACCTCATCGAAGCATAGCTCACATTTGTCCTCTTGCTAATTATGCCTAGCGCAACACTTTTTACCAAGTGGCTGGCGACGATTAATTTAAGATTGTGTGGATAAATTTTCAGGTTCACATCATTATCTAAGTGAGGTTAGAATCGAACTCCACCCCAGCCAGTAATCAAAGACAAGTAGCAACTATCGTGTCCGTACCAGAATATGTTCTCTTGGCCAAGCAGGCGATTTACCGCGCCGACAAGCACCCCTATGCTTACGAGCTATTATTTCGCAGCCCATTAAACCTCAGGGCGGTTGACCTTGGCGGGGATATCGCTACCAGTCAGGTCTTAGTCAATTACTGTGCGAGTGTTTCCCATCAGGCTGACCAAACGACTTGCCCGGTGTTTATCAATGTAGAGGCGAGTTATGTAAAGTCTCATGATGGTCTGCCAGTTTCCCCCGATCGGGTCATCATTGAATTGAATAATTATCAGTGTGGCGATGCGGAGCTGATCGCAAGTGTCGAACAGTGGCGCAAGCAGGGGTATCGCTTTTCGCTGGATGATGTGGATTTGCGCAATCCGCCAAAAGGGCTGCTCCCCTTTGCCGAGTATGCCAAGGTGGATGTGCTGGATATCGACTGGCTGGGTGTGTCGGAACTGCTGGCACCCTTACGTCGTGAGGGTTTGAT
>JAWWBW010000185.1:0-6246 GCA_033720775.1 Oleiphilaceae bacterium | reverse complement strand
GCATGTGTTCGTGCTTAAAATCGGGCCAGTACAAATCAGAAAAATAGAATTCGGTATACGCCAACTGCCACAGCATGAAGTTACTGATGCGCTGTTCACCGGCGGTACGAATCATCAGGTCAGGCATGGGGTATTCTCCCAGACAGAGCTCTGCCTGCAGCATGCCTTCATTGATATCTGCGGCAGCCAGCTCACCCGACTCAACTCGTTGAGCCAACTTTTGCGCGGCCTGGGTGATATCCCAGTGGCCACCATAGTTGGCAGCAATCACCAGCGTCATGGCGGTATTGTTTTCGGTCAGCGCCTCGGCTTTTGCCATGTGCTCTTGCAGGGTCTGACTGAATTTGCTGCGATCACCAATGATTCGCAGCCGAATGTTGTTCTTATGGAGTTTTTTGACTTCGCGTTGCAAAGCCATGAGGAACAGGCGCATCAGAGCACCCACTTCGTCTTCAGGACGGCGCCAGTTCTCGCTGCTAAAGGCAAACAGAGTGAGCACTTCGACCCCCTCTTCGGCGCAGGTTTGGACGACCGCCCTCACCGATTCCACACCCGCTTTATGTCCGGAGACACCCAACTGGCTGCGCTGCTTTGCCCAACGGTTATTACCGTCCATGATAATTGCTACGTGTCGGGGCTTGTCACTGGCCCGAAGCGGAATTTCTGCGTTCATTCAGATTGGCTTTGCACGAAAAATGGATGAGGGGAAGCCTAACCTTCCCCGATAATTGAAGCAATCAACGTGAAGCAAGCGACCTAGACTTCCATCAGGTCCGCTTCTTTTTCGGCAAGCAGCTTATCTACCTGCGCGATGTAGGAGTCAGTCAGTTTCTGGATCGCATCCAGACCACGCTTTTCATCGTCCTCGGTAATTTCTTTTTCTTTCAGCAACTCTTTCAGATCTGAGTTGGCGTCGCGGCGCGCATTACGCACCGAAACACGGGCGTTCTCAGCATCTCCCTTGGCCAGCTTGACCATTTGCTTACGGGTTTCTTCAGTGAGGGCCGGCATTGGCACGCGAACCAGATCACCTGACGTAGAAGGATTCAAACCCAGATCAGCCGCCATAATGGCTTTTTCGATTGCCGGCACCATGGGCTTTTCCCAAGCCGATATCGCCAGCGTACGACCGTCTTCAACACTGATATTGGCCACCTGCTTCAGGGGCGTGTCCACGCCGTAGTAAGACACCATTACACCGTCGAGAATGCTGGGGTGCGCCCGGCCAGTTCGAATCTTCGTGAAAGCCGTGGCCAGGGCCTCGAGGCTCTTCTTCATGCGCGTTTCGGCATCTTTTTTAATATCTTCAATCACTGCGATTTCCTCTGTCTTTTATCGTACTTTCTGACTGATTGCTGTGGCGCGGCAGCCGCCTACACTTCACCGCTTTCGATGAGTGTACCTTCTGGCTCACCGACCATAATATTCTTCAGCGCGCCGGGCTTGTTCATATTGAACACCCGCACAGGCATATTGTGATCACGACACAGGCAGATGGCGGTCAAATCCATCACGCCAAGCTTTTTGTCGAGCACTTCATCATAGGTAAGCCGGTCATACTTCACGGCAGAACTATCTTTCATGGGGTCGGCATTATAGACGCCGTCCACCTTGGTCGCTTTAAGCACGACATCTGCATCCACCTCAATCCCGCGCAAGCAGGCTGCGGAATCAGTGGTAAAGAAAGGATTGCCGGTACCGGCACTGAAAATCACCACATCGCCGTCTTTCAGGTCGCGTATGGCGCGACGACGATCGTAATGCTCCACCACTCCAGACATGGGGATGGCCGACATCACCCGCGTCGAAATATTGGATCGTTCCAGCGCATCTCGCATGGCCAAGGCATTCATCACTGTGGCCAGCATCCCCATATGGTCACCCGTCACGCGATCCATTCCGGCGGCACTCAACGCCGCGCCGCGAAACAAATTACCGCCACCGATAACCATGCCCACTTGCACGCCGATACCAATTAATTGACCCACTTCGAGCGCCATGCGATCCAGCACTTTTGGATCGATGCCGAAGTCTTCATCGCCCATCAGGGCTTCACCACTGAGTTTAAGTAATACGCGCTTGTACTTTGGTTGGAGATTCACTGGCATGTTTTGTCTCTTGTAGTTAACAAGTCGGCTTTCGTCGCCCGGGGCATTGGCCAAAGCCAAACGGCTAAAACCATAATAAGAGGGCACCACATCGTGAACATTTGGAGTCGCTGGCATTGCCAACGAAGTCACCGCGCCAGCAAAGCGCGTTGCGGCCCTCGCTACAAAAATGCCGCACCAATTCACCGACCTTGGTCGACAATGGGTACGGCACTCGCGCGCAGATTGTAGCAGCTAACCGGGCAGTTTATCCACGATAAAACCACCCGACCGCCAAACCTTAGCCTTTGAGCTGTGCAGCTACCTCAGCAGCAAAATCCACGCTCTCTTTCTCGATCCCTTCGCCTACTTCAAAGCGAATCATCGCAACGATTTCGGCACCAGCCTTTTTAGCCAAAGCACCTACTTTCACATCAGGATCTTTAACAAAAGGCTGATCTACCAGACTGATCTCAGCCAGGAACTTGTTGATACGTCCACCGATCATCTTCTCAATAATCTCGGCAGGCTTACCACTCTCCTGCGCCTGAGCGGTGAAGATTTCTTTTTCTTTGGCAACCACTTCTTCAGGCACGTCTTCACGCTTGATGTACTGCGGATTAACTGCCGCTACGTGCATGGCAATATCGCGCGCCAACTCTTCGTCACCACCGCTCAGACCAATCAACACACCAATACGGTTGTTGCCGTGAACATATTGACCCACCACTGGCGCCTCAACGTGCACAACGCGACGTACAGAAATATTTTCGCCAATCTTCTGTACCAGAGCGCTACGCGCATCTTCCAGATCACCTTCCATCAAGGCAGCGACATCAGTCTGCTTGGTATCGAAAGCCTTATCGACTACCTGATTAACAAAACCCAGGAAGCCCTCATCACGCGCAACAAAGTCTGTCTCACTGTTTACTTCAAGCAACAGACCAAACTTGCCATCTTCAGATACCTTAGTCGCCACCACGCCGTCAGCGGCAGTACGACCTGCTTTTTTCGCCGCCTTCATGCCACTCTTTTTACGCAGCTCTTCAATTGCCACTTCGATATCGCCACCAGCTTCTGCCAGCGCTTTTTTACACTCCAACATGCCCAAGCCGGTACGCTCGCGCAGCTCTTTTACCATTGAGGCACTAATTGCAGCCATGTTAATTCCTCGCGTGTTTTGCCCCTACGGGCAGTAATCTATAAAAAAAAGGGGACAGCCCCTTTTTATGAAGTATCTGTGCGACGCCCTGCAACCATCCACACAACAGATACAGGGCGCACTGGGGAGCGTTTTGCTCCCGCAACTTATTCTGCGGCTTGCTCGCCTTCCGCAGCAGCAGGAGCAGCAGCTTCTTCAGCTACTTCAACGTACTCACCACCACCAGCAACTGAACCTTCAACCACTGCATCAGCAAAGGCTTTGGCGTAAATCTGGATAGCGCGGATGGCGTCGTCGTTACCCGGGATAACGTAGTCGATGCCGTCAGGGTCGCTGTTAGTATCAACGATACCGATCACAGGAATACCCAGCTTGTTCGCTTCTTTCACAGCAATGCGCTCGTGATCTACATCGATAACAAACAAGGCATCAGGCAGACCACCCATGTCTTTAATACCACCAATGCTGCGCTCAAGCTTGTCCATTTCACGCTTACGCATCAGGGTTTCTTTTTTGGTCAGCTTCTCGAAGGTGCCATCGTTCATTTGGGCTTCGATTTCACGGTAGCGACGAATGCTCTGACGGATAGTCTTGTAGTTAGTCAACATGCCGCCCAACCAACGATGGTTGACGTAAGGCATGCCACAACGCTCTGCCTCTTCTTTGATGATCTTACTGGCAGCGCGCTTAGTGCCTACGAACAGAACCTTGTTCTTGTTCTCGGCCAGCTTTTTCACCATGCCCAGCGCATCATTCAATGCAGGGACGGTTTGCTCCAGGTTGATGATATGAATCTTGTTGCGGGCACCGAAGATATATTTGCCCATTTTTGGGTTCCAGTAACGTGTCTGGTGCCCGAAGTGTACGCCTGCTTTCAGCAGGTCTCGCATAGAAACTGCAGCCATAATAATACTCTCTGTATTGGGTTAAACCTCCACGCCTCCCACCACTCAACCAGCTTCTCGAAAGAGAACCAGCACCCAGAATGATGTGTCGAAACGTGTGCGGATTTTTAAAACTCCGAAGCAATCATTGACCACCCCGAAAATTAGCGAGCGCTTTATACCACAACACCCGCCGAATAGAAAGTTTTTAGCCACATCTGACACTTTAATTCCCTCTGAACACTGAGGCACGTGGTCCCCTTTTGAATCGCTCCCGTATCAGGTTAAAATGTCGCGCTTTGTTCGCGACCCTCCATCAGACACTTCGGATCTTTTCGACCAACATGAAAGTATCAATTAAAACTGCTGACGAAATTGAAAAAATGCGCGTTGCCGGCCGCATGGCCGCCGAAGTGCTCGAAATGATTGGCGACCATGTCGAAGCAGGCATCTCCACCGATCACCTAAACACCATCTGCCACGACTATATAGTCAACAAGCTCGATGCCATCCCTGCCCCGCTCAACTACAAGGGTTTTCCCAAGTCGATCTGCACCTCGGTGAATCATGTGATCTGCCACGGCATCCCAAGCGAAAAGAAAGTATTGAAGAACGGCGACATCATCAACATTGATGTGACGGTAATAAAGGATGGCTATCACGGCGATACCAGCAAAATGTTTTATGTGGGCAAACCCAGCATTGCGGCCGAGCGCCTGGTTAATATTACGCAGGAATGCATGTATAAAGGCATTCGCCTGGTGAAGCCCGGCGCACGATTGGGCGACATCGGCCACGTTATTCAGAAACATGCTGAAAGCAATTACTACTCGGTGGTACGCGAATACTGTGGGCACGGCATTGGTAAAGTATTTCACGAAGAACCACAGGTCATGCATTACGGCAAACCCGGCACGGGCCTCGAACTTAAAGAAGGCATGACCTTCACCATCGAACCGATGATTAATCAGGGCAAACGCCACTGCAAACTATTACCTGACGGCTGGACCGTGGTCACGAAAGATCACAAGCTGTCGGCCCAGTGGGAGCACACTATTCTGGTGACGGCCGATGGCTTTGAAATCCTGACTATACGCGAGGAAGAGCGCGAACTGTTCGCGTGAACACTATGACCAACGCCTTGTTCGATCCTCAATCCGAACGTGACTTTTTGACGCGTTCTGGCCTGGCACCGGAGCAGCTGACCGGTGAGTTTGCGCAACTCAAGCACCCGGCAGCGCACTGTCGTGACTTTTTGAACAAGGCGAAACAGGCCCTCGACAGCATGTATATTGAGGGCATTGATGTGCGCGACCTGGTCGGACTCAAGTCGCACATCATGGATCAGCTGCTGGGTGCGTTGTGGCAACATTATGAAGTGCCCGACAACTGCTCGCTATTGGCGGTCGGCGGCTATGGCCGCGGCGAACTGCACCCCCATTCAGACATCGACCTGTTATTGCTGGCCGAAGACGACATCGACGAAAAGCTGGGCGAAAAACTCTCAAGCTTTATTACCCTGCTCTGGGATTTAAAACTCGATATCGGCCACAGCGTGCGCACGCTCGAAGAATGTATCGAATCGGCTCGTGAAGATGTCACCATTGGCACCAACCTGCTAGAAACACGCACGATTGCCGGCCCGGAACGCTTGCGTGACCGTCTCACGCAGCGGGTTTATTCTGATGAGGTCTACACCTCCAAAGAGTACTTTCTGGCGAAACGTCAGGAGCAGGACGAACGCCACGAAAAATACAGCGGCACGGAATACAACCTCGAACCCAATCTAAAGTCTTCACCCGGCACCCTACGTGACATTCAAACCATTGCATGGATTACCAAGCGCCACTTTGGCCCGGATGCAATTGACCCCCGCGCACGCTACGACTTTCTCACCGACGAAGAGTTTGCCATGTTGCTCGACGGCGAGACGTTTTTGTGGACCATGCGCTACGGCTTGCAAATGATCGCTGACCGTAATGAAAATCGCCTGCTGTTTGATCACCAGCGTAAACTGGCCAAGATACTGGGCTACGAAGACTGCGACGGCAAACTTGGCGTCGAACACATGATGCAGAAGTACTATCGCACTGTACTGGGGCTGGCCGAGCTG
>JAWWBW010000184.1:0-6256 GCA_033720775.1 Oleiphilaceae bacterium | reverse complement strand
TGTTCAACGACATGCTGATTGGTGTGACCTCATTCTTCCGGGACGCGCGAGCCTTCGATATTCTCAAGAATGAGCTCGCGCAATACATTGAGCGCAAGGAAGACAAGATTATACGGGTATGGTGTACCGGGTGTTCGACCGGCGAAGAACCCTACTCCGTCGCGATGGTCATCAGTGACATTCTCGGCTCCAGGATCAACGACTACAAAATCCAGATCTTTGCCACTGACATCGATAGTCGGGCGATTAACTACGCACGCAATGCGGTCTACCCTGAAGCAGCACTGCAAAACCTGCCCAAAGCCGTGCGCAAAAAGTTCTTCGTAGTGAGTGGTGACGAATACGAGGTCATCAAGCCCATCAAGGCCATGGTGATTTTCTCTATTCACGACGTTAACAGCGACCCGCCATTCCTCAGACTGGATTTAATAACCTGCCGTAACCTCATGATTTACTTCACTTTGGAACTTCAGCGTCAGGTATTGCCGATATTCCATTACGCGCTGAACCCCAAGGGCTTGCTGATGCTTGGTCAGTCGGAGTCCATTGGCGTTTTTCAAGAGCAGTACCGGCAGCTATCGAAGTCCGGAAAGATCTACGAATCCGTCTACATCGGCAAAAAACTTCCGCCAGAGCGCAGCCTGAAGCGCAGAACTATCGTGGATTATGTCGCGACGCCGTCAGCGACGCCGATATCCCACTCCAAGCGCCTGAACCTGAACCTGGATGAAAAGCTGTCCGAACTGGTCACACAACGCATCAAGGAGTTTGTATTCCCCAATGCGATTTTGATTAATGAAAACCTGGACATTATTTACACCCAGGGCTCGAACCCGCTGCTGGTGCGCCCCGAGGGGCTACCCACCAACAATATTTACAAAAACCTGAACCCGCTGCTGACAGTAGATTTGCGCTCTGCCCTGCACTGCATCGATCGCGGCGAGGAGATGGTCAGCACCGGCTACCAGAGTGTAACGGTGGGCGGCGAAACCCATTGGGTGAAGCTCACCCTTGTCAACATTGTCCGCGAAGCCCCCTTGGGTGCGTTGGTGCTGATTTTCTGCCATATCGAAAAAGACAATAACCTACCGATCCGCGCGGACTCCGCTGACGATGGCAGTGGCAAAATGATTGCACTGGAGCAGCAGCGGCTCCTCAACAAAACCAAGGAGCAGCTTCAGGATGTTATCGAAGAACTCGAAACCTCCAATGAAGAAATGCAGTCCATGAACGAGGAACTGCAAAGCTCGAATGAGGAACTGCAAAGTTCGAACGAGGAATTGGAGACCACCAACGAGGAACTGCAGTCCACCAACGAAGAGCTGCAAACGGCCTACGCTGAACTGCGCATGGCATACGAAGAGAAAGATCAGCAGCGCAACGAATTGCTGCGCCTGCGCTCTGAGCTGGAACAGACCAACAGCCTGCTTGAGGAAGCCGAGCGCATTGGTCGCACGGGCTCATGGCTGTGGGATATTCCTTCGCGGAAAATGACCTGGAGCAATGGCTGTTACCAGCTATTTGGCTTTGACCGAAAGATCTTTTACCCCTCTTTCGAGGCGTTTATCGGTATCGCTCACCCCGACGACCGCAACCGGCTTGAAGACCACCTGCGCAATCTGCTGACTGGCTCGGCGAAGCAGCCCTTTGTGTTCAAATATGAAGGCCACAACAAGGAAGTGAAGTACATTGCCATTGAAGCGGTAGTGTCTTTCAACGACCTTAAGCAGGCGGTAAAAGTTATGGGTAGCATGACGGATATCACCGAGAAGAAGAGCTTCGAAAGCAACGAAAACGCTCACAGGGTCAAAATCAACTACATCCTTAATAGTAGCTTGAATGGTGCATATATCTACAACTTCAATACCCAGTCGGTGGAATATACCAACCCGCCCTTTACCGAGCTGCTCGGGTATACTTTAAAGGATGTGCAACTGGTGAATGGCGATGATTTCTTTACCTTTTTCCACCCCGAGGATCGCGACAAGATGCGCGAGCACTTTGCCAGTGTCGCCAAAGGAGATATCGGCAAAACCTATCCCACAGCGCACAAATTCAAGTGCAAAGACACCGACGAGTATCTACATGTATACTCAAATCACACCATTTACGAGATTAATCAGGATAGCGGTTTGCCAGAAAAAATGTTGGTGACTTTTTTTGCGTCCAAGAAATAACCTGGGCGGGAAACTCATATTGGCCGCCCCGAATCCCCTTATTGGGCTCCCGCGTACAATACAATGGGCGCAATGCAACACCAAATACGTGGGCAAGTGACCGTGTTCCGGGGCAAGCAGGAGGACACTGCGACATAAATGGCGGCAGATAGCACAGAATTAACAACTTCAGACGTAATTGAAAGGCAACCGAACGAATTTACTCCAGGGGTCTTTTATCTGGCGTTTGAACACAGCCCCGTACCCTGTTTGATTACAGATGAGCGTCTTGGAATTCTGCGTGCCAATTATTGTGCTCGGGAAATGTTGGGCAGCACTGTTGATCTGACCAATAAGAATGGCCGCCGCAATCATTTAGGGCAGTATATTGTTAAGGGCGCCAAGCAATTTTTTGACTGGGTTGACGAATTAGGCATGGTTGTTGGTGAGCGCCGTCCTTTCGACCTTGCCCTTAGAGCGCGTGAGTCAGTACAGCCGGTGCACGTCTATATGGAGCGCATCGAGCTGGTCGATGGCATTACCTACCATTTCTGTATGCCCTATGCCAGCAGCCAGCAAGGCATCCTCGGTCAGGGCAATCTTTATCGAACTATCTACGAGAACTCCCGGCACGCGATATATATCACCGACAAAGACAAAAAAGTTGTCGCCGCGAACAACGGCTTCACCGAGCTGTTCGGTATTAGAGAAACTGAAATCGTCGGCCTGAGCGACCGCCGTCTATACGCAAAAAACGCCCGCGACAGCTACGAAGATGAAATCGTTAAAAGCCTGGAAGAGAAAAATTTCTGGAAGGGGCGCGTATCTATTGTCGATAAAGATCGACGTCAGATAGAGTGCAATGTGACTGTATCCATCGTGGACGATGAGCGCAGCGGCGAGTCCCTTTGCGTATATATGCTGGAAAATATTTCAGATCAGGTGCGCATCGAAAGCGAACTGGTTCGCTCTGCCCAGGTCGATACACTCACCGGCATTTGCAACAGGGCCGGCTTTAACGCCAACTATGCGCGAATGTTTAGCGACTCACAGCGTAGCGGCGAACCCTTGTATCTTCTGTTTATCGACCTCGACAATTTCAAACAAATTAATGACCGCTACGGCCACGACTACGGCGATGAACTGCTGATCAAAGCCACTCAACGCATCAAGAACTGCTTGCGTGAGAGTGACTTCCTCGCCCGACTAGGCGGCGACGAGTTTGTGGTCTTGATTACCGGGGATGCGGAACGGGACGGCGTCAAGGTCATTGCCGACAAAATCTGTGGGGGGCTAGCCAAGCCCTTTACCATCCGCGCGGTGAAACACACCTGCGGCGCGTCTGTGGGCATCGCCCAGTACCCTGAAGATGCCCTGACAAGCGACGGCCTCGTGCAGGCCGCCGACTCCGCCATGTATCAAGCAAAGTCTGCCGGCAAGAATCGTGCAGAGTTTTACAACCCAAACCCCGACAACAGTGTCCTCGCGAACCGCAAGGTCAAAAATGAAGTCGATATCGGCATCAAGAACAAAAAGCTGCAGCCCTATTACCAGTCGGTTCACGACATGAGAACCGGCGAAATCGTCGGTTACGAATCCCTGGTGCGCCTTGTTGTGGACGACAAGGTGTTCAGCCCCAGTTATTTTTTATCGTCAATAGAGAGTGGGCCACTAATGGCCAAAATGGGCACGGCGATGTTCTCAGACGTGTACCAGGGCATTGACGTGATGGAGAGCTACGGCATAGACGTGCCAGTGTCGATCAATCTTTCCGGATCACAACTGCATTCAGAAGAAGTCCTCGACCATATAGAGTTCCTCTGCACCCTGAACCGGAGCCTGCCAACGAAAGTCAATATTGAAGTCTCTGAGGCAACCGTCTGTGAAGAGAGCGAGGTTGTTGCGCGACACCTGAATCGACTTATCGAGCTTGGCTTTAAGATTGTATTGGATGACTTTGGCGCAGGAACAACCTCCCTTTATACGCTGCAAAAATACCCTTACGCCAACATAAAGCTTGACCGCCGATTCCTCGATGGCATTGAACAGCTGGGGAACCCGAAAGCAGACTTGCTTTCAGGCATTATCGTTTTAGCCGATGCTTTGGGTATCAGCGTGATTGGTGAAGGCGTGGAGAACGAAAATCAGGCGAGAATGTTAGTGAAAGCAGGCTGTATTTTGGGCCAGGGCTTTTTGTATTCCGAGCCGCTTCCGCTGGAGCAAGTTCTGGAAAATAGCCGTAACGGGGCCGCCACCTGAAGCGCGCCACCACGGGGTTTATTCTCCCGTGAGATAGAGACAAAATGATACACTCCAGCCACACCCATTGCTCATGTTAAGGTCGCCAGCATGGAAAAATCGCTACCGAAAATACTGGCCGTTGAAGACGATTTGTCTTCAATTGCCTTGTTGAAATTGATTCTTGAGGCATACTCCGAGCTGATCATCGCAAAAAATGGCGAAGAAGCCCTTGAAAAAGCCAGCAGCTGTAATCCGGATCTGGTATTGGTTGACCTGGACTTGCCCGACATCTCCGGCATCGAAGTGTGTCGCCGGCTCAAGGCAGACCCCACACTCACCGACGTTCCCATTATTTTCCTGACGGGATACAGCGACATCATGTTTGAAGCGCAAGCCTTTGAAGCCGGCGCAATAGACTATATCGTCAAACCAGTCAGCCCTTACCGGGTGCTGATGAGGGTCAATGCGCACCTGAATATCCGCCTGCCAGACCGCTCTAAAATGCGTGAATTGCTCAATCGCCAGCTTGAGAGTAGCGACCATTCTCGGACCTGAATACCGCCAACGTATCGAGGACTTTTTTTAACTCAGTGAGCAGATCACGAATCGAGTGAGCTTCCCCATTGGACAGGCGTTGCTCTACGTCCGCCGCCAACAGGGACAGTTTTTTTGCCCCGATATTGCCTGCCGAGCCCTTTATTCGGTGGGCAAAGCGACGATTGGATTCCACCGAATCGTTGTCGGCGCTTGCATATTTTTCCGCGTATAACTGACTGATATCGGCGTAGAAGGCCTCGCAGACTTTCATATATCCGCCCTCTCCAACCATCGACACCAGCCCCTCGTAGGAAAACAGTTCACTCGCGTCCAGTACGGAAAAGTCTATTTCAGCCATAAGTCTCCAGTGGGCAAACTCACAGGTTTATAGCGCGTGTTGGCGTCAGGCCGAAACGGGCAATACCTGCCAGATCCCGTTTTGGCATTTCGCCAATCCAAGGTATTCCAGCTTGTCGAGAGCATCGGCAATTTCAAAGTCCATTTGGTAGCCCCAACGTTGATCGAACCACCGTTCAATGTCCTGATCCAGTGCAGCCGCCGTTATCGGGCCCGGCGACGCCATCATAAAATACAGGGCGAGCACACTCTCCTTGATTTCAGATTCCTCGGCATCGTCCAGTATACGCAATAGCACCCCGCTATTGTTATCTAACAGTTTAAAGTACAAATTCCGTGTAAGGGCCTCAGTAAACCGCAGCTTGCGGTTTTTGAAACTCGAGAACTGCTTCCAGAAATAGGCGCCCAACGTCCCCGCTCCCGCCAGGAGCGCCAGCACCGCATTGCGGTCGAGCGTAACTGACTCGCTGCTCATACCCAGCCAGAAGCCAATCAGCGACCCCAGTAGCACGAGCGTTGCCCCCAACTTGGTGGTCAGAACAATTCCGCCACTAATCAGTGCTGGTATGCCGATCATCAGCTTGTCCCGCAGGCGCATACCCACCCGTGTATTTGGGAATAGCATTTCCAGGTCGGCGTCGGGTACGTTTTGAAAGAGCTTTAGCATCACTGCCCCCGGGCGGTAAGACGCCATGCCCTTGTTATCCTCAATATCATCTTTAAAACGCAGATACAGCACGACGCGATCATAATTGACAAAGCTAACGGTTTTTTTCCACAAGCCCAATGGCCCGGTCAGGACCTCGCTACGTGCGCTGGCACCGCGGGTATACAGCAGTACTTCCGCGTAATCCTCCATATCGACCGCCAATCGAATATGGAAAAGCGACGCCGACTCCATCGCTGCAGCCAGGGCTTCTGGGCCTACCCGCTCGTAATTGGCCCGCTCCAGCAACGTTTCCAAT
>JAWWBW010000183.1:0-6276 GCA_033720775.1 Oleiphilaceae bacterium | reverse complement strand
TTTGACTTGCACATTCAAAGCAGGTAACGTCGCCTCCAGTTTGGAAACCACCTCTGCTTTATACTCTCCATTTCGTCGTAATCTCGCTGTTCTTCGTCCTGTAGTTTTTAATCTTTCGTCTTTTCCCTACATGCTTGCCGACTAAAGGCTCTTTTATTGTTATCTACAGGATATTTATCTATGTCTACTACCACTACTGGTACCGTTAAATGGTTCAACGAAGCAAAAGGTTTTGGCTTCATCGCACAACAAGCTGGTCCTGACGTGTTCGCTCACTTTAGTGCTATCGCCAGTTCAGGCTTTAAAACACTGATCGAAGGTCAGCAGGTTGAATTTAGCATTTCGCAAGGCCCTAAGGGTCCTCAAGCTGACAACATCGTTGCCATCTGAAGGTAGCAACCATTGAATGATGCGGATTGGGCAAGCCGCTCAATCCTCACCGATTTGCAAGCCACTCTTTCAAACTCAGCTAGTCGTAAACACGCATTGCCTGAGCATCACCCCGTTCGCACTGACCCCTCTGGGGAAAACAATACTCCGTCAACTGCCTTGCTCCCATTCGCACTGCTTATCGAAGCACTTCGTTATTACCCACACTCAGCAATGCTATTGACGCCTTTCTATAGAGAAAATAAATGATTGCAGCAGCAACACCGGCGATAAACGCCACAGACAAACAAAAATACAGTCACCCCATTCCCAATCGTAACTTTATTCTCAGCTTGCTGAGCAACCCGAACCAATCTCTTTCGCGCCAGCACCTTGCCAAGAAGATGTCTTTATCCGACCCAGGCGAGCTCGAAGCCTTGAGACGCCGACTCCGAGCCATGGAGCGCGACGGACAACTTAGCTTTGACCGCAAACACGGATATCGCAAAGTTCAGGAAGACGAACTGGTTGCAGGCCGAGTCATTGGCCATGCCGACGGCTTTGGCTTTGTCGCGCGTGACGAAGGTGGCGACGACTTAATGCTGAATACACACCAAATGCTGACTCTCTTTGATGGCGACCGCGTGCAGGTTCGCATCAATGGCAAAGACAAGCGCGGCCGGGAACAAGCCTGCGTGGTCAAGGTACTGGAACGCAATACATCTCAAGTGGTCGGCCAGCTGCAATGCGACGATGGCCAGTACTTCATTACCGCACAAAACAAACGAATTGCGCATGAAATCGATATTGATGCCCAGCAACTGGCCGGCGCACAAATCGATCAGTACGTTTTAGTTGCCCTTACTGACTATCCCGATCACCAGTACAACGCTTATGGCAAAGTGATTGAAGTACTTGGCGATGCCGATAAAGCGGGCTTGGAAATCGATGTGGTGATGCGCGAGATGGGCATCCCTCATAAGTGGCCAGCCGCCCCCATAGAAGAAGCCAATGCCCTGGGCGACACGATTCCTAACACCGACATAGCGCAACGGGTGGATCTCAGGCATCTGCCCTTTGTCACTATTGATGGCGAAGACGCGAAAGACTTCGATGACGCGGTTTACTGCGAGGCACAAACAAAAGGTGGCTGGCGCTTATCCGTCGCCATTGCCGATGTCTCACACTACGTGAAGCCCGGCAGCGCTCTCGACCAGGAAGCTCACGAACGGGGTACCTCGGTTTACTTTCCAGGGCGCGTGGTGCCCATGTTGCCCGAACGCCTGTCAAATGGACTGTGTTCGTTGAACCCAAAGGTAGACCGGTTGGTGCTGGTGTGTGAGATGCGCATTAACGCTCGCGGCCAGATGATCGATTATTGCTTTTCAGAGGCCGTGATTCATTCCCATGCGCGACTGACCTACAACCAGGTAAATGCGGTGCTTACGAAGCCCCAAAGCCACGCCGCCCGCGCCCTGAAACAACAACATGGCGCTATTGTCCCTCACCTCAAGACCCTGCATGCACTCTATGGGGTACTAAAAAAAGCACGCACAAAGCGCGGCGCCATCGACTTTGATACACAGGAAAGCACCTTCCAGTTTAATCCGCAGCGCAAGGTGGTTGGTATAGTTCCGGTAGAACGCAATGACGCGCATAAAATGATTGAAGAATGTATGTTGTGTGCCAACGTCGCCACAGCGTCATTTCTGCAAGCCATGAAGCTACCTGCCCTTTACCGCAACCACCAAGGGCCGCAAGCGAAAAAACTACAAACATTGCGTGCCTATCTTGGCGAAAAAGGCTTAACCCTATCTGGTGGCGAAGCTCCGTCCTCCAAGGATTACGAACGCTTACTCTCCAGCCTGGGTGACCGCTCCGATGCCGATGCGATTCAAACCATGCTGCTTCGTTCACTCAGCCAGGCGGAATACAGCCATGAGAACGCTGGGCATTTTGGCCTGGCCTATGCGGGTTATGCCCACTTTACCTCCCCTATTCGCCGCTATCCTGATCTACTCGTGCATCGAGCGATTCGTTCCGTGATCCGCAGGCAAAAACGCGGTGGTGTCGCACACAAGCTATTGAAGATGCTCAATGTATCCAAGAAAGAACCTGTAAAACGCTTACAAAACAGCCCGTCAATCGCCCCTAAAGAAATCTATCCCTACAGCGAAAAGCAGATGATGATATTGGGTGAACATTGCTCACAACTCTCGCGCCGTGCCGATAAGGCAAACTGGGATGTGGAAGCCTGGTTAACCTGTGATTACATGCGCGATGCCATTGGCGACCGCTTCGCCGGCACCATTACAACAGCCACCCATTTTGGTTTGTTCATCGAATTACATGACACCAAGATTGAAGGCCTGCTGCATATCACAGACATGGATAATGACTACTATCACTATGATCAGAACAAGCAGTGTTTGACTGGCGAGCGTCGTCATAAAGCGTATGCCATTGGCGATCGTATCGAGGTGACCGTCGCGCAGGTGGATATGGACCAGAAGAAGATCGGGTTCACATTGGGATAGAAAAAAATAAATGCGTCCCCTTTTCTGGTGCTGTATCTTGGTGTGATTAGGCAGCTCGATTAACACCATATAAAAACAAACAAGATGAAAGAATGCATCATCATAGGCGCGGGTTTTTCCGGGCTTGCCGCCGCACTTGCGCTCAAATCTTCTGGCGTGGATGACTTTCTCGTTCTTGAGGCCCGCGACCGGGTTGGTGGGCGCACCAAACCGGGCAAGTTGGCGGGATTGGATATTGATTTGGGCGGCATGTGGCTAAGCCCCTCTCAAGCACGCCTTCAGCATTTTGCGGACAAGTACCATATCAAAACCTACCCTAACTTCCTCGACGGCGATGGCGTGTTTGAATTGGGGGGCAAGCGCATTCGGGGCAAACGCGAAAACTTTGATCGTTTGTTTGGCCTGCTGCAGGGCCTGGACTATCTCAATTCTCGCCGACAGCTAGACAAACTGATTGCTCAGATTGACTGCGATGCACCCTGGGATCACCCCAAAGCCAAAGAACTCGATAGCACTACCCTAGAGCAATGGTTGCTACGCACTTTACATAGTGAACAATTAAGAGCCGTGTACCGTCTAGTCTGCTATTCCGTATTTTGCGCAGAGGCCGATGAAGTCTCGCTGTTATTCTTCTTACATTATCTTAAATCCGGCGACGGCTTTGACCGCATCACTTCGGCCGACGATGGCGGCGCACAAAACTTTTTGTTTTACGGCGGCTTGCATCAAATCGCGACAAACATGGCCGAGGAGGTTGCCACACAGGTGCTACTTGAGCACCCCGTCGATAAGGTGGAATGGCAAGCGAATAGCGTGCGCTTGCATTGCGGTGAACGCACATTTGAGACCAAGCAGGTTATTTTTGCGTTACCACCCACGCTGATTGCAGACATTGAATTTGACCCCGCTTTACCGCCGCAAAAACAGGCCTTACATCAGCGTTTGGTGATGGGCTCTGCCATCAAGTTCTGGATCGCCTACGACAAACCTTTTTGGCGCGATCAAGGGCTCAACGGGCTGATTGTGACCGATACGTCCCCAGCGAATCCAATTATGGATGTAAGCCCACCGGATCAATCACTCGGTATTCTGGCCGGTTTTTTTGATGGTGCCCATGCGATCGCACATAGCGGTCTGCGCTCAGAACAACGCAAAGAAATAGTGCTAAACACCGTCACCAAGTACTTTGGTGAACAAGCAACCAACCCCATCGACTACCAGGACATTGACTGGATCAAAGAACCCTGGTCTAACGGCTGCTATGGTGCCTACGCCCCACCCGGAACGTATAGCCGTTATGGCCAATGGCTGCGAGAACCGATTGGCCCCTTACACTGGGCAGGAACAGAAACATCACCCCGCTGGACCGGTTACGTAGATGGCGCCATACGTTCAGGAGAACGAGCCGCTGCGGAAGTTCTCAATCAGGTAACTAAGGGATAGGTCAGCGCCTTGATTGCGCCAGTTGACGGACTGCCGGGATTTGAAAAAAAATGCTTTGTGGGAAATGCGGGCTGGCGTGAAGACAGAAACTGATTGGGAAGCAGACTTCGATAGCGTATTGTCTAGAAGAATCATTTCAAAATAAATGCGTCCCCATTTACTCGCATCCTAATTTAACCCGTCCCTTTTCACCGAGAAAAACGGGAAGCCATGTAGTCATGGCTTCCCGTTTTTAAGGCCTACTACTAATCAATAGTTTTTGATTTCAAACTGATCGTCAGCAGGGTCTGAGGTGTAACGACCTTCGACCTGATCCCAGTAATAGGTATTGCCCATCATTTCTTTTACGCGATCGTCTGCTGTTGATGCACTAGCGGCGACGTTTCCGGTTGTTTGACGTGCTCCCCACCAGGTAATTGTCACTTCTTCTGGCGGAGCAGTACCCATAGAGCGGAAGTAATTTGGCACCACATGGTTGTGCTTGTTGATTTCATCAGCCAGGTACCAATAGCGATGCCACATCTCTGTGATCATGGCGCGGAGGTTGTCATTGCTATCACCAATCCATAGGTCATTAATATTACTCGAGTAGTAGCCTGCAATAGGAATATCGTGCAGTTGTATTAGCTTTTGCACAGTCCAGCGAACGTGTTCGCCTGTCCAATCGTAGTAGCCGTCACCATTGGCATCACCCAAGTAACTCTTGCCGTATTTGGAAAAGAAGGGGTCCAATAGCTCCAATCGATCCACCATCACTTCGGCGCCTAGTAAACCTGCAGATACTGCATCGCTGATTTTTCCGGAGACCATAGTAGCTAACTGACTGCCAAGAGAGTGACCCGATAAGCGCAAATAGTTTGAAGTATTGTCTGCTAACGCTGCGGTAACCTGTTCAAATGCAATCTCTCCAACAGATTTATTTGGGGAGTGTTTGGTGCTGTAGCTTCCATCGCTTAACCGATAACGCATGCCGCGAGGGCCGTTGGTGGTCCACATTTTGGCTTCAGCGTCTTTAACTTCCAACTCATCTGCCAATTGATCCCAGTAGAAGTAAGCAATATTCCAGCCTTTTTCCTTCCAGGAGCTTGAAGTAACCACATCGGTGGAGCCCCACTGAAAGCGGAAATCTTCCCGGTCATAGCCAGAACCGCGAGTAGCGGAGCCAGGTTGCCAACCATGAAAATGCACAATGGTAGGCTTTGATGGATCGTAGAACTTACGCTTTACCCTGTTAACCGTACCATCTGCATTGACTGCTTTAACGGAATTGTTATTACCGTCAAACCAATATAGACCGTAATCAAGAGTATCTTTAACTGCATGAGCTGCGGAGGCCAAAGTTGCGAATGCAGCAATGACCAGTAGTTTTGATAGTTTCATGTGGGGACCCCATCATTATTATTTTTCTATCCCTGATGGTAAGCACGCCTAAGGAGGCGCGCGTCCTGTAAATTTAGCGTTCTCAAACCATGGTGTAATTCCTGGCTGAGTTAGCGTAATTTACTACTAGAGCTGAGTGTAATAACGAAAGCATTAGTCGCCAGCGCACCCAAGAGGTTCACGCTACATGAATAATAACGAGAGGACTTGTAAAAACTGACACACCTAAATATATAACGTTAATCCTACTGTCCCACCCAGCACTTATCTTCCAAATCTTCTGTCATCAGGCAAACCATTCAATTAAAGGGAGCGCATTTATTTTTAGCGTCAGACGTCAGACACCCAACGTCCGACCAAAAACCTCCTTCTCAATGCCGCGAAAACAAATAGGCGCCGGCTGCCACCATCATAGAACCGGCACTTTGATTAAACCGTTTGACGGAACGTGGGGATTTGAAAAAGCGGCCCACTTTGGCGGCAAATAAGGCAATCCCCATTAGCCCCAGCATTAGGGCAATGAGGGTGAGCACAGAAGCCAGAACAA
>JAWWBW010000182.1:0-6287 GCA_033720775.1 Oleiphilaceae bacterium | reverse complement strand
GTCCCCAGGCTTGCCACAGATCCCAATCATCGCGGTCAATCTCACAATTGGGTAAGCGATAGTGAAAGGTGGGGCGCGCCTTCACGCGAGGATCTTCCACCACATTACGCACTCGGTCTTCATCCAAAAACGTAAACAAAGGCAGCATATCAAGACTGCGGTTACGGGTGGGATTATGCTCGAGATAATCGTCAATCAGGGTGTCGAGATCGGGCGTGTAATCCGGATCCAGACAAAGCATGATGTACTCTTTGTCAAAATGACGAATGTAGGGAGTGATGCGACGCGTTAAATCAATACGCTCGTTTTCTTCGATCCAGTCGTACAGACAAAAGTACGCACGCAGATAATTGAGAATAATGTCGGGCTCATGACTCGGCAACTCTGGGTTGAGGTGCAGACCAAAGGCATATTGCAAGGCATGGCGTGTGCCCAGTGCGCCACGCTCGCGCAAATCCTTAATGGCGGCGTTCAGGTCTTGTAACTGCGACATGGGCAGTGGCGGGGTGACAATCTCCCAGGGAACAAACGCTTCGGCAGCGCGCGTGAGTACCTCACGCTGCAGCGTATCGAGCAGGTCGTCAGGCTCATCGCCCTTCTCGGCCTGTTGCTTCTGCCCCAGCTCTTTCAAATAGGACGCATCAAGCTCCACCACAAACTTGCCGAACCGGGTTTCCTGCAAGCTGTACTCAAACAAAGTATGCTCGTGTGGCTTGCCACCAAAGTGCTGTTGCAACACCTCCATCATGACTTCTGGCTCCAGGCCGGCCAATTCGATTTCGACACCGACTCGACGCATTTGCTTGCGCGGGCTTTGTTCATGTTGCGGCAACCATTGCCTGTTTTGTCCGGACATACATGCTCCTTGAATGGAAGAGTGCGTAGTTCGCGTTGAATGATAAGACTTGGGTACTTCATCGCGCATTGCAAGTTACGTTTTAAATCTCTGCGCAGATTAGTTTATATAAAGCCCGTTATCCCTACCGTTGTTTCATCAGTGGAACAAATTAAGTTAAGACAGCCCCTTTTAATCGCTTTGTTTGTTTATAAAATGAGCACTCCCCCTTCCCGATTCATTTCGACCCGGACGAGATTATGACCAACAAGCAACCGCACTTGCTGTACTCTCCCGTAACACTCGTACTGCTGTTTTTTATTTTGCTGATTGTGGCCTTGGGCGCCAGCCGTGTTGCGTTGTCCAGCGGCAACGATGCGCCATAAAAAACGCCTCTGCTGGTGCGTACTTTGGGCGAACAAAGCGCCGTGGCACCGGTCAGCGCCGAAGCCTATGTGGGGCGGGTAGAAGCAGGTCAAAGGGTTGAGGTAGGGTTTGATCTGTCCGGCAAAGTCACAGCCATACTCAAGCGCGAAGGCGAAACCTTTATGCAGGGCGAGGACCTGGCGCGTCTCGACACCGACCGGCTTGAAGCACGAAAATCAGAACTCAGCGCTCAGGTGGCTCGTGCCAAAGCCAGTCTGCGTCTGGCGGAATCTTCTCTAGCGCGTGCGCTGGGGCTCAAAAAGAGTGGCAACATCTCTGATCAGGCACTGGATGAAGCCTACCAGCGACGTGACGCTGCGGTCGCCGAGCACCGCGTGGTACTGGCGCAGCTCAACACCATTGATGTCGAGCTGCAAAAATCGGTACTTACCGCCCCCTTTGATGGCGTTGTTATCGATCGCATCAGTGATGTAGGACGCACAGCGGTGGTGGGTTTGCCCATTTTGCTACTCGAGCAGACTGGTGAACCCGAAATCAAAGTGAATGTTCCTCTGGCCAAGGCAGAGCGTCTGCAAACGGGCCAACCGGTGCGTATCTTTCACCGCGACGGCCACTTTGACGCTCCCATCACACGCGTCAATCTAAGCATTACCAATCGTCGTGTTTCGGAGGTGTATATCAAACCCGATTCGGGAGATCTGATACCAGGCGAGCTGGTGCAGGTTGAGCTGGGACAGCTGCAATCAGAACAGGGAATCTGGGTGCCGACCACTGCGCTCACCGAATTCGGTCGCGGCCTGTGGTCCGTGTACCTGGCGCAGCCAAACGCCAATGGCCAAGCCGTGATAGAAAAAGCCGTGGTGCAGATTCGTCGCGTGCGGGGCGATCTGGCACTCATTGGTTCTGGCCTGACCGAAGCGCAAATCCCTCACATTGTGCGCGAAGCCACACATCGCATTGTTGAGGGACAGCATGTGCAGCTCGAGCCGGCTTCACAACTCAGCCAAGCCCACTAAGCGAGGGATCGTGATGAGTCAAAAACCCGTACCTGCCCGTTCCCCTCTTTCTGCCGCGACGCGTATTCGTACTGCGTTTTATCGTAACCCGCATCTACTCATGATGACCCTGATCGTGATCGTGGCAGCGGGACTATCTGCCTGGTCTTCGTTACCTAAAATAGAAGACCCGCGAATTACCCAGCGCTTTATTTCAGTCATTACGGAATTCCCCGGTGCTTCCGCACGTCTGGTCGAGTCATCGGTCACCGAGGTGCTTGAATCAGAGTTGGCCAGCATTAGTGAAATCAAAACCATCAACTCCACCTCTCGCACCAACGTGAGTGTGTTGTCGGTGGAGCTCGATGGCAAAGTCACGCGTACCAATAATCGCCAGATCATCGCACGCATTCGGGATCGCATTAAAGATGCTGCGCGGCGTTTACCACCACAAGCCAAACCACCCAAGGTGCGCGAAGAAGACAACATAGCCTATGCCTACACCCTGATCACCGCAGTGCGCTGGCACGGTGACCAACATACCGAATTGAGTCTGCTGAATCGCGTGGCGGCCACCCTGAAAGACCGCATTGAATCGGTACCGGGCACCGAATACGTCAGCTTGCATGGCGCGCCGGAAGAAGAAATTCGCGTGGCGGTCGACGCCGCCGAATTAGCCGAATTAGGCCTGACCGTGAACAACCTGGCGCAGGTTTTACGAGGCTCAGACAGCAAACAGGTTGCCGGCCGGTTGCTTGACGCTCAGCACCTCACCGCGATCGAAGTGAGAGGCGAATTCGATTCCATCGAACGCATCGGGCGCATCCCTGTCAGCAGCGGTAGTACCGATATTCTGTTGGGAGACATCGCCAATATTCAAAAAACTCACTACCAGCCAGAACAGAGCATTACCCGGCTGAATGGTGAGCGCGTCATTTTGGTGGCGGCCCGCATCAAAGTGCAAAACCAGATTCGCCCCTGGACAGATGCCGTAAAAGCGGAACTCGCGAAACTTGATGCCGACATAGGCCGCAATATTAGCTTGGACATCGTCTTTGAACAGGCGCGCTATACCGAAGACCGTCTACAAACGCTGGGAACAAACCTGCTGGCAGGTATGATTGCGGTACTGCTTGTGGTGTGGATTTTCATGGGTTGGCGCGCTGGGCTTATTGTCGCCACCTCACTGCCCCTCGCCGCTGCTTGTGTATTGTTTACCCTGCGTCTACTCGATATGCAGATTCAGCAAATGTCGATGTTCGGTATGATCATTGCGATTGGTCTGTTGATCGACAACGCCATCGTGATGACCGATGAAGTGCGCACCCGCATGCACGAAGGCTTATCCCCCACAGCAGCCATCGAAGGTGCCTTGCGCCACCTGTTCATGCCACTGCTGGCCTCTACCTTAACCACCATACTCGCGTTCATGCCGATTCTTTTGATCGAAGGTAACGCCGGCGATTTTATTGGTTCCATTTCGGTGAGTGTGATTTTGGCGCTGATCTTTTCGTTCATTCTCAGCATGACCATTATTCCCTCTATTTGCGCCTGGCTGGAGAACAAATTCAGGCATCACGAGGGTCGACACTGGTGGCAGCGCGGCATTCAATCTTCACAACATGCGCAACGGTTTCAACACTTTCTTGTGAGTAGCTTGCAACACCCTTGGCGCGCAATCGGCGTTGCTGTGGCGCTATGCCTGATTGGATTGGTCTCAGTAGGCAATCTGCCCAAGGTGTTCTTTCCCTCGGCTGATCGGGATATGTTCGAGCTGCGCGTGTGGTCACCACAAAACAGCAGCGTACCCGCAACCGACACCCTGATTCAGCAAATCGATGCACACATTCGTAATAAGCCTGCAGTGCGACAGACTGTCTGGAGTGTCGGCGACAGCATACCCGCCTTTTACTACAATCAGATTATGAACAACAGCAATCAGCCTTATTATGCAGAAGTGGTGATTACCACCGACGGGCCCGAAGATTCCGCGCGCTTGATCGACGAATTGCAACAAGAGCTGGACCAGCAATTCCCCGAAGTACAAATTGTTGCCAAGGCGTTCGCCCAGGGGCCTCCCGTCGAGGCGCCGGTCGAGTTCCGTATATTCGGCCCCGAAACTGAAACCTTGCGCATTCTTGGGGAAACACTGCGCGCGATCATCGCGGCACAACCCGGCACCCTGCATACGCAAGCCAGCGTCAAACCTGGTCAGCCCAAAATCTGGTTCAATGCGGACGAAAATGCACTGAGCGAAGTGGGTCTTCGTTTGGGTGAAGTGGCTAATCAGTTACGCAACGCTTACGAAGGGTTAGAGGCCGGCAGCGTGCTTGAAGATATTGTGGAATTGCCGGTGCGAGTAACCTTTGATGCCAGCGAGCGCGCATCGATCGAAAAGCTGCAGGCTTTTCCAATCGCCCTGCCCAACGGTGGCTGGGCGCCGGCCTCAGCATTTGGCGACTTTACTTTAGCGCCGGAGAGCGCTTCGATCACCCGCCGCAATGGTGAACGAGTCAATATTGTTCATGCCTATATTGCATCGTGGGTGACCCCCATTGATTTAAGCAACAAAGTGAAAGCTGCTCTGGAAACCGGTCAGTGGCGTCTGCCAGAGGGCTACCGCTGGCAAGTGGGCGGCGATGCCGAGGAAAGTGCACAGGCGAATGCCTCACTGGCGGCACACCTGCCCGTCCTGATCCTGCTCATGGTGACCTGTCTGGTGCTGGCTTTCCGCAGTTTTAAACTGGCAGGTATCATTGGCCTGGTCGCGATTCTCTCTGCCGGTATGGGCATGCTGTCGCTTTACATTTCTGGCTATGCTCTGGGGTTCAACCCCCTATTGGGTGTCACGGGACTCATCGGCGTCGCGATCAACGGCTCCATTGTCGTGTTAGCCGCAATTCAAGCCAACCCGCAGGCCAAGGCAGGTGACCATGCGGCCATCGTTGCAGAAACACTTAGTTGTACGCGCCATATTCTGAGCACCACACTCACCACGATCGCCGGCTTCATCCCCCTTATTTTGTTTGTGGGTGGCCAGTTCTGGCCTCCGCTCGCGGTGGTTATTGCGGGCGGCGTTGGCTTCAGCGTCATCCTCTCTCTATGGTTCACGCCCAGCCTTTATGCCTTGATTTACAAGCCCAAACATCACGCAACGGCAGCGGCAACAACGGCAATGGCCTAATCTGATTCAGGGCAAAGCGCTCTCTTCTGTGGGCGCTTTGCAAATCGACACATTCAGTGCCTCGACATCAACCGCAGTCGGACTATGTTTATAGTGCGACAGGTACATGTCTACGGAGCGTCGAATGGCACAAGCCCACATCATGATTGTTGACGATGTTGAATCCAACCGCGTCTTCATCAAACAACTCTTACAGAATGATTACAGGGTAAGCGAAGCCGAATCCGGCGCGGCCTGCCTTGCCGCTCTGGAACATGAACACCCTGACCTGTTCCTCCTCGACATCAGCATGCCCGACATGGACGGCTACGAACTGTGCACACAGCTACGCCTGAACGAATCGACCAATACAACCCCTATCATCTTTGTCTCTGCCATCAACAGTGTGGATGAACGCTTGGCCGCTTACGAGGTGGGCGGCGATGATTTTGTCATCAAGCCCATTGAGCCTCAGGACCTGTTTAGCAAAATAAAATATCGACTGGAACGACATGGGCAGGTCGCCCGGGACCGCGAACAGGCTGAAGCCGCCATGCTGGATGCTGTCGATGCGGTTAGTTCTGAAGAAGAAACCCTGCGGCTAGCAGATTTCGTAAAATCTCTCCAGACAACCAAAACCGTGCAAGGCGTGGGCACGCACATTTGCAAAGCAATTGAATCGTTTGGGCTTGGAGGCTGCGCGGTGATTTTCGGCGCCGAAAATCATTATATTCAGTGTCAGGCCGATTCATTGGAAGCCCGCGTGCTAAAAACCGCAAAAGGCTCTAAAGAGCATGTGATCAGTATTGGCGTACGCACCATCATATGCAGCGATTACGTGGCCCTGCTGATTAAAGACATGCCGATAGAAGATAGCAGTCGCTATGACCGCTTTATTGATCATCTC
>JAWWBW010000181.1:0-6296 GCA_033720775.1 Oleiphilaceae bacterium | reverse complement strand
GGCTCTGCAAACACTCGGGCTACCGGCAGACGCCGATTATCCGGCAGTGAAACAACGCTATCGCGCATTGGCGCAACAGCATCATCCGGACAAAGGAGGTTGCGATCAGAAGTTTCAGCAACTCAGCGAGGCCAAACGCATTCTGGACAGTTATTTTGGTCGATAGTATTGAGACGGTGGTGTTTACGGAGATTGCGTTGTGCTATCTAATTGACCGGCGATACCGATTCCGTTTTTGCTCTTGGTCTTCACCGAATACATAGCCTTATCGGCCGCTTTGAGCAAACCCGAAACGTGCTCGCCATGCTCGGGGTACACACTGATACCAATGCTCCCCCCGATCATTACTTCAACCCCGGCCACCTTGACCGGTCGCTCGAGCACCTGGAGCACTTTTTCGGCAACCTGGCGTGCCTTGTCAACACCCGGGCAGTTGTAGAGCATAAGGACAAATTCGTCTCCGCCGATGCGGGCCAGTAAATCGGCCTCGCGCACCGCCATTCGAATACGCTGTACCACATCGCATAAAACAACATCGCCAACTTCGTGACCATACTGGTCATTCACCAGCTTAAAGTCATCCAGATCGATAAACAGCATGGCAATTTTTTCGCCCTGCCGCTTAGCAAGCAGTATCGACTGCTCGAACTTCTCGAAAAACAGTGTGCGGTTAGCCACTTTGGTCAGGGCATCTGTATGGGCCATTTCGCGGAGTTTCGCTTCCATCTTGTTGCGCTCGGTAATGTCTTGCGCCATACAGATGGTATAGTTTTCCTGAGGCTTTACGTTGCGCCAGTCACACAGAATGCGCTGGCCCGACTTGGTTAGATTCCAGTTTTGCGAGGGCATGACTTCTCCGGTTCGCTGCACGGACTCCAATACCCTGTTTACATGTTCCAACTCTGACTTGGGAATCAGAAAATCAAATATGGGCAGCCCCTTTACTTCATCGATGGTCCAGCCAAATACATGTTCTGCCTGATCATTCCAGTCGAGCACCTCACCATTCTCGTTAAGCACGATCATCGCGCTCGGCGCATTTTCAACCAGTTGTTTGAGCCATTGCTGACTACGTTGCAGGCGACGATTCAAGGTAGACACATAAAACAGGATGGTGACCACAATGGCGGTAATAATGAGCATGGTCGCACCCCAGCGCTGTACCTGACGCACATCAATGCCCTTTTCCTGCTCATAGAGAAAATCGCCCAGGTCATAGTTAGGCGGTAACAACTTTTGCTCGGCATAGGTATCAGCAATATGCCGCCAACGACCGGCATTCATGTATCCAGGCTCAACGAGTTCGGGCTGTAATAAACCCATCATTTGCTTTGCTTCATAAGCCAGGTGCAGGCGCGAGTGACGCTGGGTATAGCGTTCGTAAATCAGATCAATAATCTCTTCAGGATGCGCCATCGCATAGTGCCAGCCCTTGATCGTCGCTTCTCTGAACGCCCTTACCCGATCAGGATGCTTCTCCAGTTCTTCCCTTGTAGTGAAAAAGTTATCGCCATAGAAGTCGATCCCTCCCTGACTCGGCTTGAGCAGGATGTAGTCAAATCCGGCCTCGCGCAGTGCATAAGGCTCGTCAGTCACATACACAGACATCCCGCCTACCTTGCCTTCTATCAGGTCGCGAATATCAAAACTGTGGGGCAATATTTTAAGACGGTCCTTGCTGACACCCTCTTGTGCCAGGTAGGCAAACAGTTCGGCCGAATTGGGTTCAATCATTAGAGGCACATCGACAAGATCGTGCACGTGGGCTATCTGCTTATTGCGATCGGCAACCAGAGCCAAAGGAGAATGCTGAAAAATAACGCCCAAAACGACGACGGGAGCCCCCGCTGCATGCTTCAGCAGCAGCTCACTGGTGCCTACACCATACTGGGCATCTCCGGCGATGACGGTGTCGATGGGATCTTCACCATAACGCGCCTCATGTATCACTACATCGAGACCGACCTCTTTGTAGTAGCCTTTAACAAATGCCGCGTAGTAGCCAGCGAATTGAAACTGATGTTTCCACTTGAGTTGCAGGTGCACCGTTTCTAGTGACCAGGACGAGACAGAAAAAAGTGCAGCGAAGCAAAACGACATCAGGCGAAAAACGGACAAATCAGCCTCTCTTATAGTTATTAAAACGGGCGAAAGCCGGATATCACCTGTGCGCACGGCATCAGGAGGCGATCACATAGAATATTTTAGCACCCGGTGGCACCTTGCACAGTGTGCTCGACACGATATTGTTCAAATCCGCGCGCCACATAGTTAGGCAAAGCCGCTGGATGGTCTTTGGAACACGTATGCAACCAGACGCGCTTCGTCCCAGCCCAGTGCCATGCTGTTTCGATACAGCGCTGCAACAGCGGACCACCCAAGCCCTGGCCGGTAAATTCGGGAGTAAGGCCAAAGTACTGAATCTCGACATCATCGGCCTGCCGATACAACTCAAAATACCCTGCAATGGCTCCATCCGAGTACGCCACCCAAGTACGCATTGCGGGGTTCTCAACAAGGCGCTGCCACGTCTCCACCGACCATGACAAACGATCCACCCATTGGTAATCGTGCCCAACCCACTGATACAACATACGATTAAAACGGCCTTGTGGTTGGCGCACTTCGATCAGATTCAAGCCGGTGTCGGACCATGCGCGTGAAGCTGGTTTAAGGGCCGACGGCAAACGCATTTCAAGATAGTGGATGGAGGTGTGCAAGGGACTGGGTCTCAACTACGAAGCGGATGCGATTATAAAACGATGACGCAATTGATGCGAATGCTGCTCCTCATCCGCTCAGTTTTTACCTATGACTTGCTCTCGTGCATATCGAAAGTAGCCGCTAGCTTCTTCGTTACGAATAATCTCCGCTTCGGCACCAAACAATTCATTCTGCAATTCTGCTAGTGCGACATCGAACTCACTCTCAGACAAGCTGTGTTCCAACTCGGCCCGCCGAAGCATATAGTTTTCACCCTGCTGCCAACGCAAGTCTCGGGTTTCATCAAGAAACTCCCAGCGAGCAATCGCGTCTTCATCCATGCCCAGCTGACGCCTGAACTCAGCAAGTGCCTGTTTGCGCTGCACTTTATCCATACTCTTTAACTGCTGTTGCACAACACGATGCGACAGAAAACGATCGGAAAACTCCTGTCGCCGATGCTCAAGCACTTTGGGTGACTCATCGCCATAGGCCTGTTTGATACTCGCGATGTAGCGGGAGGAGTTGTCATCAAACCGGTCATCAGAGTTAATACGCTCTAGTGACTGAGCCACTTGTTCGTTCTTCAAGGCCTCCGACCATATCTGATTGGCAGCATCCCCAAAAAAACTGTAGCGCATTTGCCACATGAGTTCGCGGCGCTCCGCAGGGCTCATTTGAAGCATGTTCTGGCGCTCGGATAGCACCCATTGATTGTAGGCTTCCATATTTGAAAACAAGGCCAACATGGCTTCGGCGTACTCGGGAAATACTTCGTTTAAATAGTCAGCCAGTTGTTCACGCCAGGAATCCGGATAGTTGGCTTTCAAATAAGCCACCAGTTTTTCCAATGCTTTTACCCTGGTATGAGCGTGCACCATGGTGCCACCAAACTTTTCACGGAGATAAGCGGTCACTCTGTCCCTTTCGGTGTGCTCTTTGGTTTGCGCCGGTTCTGTCTTTTGCGACGGGAGCGGTCTGGAGGCATTGGGAATGGCGCTCATTGATGTCTGTTCGGTCTCGGCACCACCTTGTGGACGGGGGTCAGTGTCGAGAGAAACGCGGAACAAACCCACAGCGAGTAAGACGCTGCATATTAAGAAAAAACCAAAACGTGGATTCATCTCATTTGCCTGCCTTGCAGCATTGCTGCTTGTTATTATTTTATGCTAACTGAGTGCTTAATACGGGCTGCACACAGTCTGATTTAGCTGTGTTGTCGGTTTCTATTGAGCATTTTATAATCAGCCCGCTGCATAACGATAATCGATGCAGGCATACATCTGCAAGACACTATTTTCACTTCATTTCAAAGGAGGACGACACCACACAGCCAACCATCACTGGCTCGAAAGAAACGACACGCGACGCACTCACGGCGTCATATAAACAAGCCCCAGCTCGGTGATGCTGAGGCAATTAGCTGTACTCAAACAATAAATACAATAGGTGAATAGCTATGTTAAAACCCGTCACAACATTGATGCTGATTGTGGTCATCACCCTCAGCTATGTTCAGGTCTCACTGGCTCGAGATGCCAACCTTACCCGTTACCCCATCGTATTCGCCCATGGAATGGCCGGCTTCGATGATATTCTTGGATACGATTACTGGGGCGACGACTATGGCGTATTCGTGCTCGACCCCTGCGACAAACTGTTTGAATCGAGCTGTAACCACGACATTCATGATGATCAAAAAAGCTATGTTTCAGCTGTCACGCCTTTCGAGTCTTCTGAAGTAAGGGGCACTCAGCTAGCCGACAATATCGAAAGCTATATGGCCAGTACCGGCACGTCGTATGTCAACCTGATCGGCCATTCACAAGGCGGGCTGGATATTCGTAAGGCAGCCAAACTGCTCTACCAGCGAAAGGGCTACCGCGTGGTGCAGAGCATGATCAGTCTGTCGTCACCACATCGCGGCTCCCCTGTCGCCAAATACATTCTGGATTACTACCGCAATGACATTCTCGAGACGTTGGCGAATTACTATGGCAACGTGGTTTATGGCTCGGGCAATGACGCCATTGCCGGTGCCAAACAGCTGGTATATGACGACTACGAGATTGATGGGGTCTTAACCGGTACCAAGGCGTTCAATCAAAATTACCCTGTAAGCAGCACGTATGCCCGACATACCCGATCGCTGATGACAGCCCAGAATGGCTCTAGCGTTAATCCTGCCTTGTGGCTACTCAGCAATTTTATCTACGACATTGATGGTGACGGATACTGTGTAGACGATTGCGATGGTGACGGTGCCGCCGGGCAAGGTGACGGCTATCGCAGTGATCGCGACGATGATGGCCTGGTAGGCATTAATTCCCAACAGATGGGATATCGCCTGCGCTATGCGGAATGTTGGGGCTGTCTCGACTATGTCTTTCTTCAGACCAACCTAGGTTATGTCGGCAACTTGAATGCCCCCAACTCCAGCCAGATGACTTCGTTGAGCTATGTGATCAATCAGGACCACCTTGATGTCATCGGCGTAGGGCCTGATACCTTTGATGAAATGGAATTTTACGCGGCGATTACCGACTACATCGCTGACAGCGGCAACTAAAAAAGGGGGCATGAGCCCCCTTCGTTTTGAGCCTATACGGCCTGTGAGGTTTCTGTTTGTTCTGCATGCGACAGGCCGTTCTCAAAAAAGTCGGCGTAGAGTTCGAGTAGTTCTTCGCGCTCCCAATGCAGGAAGTGCCCTACCTTTTTAACTAGCTGATAACGACAACGGGGAATCATCTCTGCGGCACGACGACTGTCGAACAGGTCCATAATCGTGTCGTACTGCCCCATGAGCACCAGCGTTTCCGCTTCAATCGCCGTCAAATCGACGTGCTTATGGAGGTCTTCCATCCTTGTGGCCAGCAGGCTGTGTTCATACAGTGCCTGAAAATGCGCCTCACTCATATGATCAAACTGCTTAATGATCTGCTGCTTAAGGTGTTCGGGAATGTACTGCCCGAAGCGCTCGATCATCATGGGTGCGATATCTTTTGCTCGGCCCTCATCAATGAGTCTGCGTACGTCTTCAATCACTGATTCGAGTACCGGGTTGGCCTTGGTACCAAAGCTGCCTAATGCAGCCTTGCTGAATACCTGTGGATAGCGCGCAGCATACGTTGCTGCAAGGATAGATCCCCAAGAACCGCCAACAATGATGCGAGGACCATCAAAATCAAAGGTCTGCACCATGTGATGTAACACATCAATTTGCTCATCCAGATCGAGCCCCGGCTTTCCTTGCAGAATCTCCGAGCGCCCCTGCCCCGGCATATCAAAAACCAGTACTTGATAATCCGACTGAAATCTTCGCACAAAACTCTTCCAGGCAGAAATAGTCTGCTTGGCACCACTCAGGCAAACTATTTGAGCAGGGCCGTTACCGTAGCACCGATACGAAACACGATAACGATCGAACTCCAGTTGACCAGCGGTTTTATACATGACACGACTCCTCCTCAGCTGTGTCGATGGGGCAGAACAGCCCCGATAGAGCGAACACTTTGTATCAGTTTAAACGCTTAATGGCTGTGACACAGTACCGGCTTCACGCTATGACTCTCATTTACATTTGCAGCATGTGC
>JAWWBW010000180.1:0-6307 GCA_033720775.1 Oleiphilaceae bacterium | reverse complement strand
CCTGTTGGCCGCCCCCGATTATCAACCCAGTAGCCGTACCTTTACGCAATGGCAGCGTTTGTTAAGCCAAGGTCCGGTCATGGTGGATTATCTGCACTGGTTTATTTGGCCCAGCGCCGAACACCTCGCGTTTTTACATGACGGTCGTATTGCCTCTCAGAGTCTGTTTAGTCCACTCGCTACATTCTGGAGCTGGCTGTTCTTATTGCTGCTACTGGCCATTAGTGTATGGAGTATGGTCACCAAACGGGTGATCTGGCTGGGCATTGGGCTGGGCTGGTTTTTCATTGGCCACTTGCTGGAATCCACTGTGCTCAATCTTGAGCTGGCGTTTGAACACCGCAACTACCTGCCCTATGCGGGCCTGGCGCTGATCACAGCCGTGACCACGCAGCACGTGTTGAATTTCTTTACCCGCATATCATTAATGCAGACAAGCCTGGCACTCGTGCTGCTATGTACTCCCCTAACGGTGCTAACAGAGGCGCGCACTGAACGCTGGCAAAGCGAGGAACGTTTACTCGAACACTGGCAGCACGTCGCACAAAACTCTGGACGCTACTGGACCAAGCTGGCGGCAAAACACGTGCGCGACCAAGACTTAAGCAAGGCATTTGAGGCACTGAAACAAGGAAGTCGGCAGGTGCCGTGGGAAGACGGCTTTGTTTTAGGACAACTCACGCTGATGTGCGCCGATACCACCCTGTTTACCCATGCACAGATACAGAGCGTCACGCAAAAAGCCCAGCAATTGCTGGCAACTGCCCCCTTGACGGCTTACGGCATCACCCAGTTTGCCACGCTCGTCAGCGCGTGTTCGCAGGCCGACATGCGTACCGGCCTGACACCCCTCATGGAGCAGGCTTCGGACATGAAGAACAGACAGATTAAGGGGCGCGCGCACTATCTCATGGGCGTGCTGGCAAAGGATCAGGGCCAGTTAAACGACGCACGGCAGCATTGGCAACAGGCTTTGCAGTGGGAGCCGTCCAATCAGGCTGCGAGGGAACAGCTCACGCAAATTAGTGCGCAAGGCACGCCCCTTTAGCCCTCAACGCATCAATACAGTTCGAGCCAATCGAGCATGCGTTTGGCGGTTTGACGCCAGTTTTTTTCGAAGAGAATCTCATGCAGAGCGCCTTCCACGACTTCGCGCTGACGCTCTGCCGATTGCAAGCGCTCGAACAGCGCTTCGCTCACCCATGGCGCAACCAGACTATCGCCTTCGCCGTGCCAAATACCCACGGGCGTTGCGATGCGTGGCGCTTCACGCTTAACCCGGTCAATCATGCGCATGTAATCCACAAACCAGCGCACCGACACCTGCCCATGCGTATAGGGGTCATTGGCATAGGACTGGACGATATCTTCATTGCCACACACCATGGCGGCATCCACGTCACCGGCCAAACAAAAGCTGGGCGCCCAGGCACTCAAGGCACGGCTTACCCACACTTTTACTTGAGGTACCTTGTAGGAAAGATCCGCGGCGGGACCACTTAGTGCGGCAGCTTTAAAGCGACCAGGGTAATCCATAAGGTGTAGTGTGGCGATCATGCCCCCCATGGAGTGGCCAAGCAGATATTGGTGATCGGGCTCAACGGTCTGACGCAGCTGCTCAAGGTCGCGACTGTATTCAACCCATTTGCGTACATGCCCACGCTTACCGCCCGACTTGCCATGCCCCCGATGGTCAATGGCATGCACTTCGTAACCCTTGGAGGCAAGCCACGCCGCCAATTCGTGATAACGCCCCGCATGTTCACTCCAACCATGGGATAACACCACAGCCGCATGCGCCTTGGAGGGAATCCAACGATAGGCCTGGAGAGGCAGACCATCTGAAGCAAATAACTGCTCTTCGAAAAACTTCACCGCGACACCTTTTTGTAATTGTTGTAATGGATACAGCGTGCCGTGCTCCAGGCGTGTCTGGGGCCTGATACGTCACAAGGCACCGCGCTAGTTTAACCAAGCGATCAAGAGTGGCCTAGTAGAAACTGATGACATTGACCCGAAGCAACATTATTTTCCATTTTTGATACTTTAAGAGTACAACTGTTCACCATAAAAGGTAAACACGCCGCCACAACTCCGCAGCAATGCCAAACATTATCACAGCAATGATGCCGTCCAGTATGCGCCACGCCTTGGGTTTCCGTAAGATCGGCGCCAACATGCCAGCCCCAAAGGCCAAGGCAAAAAACCAACAGAAAGAGGCAACCACCGCGCCAAGCCCAAACCAGAACGCCTGTATTGCAGGTAATGCCCCACCGATACTGCCCAGCAACACCACGGTTTCAAGGTAAACATGTGGATTCAGAAGGGATAACGCGAGACAGGTCATTACCGCCGAACGCGCACTCTGCACAGAATGATCGTTACGTCGAATGGCTGTATTTGTCGACATGCGCTGCAAGGCACTCACGCCATAGGCAGACAAAAACAATGCGCCCCCCAATGTCACCCACAACAGCAACTGTTCACTTGATTGAATAAGGGCCCCCATCCCCATAATACCGGCCACAATAAGCACGGCATCAATGACTGAACAGGTGCTAGCAATCAAGCCCGGATAAGCACGCCTCAAGCCCTGAGAAAGCACATAAGCATTCTGAGCACCAATGGCAATAATCAATCCTGCGCCCGTAAAAAAACCTTTGGCAAACACCCACTCCATCAGGGCTGCCCGCCGGTAATGTCTATGCTATGCTGCCACGCCCGATGAGTTAGCATGAGTGTCGATTCACTATGGCCAATAAAGCCTTGCTGGGTGAAACGGTGACGACCACCGCAAAACAAGCTCCCGAGTATTGCCAAAAACAAACCTACGCGCAACACACGCTCAAGGGGCATCGTGCCAGATGAACCTGAGTGCCGATCTGTTTGGAGCGGGCTGGTATTGGACCTTTAATCTACTGTTTGCAGCCCTCTTGCTGCTGTCGCTGTTTTTTATTCATTGGCAGGCACTGCTGCGCGACACCGGCTTGCAACACCGTTTGGGCATGGCGCTAGTAGCGGTCGTGTGCATCTGGTCGATTCGAGCGGGCATTAGCGAAGGGCTTGGCATCCACTTTTTTCTGATCACTTCCATCCACTTGATCTTTGGCTGGCAACTCGCGATCTGGGTGATTGCCCTGGCATTATTGGGCATGGTCTGGATTGGGCGCGAGGTATGGCAAGGCATAGGCATTAACGCCTTTGTATCAGCCATTGTCCCCATGCTATGCACCTACACCTTATGGCGCATTCAGCAGGCGAAACAACTTTATAATCCCTTCGCCTTTATCTTCATCGTGTGCTTTATGGGAGCCATTGTGTCGGTGATTGCCAGCGGCATACTGCTCACCTGGCTGCTTTGGGCCAGTGGTGCCTACCCCTTTGAAGACATCGTCGAACAATTCTGGATTTATGTGCCCTTAATCGCCCTGCCCGAAGCCACCATCAATGGCATTATCATCACAGCACTGGTGGTATATCGACCACAATGGGTGCGCTTCTTCGAGCAGGAAAAATACCGCTAATCATTACGGCAAAGAGTGTTGCAAACATGGCACAGGTGTAATCTGGAATCTGTGCGCCAATACATGACAGCTGTTCAGCTTGTCGTTAAGATGCGGTCACACACTATGATAAAAAGCGAACAAGCAATGCGATATTTTCTGGCCTGCTTTCTCTCCCTTGCCACACTCCTACTTGCTCTATCCGCACCGGTTCAGGCCAATGTTACCGGCCCCAACAAGAACAAAGAGCTCATCCCCTTTCTCGCCTGTGTGTGGGATCCGCTCGGCAAGGCAGGCCCCGGCCAGCAAATTATGAAAGAGGCCAAAGCGGTGGCCTTCAGTTGGGGTATCGATCTTAACTATGTCATTTATTCCGATGAACGTGTGGCCATCGATGAGTTCAAACTGGGCCGTTGCGACGGCGTCAATATGCTCGGTTTTCGCGCGCGTGAATTCAATACGCTAACCGGGAGTCTGGGTGCAATTGGCGCGATCCCCAGTTACGACCATCTGGGGGTCGTGATTAAAAGCCTGAGCTCCAAAAAAGCAGCACCACTAATGCGTAATGGCGAGTACGAAATTATGGGCATCGGCCCGGCCGGCGCGATTTTTATGTTCACTCGTGATCGCAGCATTCTCTTACCCGAGGAGTTCGCTGGTAAGCGCATGGCGGTTCTTGATGATATTCCTGAATCCGCCTATCTCTCCAAAAAGCACGGCATCACCCCGGTCAGTTCGACCATCTTTAACTCCATACTCAAGTTTAACAATGGCAGCGTCGATCTCACCGCGGCTCCCGCCATTGTGTATGAACCCTTCGAGATGCATAAAGGGCTCGAGCCCAATGGCGGCATCTATGCCGAGCCGTTTTTGTATATCACCATGCAACTGGTTGGTCGCTGGGAAAAACTGCCACCCGATATTCCGCAAAAATCGCGCGATTACACCATGAGCAAATATCCCGAGTTCGTTAAATGGCTAAAAGACCCCGAAGCGACGATTCCTGAGCACTACTGGATTGATATTCCAAAACATCTCTACGATTACTGGGTAGAAGATTTTCGCCAGTCACGCATCGAACTAGGCAAAATGGGCATTTACGACCAGCGTACGCTCAAACTCATGCGCAAGGTACGCTGTAAGATGAGCCCCGACGATGCAGAGTGCTCGGCAGAAGTAAGGGAATAAGCTGTAGCCGTTGGAGCGGCACTTTCCAGGTAGCGTTGAAGAGAAAACGGACACTAAAACTATTCAGTTTTCAGCGCCAATTTACCCCACTATTACTTATGCTGATAAATTAGATTTAAAGGTAGTTGCACTGACAGGGAGTCGCGGATTCAAGGCCCAATACCAGTCTTATGAATGCTCAAACAGTAGAACTTTTAAAGCAAATATGCAGTCCGTTGAAGGTGCTGGCTAAAAGTTACCATAGTCGTGCGGATTATATGGCAGCGAAAGGTTGGTCATCATTTCAGCCTTCCTATAACCTGCCTAATGAGCTGGTTGATTCAAGTACTTTGGAGGAGCTTAAACTTTTTGAGCACGATGAGTGTATACAAGAGTTGGGTAAGCATTCACATTCTGAAAGTTTTAGGACAAAGCTTAGATTGGAGGCGGAAGAGCTTTATGCCAATTCCGGTAATGAACTAGATTTGGAATACCCTTCTTACACTAAGTATTGGAGAACGATTGAAAGATATGAACCAGATCGTTTCTATGAGCTCATTGAAAGAATCAAACAAGAGTTTGAGATTGAAAGACGTCGGGAGTTGAGCGCAAAAACTAAAGGCTATGCTAGGGGGTATGATGAATCCAACCCGAGGCATCGAAAACAGATTTATAGAGATATTATGGATAATGAAGGAGGTTTATTGGGGTTTGCACGTGACTCAGCCTTTTCAAGCAATCAAATGATATATTCAAAACCCATTTGTGGTGACTGGAAGGTTGGTTTCTACATTGATTCGTCCAATTTGTTAAAGAAAGGGCGGGGCGCTAGCGGCAAAAAAGTGGGAAAGATTGAGTTTTATTTCTCCATTGTTTCTATTAAAAATATTCATTATGACCTGTCGATGATGGATTCTTGCATTACCTTTATAATGAATAGCTTAGTGCCGACAGGTCGTTTGCCTAAACTATATGTATATGATTCGTTTCGAAGTCTAACAGAGCTTGAGGTGTGTCTTCTTGCATACTTAGACATGTATGCGTCTTTGCAGGAACAGTTTGAATCACTAGCATTGGAAGGCTTAAATCGGGCAAAACACATAGGTATTCTGGATTAAAGTGGCGGCTAACTTTCATATGCGAATTCGGATAAATAGACCGATCCGCTCGAACCAAATGTCCGGCCTCCTGTTACGGCTACCTTACATGCTCAGTTCGCAAACTTCAGCATTGTCCGAGCTGAAGAGATTATCCAATAACCTAAACTACTGACAGCTATTGCCAGAACCAGCCCAACTAAAATGGCAGTTTCGACTTCTTTGCCCAATCAACCATAGACTATGCCCATCACTATTAAGTCAACCCTCTTCAAAGCCCAGCATGGCTAACATGTACAGAACGATTTTCAGAGTGCGAGGTTCGGTTTTACCAGATGCGATCTCACCGGAAATCAATTGTCACAAGCTTAAGTTTCAACCGACACAAAAACAGGTACTGCCCTACTCTCTTCCGCGCACGCTTTAAATCAATCCACGCTCAGGGTTTTGTCCACGGCTTCGGTGTGGGGGTCCTGATGGATAATGATATCGGCATCATCAAATGCTTCGCGTAGGGCGCATTCTACTTCCTCGGTAATG
>JAWWBW010000179.1:0-6317 GCA_033720775.1 Oleiphilaceae bacterium | reverse complement strand
CAGCGTCCAGCGTCCAGCGTCCAGCGTCCAGCGTCCAGCGTCCAGCGTCCAGCGTCCAGCGTCCAGCGTCCAGCGTCCAGCGTCCAGCGTCCAGCGTCCAGCGTCCAGCGTCTTCACTCACAGGCAATAAAATAGAACAGGCAATCACTGGCGGCGATGTCTGGATTGGTGGTGACCATAAATACTTTCATGGCATGGCGAGGGTAGAGCCGACCTTCGCGCGCAACAAAAAACTCTTCTAGTCGTTCATTGCCCTCGTGGTCTTTTGCGCTCAGTGCAGCGAGGCCGGGCTCTCCCAAAAATGCAATGGCCTCGTCACGCGTCAGTGTGCCGTAATTAAACTTCTCTGCTTGTTCCGGCATGGTGATTAAGGCCTGCGGGTCAGGAGTGTCGCTATAACTGACTTTACCGTTCACTGCCGTTTCGAGTCGTATCGGGTTACGAAAAATGGTTACTTGATAATTGGTGTCGGGCGTCGCCAATACCTGTTCGGTATCGAGATAACGATGCAGACCTTCGCGAGCGATGATCTGGGCGGGGGTATCGTGTGCGCCGCCACATTCAATGGTTACCGTTGGCACCTGCATTTCGCTCAGCTCCATCAACGCACCCAGACGCAGGTCAGTCACAATCAAATCGTTGGTAAAGAGAGAGGTGAGTGCTTTGTGATTAGCGTCGCCACAAACGGAGACAGCGAAAGCGGGGCCGCTTCCTGAGGTGTTATGAATATCAATCAGGCATTCAGGATTGGCCTGTTGGAGTATATCGAGTATGGCTTCTGCCAACTTGCCCTCTGCATCTTCAAAGGGAGGCTGAAAGCATCGGTTAAGGTCGCGTCGGCCAGGCAGCATACGGTGCGAAAAGCGGGGCGGTGTCAGGGCTGTTTTCACTGAGGCGATAATAAAAAGCGTGTTCACGCGGGGGCGCGCCCCCGATTTCAGATAGTCGAAAATGGCGCGCGTTCCCGAAGGTTCGTTGCCATGGAGCAGGGTGACGACGGCCCTGCATCGCGCACTGCTTTGTCCGCAAAGGCTGATGACGGTTGGGCCACCCAGGCGTTCCAGAAAGGCATCAACCGTATCGGGTATGGATTCAGGCAACGGATCGCGCAGTAACTGAAGTGGTGGTCGCGGAAACAAATCTGCCATCAGTCTTCAAGACTCCACTGGTAAACAGGAATATTCTTGCTGCTGTAGTCGTAATAGCGCTCTACCAGTTTTTGTAGCGCTTCTTCACGGTTGAGCCGGCGCTTCAAATGGCGATAACTTAGAATCTGCCAGCGCGCGCCATTGGTTTTCTCTTCTAAGGAATGACGCACGAGTTGCAGCTGTGACTGAATTTCAGTACTGCATACGCCCAGTTTTGCCAGGCCATCTTCTGCGATGGGCAGCAGGCATTGCAATAGTTGAACGACGGGTCGCTCTTCCAGTCGCCCGCGTTGTGGATTAGGCCAGATCAGTTGTGCGTCGAGTCCATGCTTGGCCGCGCGGTAGAAATTTTTCTCGGCATAACGGAAAGGCATCGCAGGCAGCAGTTCGCGCATTTTCTCTTGTAAGCCTCGGATTAAGCCACTATGCAGGGCAGCGTAAGCGAGCATGTCTGCGGGCGTTGGGCCTGCCGGCAGTGCTCTGAGCTCAATACGCAAGTGGCCACCATCGGCGGGATCGTAGATGGGGCGGTTCCAGCTCCATATGCTGCCCTGGTGTAAACGCAGTGCCGCCAGTTCTGGAGCCTGGTTGGCTTTCTCGTTGGTTGGGGCGGGACTAATAGGCAGCAAGGGTTCAAACAGGTAAGCGCCCTCGGCAATATGTTCATGAATGCTGTCGCGTACCCAGCCCAGGCCGAACAGCACACGCGCCGGCAAGTGTTTATCCAGGGCATCATCCAGCCGGGTATCGATGCTTTGCTTGAACAGGGCGATGCGTGTCTCATGCCAGAGTTGCTGCCCAAGGAATAAGGGCGAATTGGCGGCCAGTGCCAATACCAATGGGGTGACCAGTTGGGCCGCATTATAGGCATCGGCAAAGTCCCTTGGATTCACACGATAGTGAAATTGAAAGGAGGTATTGGCGCCTTCAAGAGAAACATCACTCCAGTGAATATCAACGCTGTCGAAGCCGTCGATATGCACGTGAAAATCTTCGCCCCGTTTTTCTCGCAATTGTTTGGCCAGTGCGTGATAGCGCGGGATGTCGGTGATGGCATGCGCGCCCATGTCTTCACAATGCAGTGTGGGCAGTATGCCAATAGGTAATACCCGGGCATTCCGTTTGGCAGCGAGCGATTGTAAGCGTTCCAGAGCCGAGAGCATGTGATCGTGCATGTCGCTAAAAGGGCGTTCGCACTGCGTCACGGGCTTGAAGTTGTATTCAAGATTGAAGCGATTCAATTCGAGCGTTAGCTGGTCATCGTTCATATCCTGGTGCAATTCGGTATTGATGGCTTTGGGTTGGCCGTTCTCGTCAATAATGTACAGTTCAAGTTCAGCACCGAAAGAGGGTGGCCCCTCACCAAAACCCGGCTGTTGCAGTAGGTCTTCGAGTTGCAACAGTTCGTGGTGAAGGGTGCGTCGAAACTGTTGGTAGTCTTCGTCACTGAATTCGGTCTGATCGATGTCCGTGCCCATGTAAGCCCCTAGGGTATAGGTTAACAACAGGTATAAGCATAGTCGCGTAATGGCCGATAGGCCTCATTGATTCGTGCTTTGTACACGTCACCATTGCACCTTTGCCTGCTGTCTACAATACTTGAAGACATGCCCCGCCAAATCACTGTTAGATCTACTTTTTGAGGCCATCCGCGGCGAAGATTGATGATTAAACGCATTCCCATTTCAAATTTAAAAGTCGGCATGTATGTGTCGGACCTCAACGCCGACTGGATTCCGCATTCAAATCTCAAAAAACGGGGTGTTATCAAGCAAGAAGAAGTCATAGAAAAAATCCGAAAACTGGGCGTGAGCGAAATCTATATTGATACCAGTCTGGGAAAAGACACCCAGGATGGGCTTACTGCCTCGGAGGTCGATGCTCAAAACGAAGCCGCTTTGCAAAAAGCCGGTGAACTGGCACCGCTAATGAAACCCAAGTTCAGCCTCGAAGAAGAAATGCTGGCGGCCAGTAAAATTCACAATGAAGCGCTGGGCCTGGTGTCCAATCTGCTGACCGACGTGAAGGAAAAAAAGCCAATAGCGCTGGATTCGTTTGAAGAAGTTGCCGACGGCATGCTCGATTCCATTTTGCGTAATCACAATGCGCTGAGTTGCCTGGGGCGTATTCGTGCTAAAGACTCGTATCTGATGGAGCATTCGGTGAATCTCGCAGTGCTGATGTCAGTCTTTGGCAAATCGCTTGATTTACCGCGCGAGACCATGCAACACGTGGCCATTGGAGCCATGTTGCACGACATCGGCAAAATCATGATTCCCGATGAGATACTGCACAAACCGGATCGCTTAACGACTGAAGAATTCGAGGTAATGAAGCAGCATGCGCGGCATTCGCATGACTTGCTCAAGGGAACACCCGGTATGCCAGATCTCGCCGTCATGGTGGCCGCTCAGCATCATGAAAAGATGGATGGTAGCGGTTATCCTGAGGGCTTGTGTGGGCACGAGATTTCCCCATTCGGGCGCATGGCGGCGGTGGTGGATGTGTATGATGCCATTACGGCAGATCGTGTTTACCACAAAGGCATCACGCCTTCTGCGGCCTTAAAGAAATTGCTGGAATGGAGTCATCATCTCGACCCGTCTTTGGTCCGCCACTTTATTCGCAGCGTGGGTATTTATCCGGTGGGTTCGCTGGTATTGCTCGAAAGTGGCCGTTTGGGCGTAGTGGTGCAGGCAAATGATTTTGATCAGCGCTTGCCAACGGTAAAAGTGATGTACCACACCAAGTTTCGCAGTTTTATCAAAATCGAAAGCATTGATCTGAGTAAGCCGTCGGTGCAGGATCGTATCGTCAAAGCGGTTGATCCCGAGCAATACCACATCAAGGTGGCCAATTTCCTCTAAGAGCTAAGCATCATGTCACTATTAGAAACCGTCGAGGTGCAGTGTCCCTATTGCTGGGAGGCCATCGAAATTGTTGTGGATTGCAGTCTTGGGGAGCAGGAGTATGTCGAGGACTGTTTTGTATGCTGTCGTCCGATACTTTTGCGGGTGCATGTGGATGAGCAAGGGCAGCCCGCCGTGCATGCGGAACAAGAGAACGCCTAAACCCGGTTTCGGCGAAGCTGACAGAAAATAAAAAGGGCAAAAATATGTTTCAGTTCGAGTGGTTGAGCTTTCCCCTATTCAAAGCCGGTGAGTTTGCCATCACGTTTGGTCAGATATTGGCATTTCTGCTGGTGATTATTGCGACACTTCTGATTTCTAAACTGGTGCGTCTGGCTATGCGTCGCTTGCGTTCGCGTGAGTTCGTTTTCAGTCAGGCACAGCTCTATGCCCTGGAGCGTTTGGTGCACTATCTGATTTTGCTCGCGGGTTTTGTGGTCGCATTGTCCACCGTGGGGATTGATGTCAGCAAGTTGGCGATTATTGCGGGTGCACTGGGTATTGGTATCGGCCTTGGTTTGCAGAACATCGTCAACAATTTCGTCTCGGGTTTGGTCATATTGTTTGAACGCTCGCTGAAAGTGGGTGACTTTATTGAGCTGGCCAACGGTTTGGTGGGAGAGGTGAAAGAGATCAATATGCGCTCCACGCTGATTCGCACCAACGATAACGTGGATATTCTCATTCCCAATGCTGAAGTGATTGGCAATCAATTAACCAACTGGACGCTCGAAGAAAACATACGCCGTTTTCGTGTCCCTTTTGGGGTGGCCTATGGCAGTGATAAGGAATTGGTTAAAAAAGCGGCTCTCGAAGCCGCCACCAATGTGCCTTACACGCTGGATAAACCGGGGCGTCAGGCGCAAGTATGGATGACCGGATTTGGCGACAGTTCGCTCAACTTTATACTTGCTGTTTGGGTATCGCCCGAACAGGTGAAGCGGCCGACGGCGCTCACATCGGATTATCTGTGGGCGATTGACGATGCTTTCCGCAAATACGATATAGAGATTCCCTTTCCCCAGCGTGATCTGCATTTGCGCAGCGCTGGCGTGCCTCTCGAACTGCGTCAGGTTAACGCGAACAGCGACCAGATGTAGCTTTATGTGTGATGCTTCAGTGCCGGCCCTTGGCAATGGGGCTGCCTGAACAGCATGCATTTGTCATTGTTTCCGCGTCTGAAGCGCAAGGAATATGTATTGACTGAACAGATCTGTTTAGATAGGGTGTGTACAGATCTGTTCACTTTGAGGCGGTGTAGTCACCATGGCGCACCCGAGGCTTAGGTGTGATGAAGCAATTTTCGGCTGAGTTAAATGACCCTCAGCAACTTTCAAGTGCTGCAATAGTTGACTTATCCCTTGCCTCGGAAGCATCGAATGACGATGCGAGAGGGGCATTACCCGATGACGATGAATCACTTGTCGTGCTTGCAAAGCAAGGTTGTGAACGCGCTTTTGAACAACTGGTGCGCCGCTATCGTCCCACGGTCTTTCGCGTGGCGCAGGCCTACGTGAAAGATCATGATGCATGCGAAGATATCGCACAGGATGTTTTTCTCCGGGTGCACCGGCATCTCGATGCTTATCGTGGGCACAGTTTATTCAGCACTTGGTTATACCGCATTGCGGTGAATACCTCTTTGCATTATCTCGCTCATGTGCGCAGCAAACGCCAGCTTTATCAGCGTTACAACACACAACTGGTCATTGAGAATGCGCAATGCACGCCGATGTCGCCTGACCGCATCTTAAGCGGGCAGCAGTACTTTACTCTGATCAATCGAAGCCTGTCAGGGGTGTCTCGAGAGCAGGCAAGCGCCCTGATGCTCAAGGAATTTGGTGGTATGCGTTACGAAGAAATCGCCGAGGTGTTGGCGTGCCCTGTTGGCACCATTCGCTCGCGTATTGCCCGTGCCAGAAGCCGTATAAAGGCTAAGTTTACGCAAGATGGAGGCTGCCCCGATGAGCTGCTATACCCCAGTGCGGAAACATGCCATGATCAGGCTTTATGTACAGATGTTATCGGACTGCATGATGGCTAGTGCCAAACGCGAAGTCATACTCCAAACTGCATTTCGTCTATTCAATGAGTTTGGGTTTCATGCCACAGGTATTGATCGCGTGCATGCTGAAGCGGGCGTATCAAAGGCGACCATGTATAAATATTTTCGATCGAAGGAAGAGCTGATTCATGCCGTGTTGGCAATGCGTCATCAGCAATTCAATGCGTGGATTACAGACCGGGTTGAAGCCCTGAT
>JAWWBW010000178.1:0-6324 GCA_033720775.1 Oleiphilaceae bacterium | reverse complement strand
CGGTCATCGGCCTTATCGCGATGCTGATCGACTGTTTTCATTTGTTTGGCCAGCCAGAAACGTCGCTTGAGCGGCTGGCCATCTTCTCTGTATAGCTCGGCGAGGCGGTGCATGGTTTCCATATACACATCAAGCGGCTCGCTGTAAGTGTTGGCCCATTTTCGATAACTCAAAATAGCCTGCTCGGTATTGCCAGCGCGATCATAGAGCTCGGCAGCAATCTGCAGGGCGTCACGGCGCTCCTCTTCGGTTTCGGCCAGCTCAAACAGTTTTTTCAGCTCGTTTGCGGCGAGTTCCCACTGTTCGGTTTCGCGATAGGCCAAGGCAAGTTTGGGTACCAGCGTGTTGATTTGCACATGCTGCGGGTAGCGGGCACGAAAGTCGGTCATCACCTGAATTGCGCGCGGCCACTGCTCCAATTCCATTAAGAAGTTAAGCGCATCGTATTCGGCGTTGGGACGCAAACTGGAAGACGGTGCGACTTTGCCTACGCGCAAGAATTCGTCCACGGCCGCCGCTTTATCACCCGCTGCCAAACGATCCTCGGCCTGACGGTACACACTAGCAGCCAGATTTTCGACCATGGCGGTGTGGCGCTGATCATCCAGCGGCATCACCACGAGCACATCCTGATAGGCCTGCTCTGCCAGCAGGTTATCGCGCAGGGCAAACAGACTGTGCGCCTTGATAATAGCGGCTTCGAGCACCAGCTTGTTGCTGGGGCGCGGCTGCCAGTCGATTAAGCGCTGTGCCCGTGTGACGGCGGTCGGATAGTCCTTGCCATCAAAGTCGTATAGTAGTGCAAGGTATAAGACATCGCTGGCCCGTGCATCGCCGCTGTGATGATCCACAAATCGTAAACGGGCAAGCTGCTGCTCGGCGCGTAAGGCCTGTACCTGCTTAGGCTGTCGCTGTTTGAGCGAGGCGAGATAGCTGTCGTAGGCCAGCACCGAGGCATAGGCCGCTTCGGCTGCCTGTTCAAATTCAGGGTAGGCATAGCCGGCCTGCTCAAATCCGGCAATGGCCTGCGGCCAATCTTGCAATTGCTGGGCACTTTCGCCCAAGAGCAGCCAGTGTTCTGCGGCACGGGGGTGTGCGGGAAAGGTATCCACAAACGCACTTAAATACACGATGGCACTTTCGTATTCGCTGCGGCGTTCGGCTCCTTTACTGCGCTGCGCCTTCACATAATGACGGTTGGCCAGCTCCGGCAACAACCACTCGAGCTGCTCTTTCACATAAGTGAGTTCGTCATCGCTATGCTCGGCCCAGAAGGCACCTCCCTTGGCATATTCCCGCACAAAACGTACTTTCTGTTCCTGTATATCACTGCGGAAGCCGGCGCGCTGCAAGGTTTCGATAATGCGTATTTGGTAGCGCGGTGCCCAGAGCGTGAGCGGGTGATTGGCAATATAGGCCTCGTAGACTGCGATGGCATCGCTGTATTGCTCTTTATCGAGCAAGAGATCGCTGTAACGGTGATAAACCAGAATCTCCCAGGGTTTGCTGCCAAGGCGCTCAAATAAATCTTCGACGGCATCGGCACCACCGAGGTAGTTAAACGACAGTCCCATCACGCGGAAGAGGTCTTCGACCATGGTGCGATGCTTGGATTCGACCGCCTGCGCTTCTGGCTGCTCCGGCATCACCAAATCGAGCACCGCGGCATAGCTGTGCAAGGCGGCTTCATAGCGATTCTGTTTAAAACGGCTCCAGCCTCGCATGTAGTGCGAGTTAGCCAAAAAGGAGCTGGCAACGCCTTTGCCCTGCTCTATCTCGATAACGGCGGCAAAGGCCTGCTCTGCCTCAGCATAGCGGCCATCAGTAAACAGGATCTCACCACGTCTAAACTGCGCTTCTGCCAGATAGGGTGTGCCGGGGTATTCCGTAACAAGGCGGTCGAGCGTACTGAGTTGTTCGTCCACCTTGCCCTGTAAATCATAGGTTTTAGCGAGTTGATACAGCACGCGATCGTTCTCGGCGCGATCAGGAGTTTGTTGCAACAGGCCCGTGTAGGCACCCACGGCAATATCCAGTTCATCAACGGCCTGTTCCGACATCAGCACTTCACCCTTGGCCAGTTTGAGATCGGCGAGACGGTGCAGCACGCGAATTTGTGTATCGGGGTCTTGCAAGAGAGGCAGTAGCTCGGTGTAACTGGCAATCACCTCTTCAAGACTCACTGGCGCGACATTTTGTACGGGATCCAGCGCGGCAGGCTGCAAGGCTTCGAGGCTCATGGGGTCGATGTTGCTGTGCGCTTCGTCTGAAGACATCAGGCTTTGACACCCCGACAACAAAACCTGCGTCGTGATGAGAACGAGCAGAAGACGCTTCATGGTGCGACCTCCCCGGCGTCCTGCTGCACATTGCTTTCTTCTGCAGGCGCTTCCTGACTTACTGCACCTGCGTCACTATCCGTTTCCTTCGATTGAGGCTGTGCACTTTGTTGTAGCAACAACTGATCAGCCAGTCTTGCCTGTGCCTCTCGGCTGGCTCTTAGGTAATCGGCCGTTTCGTTTTCTTGTCGGGTGAGCTCGGCCTGCACCAGTGCCAGCAATTGATTGCGAGCATCGACGAGTGTCAATGCCAGCTGCTCTCTCAAGATGGCCAACCTTTCACGACCGCTCGAAACGCGTTGTTCCAGGGCGTCGAGAGCGACGTCGCCGGCCAAGAGCTCTTCGAGGATCGCATTGCGTTCTGTAAACTCGTCCATTGCACGGTTCAAGCCCACCAGCTGTTTTTGCGCCTCCCAGCGGTTTACGCCAAAACTGTCTGCCAACCACCAATCAAAATAACCCTGCGCCCGACGTAGCTTTTCAGCAAATTCAGCTTTGAGTTCGGCGTAGTCTTCATCGTCGGGGAGCAAAGCGAGATTGGCCTTAACCGCTTCAAGCGTTTCGACCATCTCCATTTGGTCTTCATTCATAAAAAAGGCCCAGTCGTCCTGCTCTACCGCTTGATTGATCGCCTTCTCGTAGGCGGCACGCTGCGCCTCCCATTTGCTGACTTGCAGACGATCGAGCTCCGCCTCAGTGGCTTGGATTTTAATGGCGCGCTGTGCGCGACGTGTGGCCAGCATGGTATCGAAGGAATCAAGTTGTCGTGCCCAGTTGTCCAGTGAGTGCTGCAACTTGTAGAGCTCGTGTAAATCGCGCAGCGCGATTTGAAAACGCTCATCGGCCAATAATGCCGCATAATCATATTGCTCAGGACTCACTTTAAGTCGGCCATAGGCGTCGGTTTCCAACAATTCGCTACCAATCCCGGCTTTCCCCTCGTCGCTGAACGACAGTGCAGCCAGCAGCTTTTGCTCACTCAGGTTGGCTTTCTTTAAACCCAGCTGTTTTTGATGGATACGATAATGGCTCGACGCGGCGCGATAGGCCTCATACGCGAGTGCGGGCTCGCCCATCTGTTCGTAGAGATAGCCCAAGGCATAAGGCACCTGCTGCAGCCAGGGCGTAAACAGCTCGCGCGACTGTAACAGTTTGAGTGCTGCCAGCGCCTGTTCCGGCCGACCTGTGTGCGAAGCGGCTACGGCAAACTGAAACAGGCCCTCTTCAGCAAACAAACCATCGCGCCGCACCCGCTTGAGCGCAGAGTAAGCGGCTTCGTATGCGCCCTGTTGCAGGTGCAATTGGCCCAGACTCAGTAAGGTGCGATCGCGCAGTGCCTGTGCTTCCTGCTGATACGCTTCATCCCTCGCATACGTGGCAATCACAGTTAATTGATCACTCAGCGCCTGCAACCGGGAGTCGGCTTGAGTCGATTGAAGGGCCTGATTATAAGCCGTGTAGGCCCAGTAAAGATCGCCCCATTCTTGCTTGAGCGCTTCGGGTTGCACACTTGTCTGTTGCTTGCTTAACGCAATCTGCGCACGCAGATAATGCCATTCTTTTAATAGCGCCCGTTCATGCCGGGTGAATAACTCGGTATCAACTTTTTCGAGGGCCTCATTGGCGGCTGTAAAGTCGCCTTCGAGGTACAACACTTTCCCCAGATAAAACCAGGCCTGATTACGACTGGCTGGCTCAATCTGGTCAACCAGAGCCTGCTCAAAGCGCGCCTTGGCTTCGCGGTGCAGGCCATACGCCAGCAGCAGCCCGCCTTCAACTAACAGGGGATGATCGCCATGCCCTGCTACACCGCCTCTTACCTTGGCAACTTCAAGCAGAGTCAGTGCGTCAAACAAAGCCCCTTGATGATAGTGATACAGCGCTTCACCATAGTGCCGATCGAGCGCACGGGTTGGCGACTCGGCGTGCGACAGGCACGGCAATGCCCCCAGCATCAGGCAGAGCGCCCCGCTGGCAAGTCCTTTTTGTAGTGAGGCCATGAAGCGCATAGTGTTTATTCGGTTTCCCATTCTTCGATGGTGACAACGGGTTCGTAGTCGGCCGAGCGGTCTTTAATGCGTACTTCGAGCGCTTTGAGCTCGGTATCTTTTTCAATCATCTGCGTGGCGGCCAGCTTGTAGGGGCGGTTACCGGGGCCAATACCTTCCACAAATACCGTCACTTCGTGCTCGCCGGTTTTAAGGTTACCAATGTGCAAGCGCTGAATGCCGCCGCGTTGCAAAGCTTTGAGCTGACGATCGGTATAGAGATGCGCAGCAATAATGTCGTCATTCAGTTTGAGCTTGACGCTGTCGAGCTTGAGGAACTGGCCCGTATCGAGGCTTAGATACACGATAAATTGGGTATTCGCCGGGAATAAGAGGTCTTCTTCGAGAATGAACAAATCACGGTTCAGTTCGATCACTTTTTTCTTGAGTTCCTCCACACTCATGGCCACCGGTTGCTCGGTATGTATCGCGACTTCTTCCGCGACTTCTTCGGGTGCATTCTGGTTATTGGCGTCGAGTTCCTCGGCCTGCAAAGTACTACTGAATGCGATCACAGCTAACAGAGGCAGCAGCAATGTGAATACCCTATGTGCAAGGGATGTAAGTGAGGCAAGCATGTGTATTCGCTCCATGGCTTAGTACTCCAGAATCAACGAGATGCGGGATACTAACGCATCAAATTCGTATAGCGGCTCTTCACCGACCGGATGGGAACCGGGGTTATCGGTAAGATCGCGAAAATCGTCGTAAGTAAACTCTAAACGGTCGACCAATACGCTAAACAACAGGCGGTCGATGCCGGGGATGACACCTTGCTTGAGCTCATAACTGGCACCCAATCCCAAGGTAGTACCGGAATAGGTACTGAGCTCTTTATCCCGTGCCAAATGAGTTTGTGAACCGGCAAACGGAAAAATGTCGGCATAAAAATCGGCTTTGTCTTGGGTGTAGTAGCGAAAGTGAATGTCGGCCTTCCAATGATCACCAAAGGTGTGGGTATAACCCGCCCCCATGGTATGGGCCTGCACGCCCCAGGTATCGCGAAAGAAACGGTATTCGGCCTTGACCGAGGCGCGGTATGGCAGGTAGTACAGCGCCCTCAAGGCGGCGGCGGTGCTGGTGCGCGTATCGGGGTAAAGTTCTTGCTGGAAGCTGTAACCGGCGGGGGCTGTACCATCAATATAGCGATTGCGCCGGTAGGGGTTTTCGAGCTTGCCTTCGTCGGTGATCACGTCCAGATCAAACCCCATCAGCATGTGCTTGGTAATTACCTGACTCACACCAATTTTGTAGTTGCTGCGGTCGGCTTCTTCCCACTCGTTTTCAGGCTGCCCTCGCTGGCCTACTTCGTCCCAGCCCTTGGCGTAACCGAGGGTTAAGGTGGTGAGATCGCCAAAGAAATCCTGTGATACGGCAAAGTAAACGGTATTGGCTTCGTAATCGTTTTCAGAGCTGTTGGTGTAGCCCATGCTCATAATGGTTTTTTCGTGCAGGTAGTCGATGCCGGCACTCATCTCAGTCCGCTCCTCGGTATACTCGGAAGAGCCGAGCGCAATCACATCTACCGATGCCGCCGATATGGAATCGATGTAGTAGTGCCCGGTCACCGATACCTGAGTGCCGATGCTTTTACGCACCAGAATCGAAGGCCCGTCAATCTCCATACCGCCACCTTCGTAACGGTGGTGCATGATGTCTACGGCATCGGGCGCCAACGTTGCGGCGAAGCTGGTTGTTGAGAATACGAGAAGAGCCAGAAGGTTGAGAGCGAAACGAGGGAAAGACATGCTGGACGCTGGAAGGAAGACAGGAGACGCGGTTGTTTCGCTCCGCGAAGCAGAGCGAAAAGCCGGAACGCAGTTTATAGACGCATAAATGCGTACCGGAAGTTTCGTCCGAACAAAGCTGAGCAGTGCCAGAGAAGCCTTGGCCAAAATGTTAATTACAGCCACAACCACCTCCGGTCCCCCCCTCTG
>JAWWBW010000177.1:0-6448 GCA_033720775.1 Oleiphilaceae bacterium | reverse complement strand
TACCCCGGTTCCTGGGCGGAATGGGGTAACGATCCACATACACCCATTGTCACCGGCCCCCAGCCGGACTAGCACTTACACCAAGAGAATTTCTATGAATCTGGATGATTTATTTGTTTTCAGCCAATACCTGACGCCGCAACATTTGCTATCACGAGGCGTAGGCAAGTTGGCTGAATGCGAAACCAAGCCCCTGAAAGAGCCGTTTATCCGATGGTTTATCAAGCGCTATGGCGTAGATATGAGTGAAGCCGCGATCGAACAACCCGAAGCGTTTCGCCATTTCAACGACTTTTTTACCCGTGCGCTGAAGCCGGATGCTCGCACCGTCGACGAACGCCCCGAAAGCTTTGTGTCTCCCGTAGACGGCGCCATCAGTCAGCTTGGCGAGATCAAACAGGGTCGTATCTTTCAGGCAAAAGGGCAGGACTTTAACGTTACCGAACTGTTGGGTGGCGATGTAGACCGGGCACAGCCGTTTATTGGTGGCCAGTTTGCAACGATTTACCTCTCCCCCAAAGATTATCACCGCATTCACATGCCCATCACCGGCACCCTGCGCGAAATGGTCTACGTGCCGGGCAAACTGTTCTCAGTAAATCCGGTCACCACCGAAAAAGTACCCCGATTATTCGCACGTAATGAACGCGTAGTCGCCATCTTCGACACCGAAAAAGGCCCACTCGCGATGGTACTGGTGGGTGCCATGATTGTTGCCAGCATCGAAACGGTCTGGTCGGGACTGGTTGCGCCCATCAGACGACAGGTGCGCAGCACGCAATATGGAGCTGAAGCCAAACCCATCGAAATTAAAAAAGGCGAAGAAATGGGACGTTTTAAGCTGGGCTCAACCGTGGTAATGCTGACTCCGGGTGACTCTCTTGAATTTGCCGAGAACCTTCAGGCCGGCAGCAACGTTCGCATGGGACAACACTTCGCCACTATCAAGTCATAAACGTTCTGCCTGACAGGCTTGCTGAATATGCTGCAAGTCCTGTACATGCTTGCGTAACGCTCGCAAGCCCTGTTCAAAGAGTGCGCCACGTTGTTGGCGCCATGCTTTGTAAGCCTCAGGCTCCGCCTCTTCCAACAAGCGTTCCAGCGCAATATAGGGCTCAATCAAAGCATAATAGCGGCGACTCAGGGATGAGGCCCATTGCTGCACCTGCCCGACAAAAAACTTCTGAATCACGTTATCGAGAACACTCAAATTAAAGTGTGGTCGCCCCTGAATACACCTTAACTGTTGCATCTCCCACGCCTGTATATCACGCTCAATTTGTGAAAATACCCGATGAATCAACGACCACGCAGCGACCTGAGCGCCACCATCACCTTTGCGAAGCTCCGCCAGCGTATGTTCGAGAGAAGCCCATCCCGCCCTGTATTCCCCACGCAGCCACAGTGCAACCCAATCTGACAATTGTGCGACGGCCTGAATGGGCTCACGTCCGGTTTGTTCCGGATAGTCATCAAGCTTCACGGGCACCTTCCAGAACAGTCGGGCTTCCTCGCCCCCTAGCACGGCCTGCCAGATCACCTGTGGCAACTGCTCGCGTTTGCTTTGGTAGACCTCGCGCAAAGCCTCAACGAGCTGCGGCTTTTGCTCTTGCTCTAACTCTTGTATGCAGGCGGGCGTGGCATCGAGAAATTGTAAATGCGACAACAGTCGCTGAGAGGGTTGGGCCATTTTTCCCAGACTAGCATTCTGACGCGCCACCACCAGCTGCAAGTCACAACCATATAGAGATAAAAATTCGAGCAGGTTCAGGACATGTGCGTCTTGCGCAAGCTGCAGGCTCGAAGGACGGGGAAACCGTAGCGCACCGTCATAATGCACCGGTACATTCGCCTCCATCTCAAGCACATTGGCTAATCGCTGCTGATAATCCGACAGCACACTTTCGCCATGATCCGTAGAGCAGGCAGCACACAATAGCGCCCAACACAAAATAGCAAGGGCCGACTTACACCCGCTCGATCGGAAAGGCCAACACCTCTTCAAGGCTATTCGCTCCCTGCTGAATCATCAGCAATCGGTCTATACCCAGTGCCACGCCAGAACACTCTGGAAGCCCCGCCTCCATGGCGGCAAGTAAATGCTCGTCCAATGGAATTTCGGGTAATCCCATGGCACGGCGTTGCAGGTTATCCTGTTCGAAGCGGGCCCGTTGCTCCGTCGCGTCACACAATTCCCAGTACGCATTGGCAAGCTCCACACCCTGTATGTACAGCTCAAAACGCGCCGCTACAGCCTGCCCCTGTGCATCTTGAATCACGCGCGCCAGACTCGCCTGGGTCGGCGGGTACTCCGTCACAAACAAGGGCGCATTAAGGCCCAAGCGAGGCTCAATCACACATGCCATCAGCAGATCCAGTGCGGCATCTCGCTCCAATTCGGGCCCCTCATAGGCAGCCAGCTTCCGCGCCTGTTCATTCAATAAACGCAATGAGGCAGTGAATGGATCGATGCCCACATGCTGCTCAAACACTTGCCGATAGGTACTGACCTGCGGCGGCTGACATTGCAACACGCCAACCAGTAAGTCGCTCACTTCACCCATCAAGTCATGCAAGGCAAAGCCGGGGCGATACCATTCCAACATGGTAAATTCCGGGTTGTGACGTCGCCCTGTTTCACCATCGCGAAAAGTTTTGCAGATCTGAAAGATTGCGCCTGCGCCTGCAGCGAGCAAACGCTTCATCGGGTATTCAGGAGAGGTATGTAAATATAGTTTTTCGTGGCCACCCTGTTCGTGCATCCTCACCTGCGCGCCAATGCTCGCCAAAAGGGGCTCACTGGCGGTGCTGCGATTCAGGATCGGCGTCTCAACTTCCAGTACATTGCGCTGAGCAAAAAAAGCCCGGATCTGCGCATACAGCGCAGCCCGGGCTTTTAATATTTGCAGGTTGGCAGAAGGTCGCCAGCGCATTAATTCTTGGCGCGGCTGACGTATTCGCCTTTGCGGGTATCGATACGCAGCACGTCACCTTCATTAACGAAAAGCGGCACATTGACCGTGGCACCGGTCGACAACTTGGCAGGTTTTGAACCACCCTGCGCGGTGTCACCCTTGAGCCCCGGATCGGTTTCGATCACTTCAAGCTCAACAAAATTAGGTGGCGAAACCGACAATGGCTCTCCGTTATACAGCGTCACAATGTAGACTTCCTGCTCTTTGAGCCAGTCTTTGGCGTCAGAGAGGGCTTTTTCATCCGCCGCATGCTGCTCGAAGGAGCCATCGGTCATCATGAAGTGCCAGAATTCACCGTCGTTATAGAGGTATTCCATGTCATATTCCATGACATCGGCAGCCTCCAGGGATTCCCCCGAACGGAAAGTGCGTTCCCAGACTCGCCCCGTTTTCAGGTTACGTAATTTTACCCGGTTAAAGGCCTGACCTTTACCCGGCTTTACAAACTCGTTCTCAATAACTGAACAGGGGTCGCCATCCAGCATTACTTTCAGGCCAGAACGAAACTCGTTGGTTGAATAACTCGCCATGCTTGCTCACCTAATGCGCCTGCTCTGAATTACCGGCAGACATTTAATCACGTTATGACCGACGTTATCGTCAGGAGACGACTCACACTGACTGCCTGTTAATGCCAACTAATCATGGCGAAAACTGCGACAGCAGTGTAGATTATCCCGCCCACGTAAACACCGGGTTAAAAGAAGGCGCTAATGATACATCGAAGCACTGGTGCTGTCGAAGCAATCTACCCAGCCCCCAACGACTGGAAGCAGATTCTGCGAAACAGCCGCATGTCTACTCAAGAACTGCTGGCAGCCGTTGGTTTAGCCTCTCACCCGCTAGCCAGTGCCGAGGCCGAAAAGCTGTTCGAATTGCGCGTCCCCAAACCCTACCTGGAACGCATAAAACATGGCGACCCCAATGATCCCTTGTTACTGCAGGTGATGCCTCAGACCAGGGAGTTTGATAGCCCAGCGCAGTTTGGCCCCGACCCACTGGATGAAAAGTCATACAGCCCGGTGCGCGGCATCATCCATAAATATCGCAATCGTGTACTTTTGATCGCTACTCAAACCTGCACCATTAACTGCCGCTATTGCTTCCGCAGGCACTTTCCTTATAACGAGCATCGGCAATCGCGAGAAGAGTGGCAGGAGGCGCTTGCCTATATCGAACAACACCCCGAAATAGACGAAGTCATTTTGAGCGGTGGCGACCCAATGGTTCTCGATAACAATTATCTTGGCTGGCTGATCGATGCCATCGCCGCGATCCCCCAAGTCGCCCGAATTCGTATACATAGCCGACTCTTGGCAGCGCTGCCACAGCGCATAGACGATGGTTTTCTACACATTCTGACGCAATCAATCAAACCCATTGTGGTGGTGCTCCATTGTAATCATGCGAATGAAATTGACGATTTGCTGCACGAAAAACTCAAGCAGCTGCGAGCAACCGGCGCGCATGTATTGAACCAGTCCGTGTTGCTAAAGGGTGTTAATGACAATGCCGACACACTGGCAAATCTATCGCGGCGCTTATTTGATGTGGGAGTTATGCCGTATTACCTCTTTCTGCTCGATAAGGTAAGCGGGGCCAGTCACTTTGAGGTGAGTGCGGCGCGCGCCAAGGCCATTCATCAAGAGCTCGCTGCGATGGTATCGGGCTTCTTGCTACCCAAGCTGATGGTCGAAATTCCGGGGCACCCGTCAAAAACTTTCTTGCGCTGAGCGCCTTAAAATCGCTCTCGTCTTTGCAATATTCGGTTTTTAATAAAGTTTTACATAAAATACAGGGGTTTATGCGTGAAATCGCGACTTTTTTATAATCCCTGCTATGCTTGAATTAAGGTTTTTCTGCCCCTCCCAAAAGGGGCCCAATAACAATCAAATGCATTACGCATCATCATCGTTGACTGTGGATAACTGAATGCTTGGCCCCGAAATAGAACTCAACCTCAACATTCCAGAGCCTACTCAGAACGCGCTCTCTTTTGCCGAGCACTCCCCCGCTGCCATTGGCCGCTGGGTGGCGCAACTTCCCATGGCCAATGTTGGCGAAACATCGCGACAGCTCTATCAGGCGATTATTGAGCTCAATAAAATGCCCATGTCGGCAATGGATCGTTCCGAGATCCTCGAAAAAATGCGCCCGCCCATTCGCTTTGTTTGTGAGGAGCTATCAAAGCATTTCTTGAATCAGTCGATTGCCCTCCCCGAAAAACAACAGAAAATCGCCAACCTGACGCAGGCCATGCAAATCCATTTAGCGACGGGCTATAAAATCGTCATGATGGACAGTTTGTCCTCCATGGGAAGCGAGAAAGTACGCAAGAATTTTGCCTGTGCCGCGCATCGTATGCTCAGCGAATACGGACAGGTGCTATTGCGCGCCAACCAGTTATACAGTATGGCGCCCAAGTCCATCTGGCTTGAAATGCATGAGGTATATCAGTTCTGCGAAACCATCGATCTGCTGAAATATGTCATTGTCGATGAAACCAACGCGCATCGTCAGGAAACAAGAATTGATAATGCCTACAAGCGTAATTTGCTACTAAGCTGCTGCCGGCCAAACCAGTTACGCCAGCGTGATTTGCAGGCCGTTTATGCCACCTTTGAGGTCTGGTCGGACTACGTGGAGGTAGGGGCAGAATTTTCATCTTCGGCCGTTTTTGTGATTAGCATGCAGCAAGATGCACCGCCACGCTATCGCAGTCTGTTGCCAGATACCCTGACGGACTATTATTACGGGTTTGATACCGCCGAACTGGTCAGCCGCCTGAATAACCATTTGGGGGCGCTTACCCAACGTAAAGACAGCGGCATTGTGCATGTTGAAAATCCCGAGAGTCTGAACGAGCCCTTACTCAAGCATCTCGACCATGCCTTTGGCATACTCACCAAGCGCACCTTCAAGCGCATTGCCAACTCCGGCCACCTGAATCTGTGTGTCGGCCTGAGTGCTGCGCACTATTACGTTTCAGGTGAAATCGAATTTCACACGCAAATGCTGACTCCCAACCAGCGTGTTGACGACAGTGACAGCAATATATTTATGCAACGTGCACGACGACAGCACGATGCATGGAATGAAGCCTTCGATGCTTCAGGCGCGGCCAGTAATACCGGCCCATCAAGCAGCCCAATTAACTTTGACCGCCCTGTCGGCAGTGGCGACGCATCTTACCCGCAATATAAAGTACCGCTCACCAATACCAGCCCCGGTGGCTATTGCCTGCAATGGAATGGCGACGTTCCCAGCAACATACAGGCTGGCGAAATTCTGGCTATTCGGGAGACGGAGAAGCAACCCTGGAGCATTGCCGTCATCCGCTGGATTCGGCACGCCAAACAGAAAGGGACACAGGCGGGAATCGAACTACTGGCCCCGCATGCCCGCCCCTGTGGAGTCCAACTACTTCACAAAACGGGCGCTCCGAGTGAATTTTTACGCGGTTTATTGCTTCC
>JAWWBW010000176.1:0-6469 GCA_033720775.1 Oleiphilaceae bacterium | reverse complement strand
GTCGATCAGCCGGGTTATGCCGCATGTGGTTGCGCCCGAACACCTTAAAGATGCGCAGCGCTTTAAACAGACCTATGCGCGTTATCAGCAGGCAAGGGATCTGATTAGTGTCGGGGCTTATGTGCCGGGTTCCGATCCGCAAACCGATTTTGCCATTGAGCGTATCGATCGCATGAAGCAGTTTTTGCAGCAAAGCCTGAATGAAGCGGCGAATGCTGAAGCGTCGGTCGGTCAAATGCGCAGTACCATTGCACCAGGACGCGATCAGAATACTGACCAGGCACCGGCGCGTGCGCAGTAGAGGGCCTAAATCATGACGCAGCGCTCTGACCGATTGCAGCTCGTATTGGAGGTCGCACAGCGCAAAGAGCAAAAGGCCATGGAAGCACTGCAGGCCTGCCGTCAAAAACTCAATCAGCAAGAACAGCAACTCGACAATCTGCGCGATTATCAGCAGCAGTATCTCAATGGTTTAAAAGGCGCGATGCAGGGGCGTGTCGCCTTGCAAAATCTGCAATCCTATCACCGCTTTGTGGAGCAATTGTCTTCAGCGATCGAGCAGCAACAGCAAGTGGTTGTGCATGCTCGCTATGCCTTCGACCAAGCGCGGCAGCAGTGGCTGGAATGCCGGGAAAAGTCCAGCAGTCTCAATGATCTGGTACAGCGTTGTCGGCAAGAAGAGGCCCGTGTGCGGGAAAAACAGCTCGAAAAACGCCTCGAAGATGATCTCAATGCACGTCGCGCCCGCTCTGGCGCTTAGCAAAATCCGCGACACCGACTACATTTAAAAACAGTGACATACCACGTTGACAGAACTGAGAGAACGGTGTCTGAAGCCAATTTGCATTTAGCCGAAGTCTTAACGATTTCCGATGCGCAGTCGTTATATGAGTCGTTACACGGCCTGCTTGCGCAGGAAACATCCGTTGTTGTTGACTGTGCTGCGGTCAAGCGTGTTGATACTGCAATTTTGCAGTGTTTGCTTGCTTTTAATCTGGCTGCGAGCCGCAAAGGCATCGCTTGTCGCTGGGCAAATGTTTCGGATGCATTGGCGAAGGCGGTCAATTTGCTGGGGCTAGATGCTGAGATGGGTATGGGTGGTTAGAGTGAATCTGGTGGTATCGCTGTGTACCGCTGTTTAGGGGTTACAAATTAGATGGCAACAATTTTGGCGGTAGACGACTCGGTTTCGATTCGGCAGATGGTGAGTCTTACTCTGAGTAGTGCCGGCTATGAAGTGGTAGAGGCATATGACGGCATAGATGCACTGCGCAAAGCGGCTGAGCACCATATCGATCTGGTTTTATCTGACGTCAATATGCCCAATATGGATGGCATTCAACTGGTTAAGGCCCTACGTGAAAAAGAGGATTACCAATACGTGCCTATATTGATGTTGACCACTGAGTCGGGCAAAGACATGAAAATGGCCGGCAAACAGGCCGGAGCAACCGGTTGGCTGGTCAAACCCTTTAATCCCGAAAAATTGTTAGCCACCATTCGTCGCGTGCTGGATTAAGCAAAGCTTGCGTCGGTACTCGGGGGAGGTGAGTTGTGACAATAGATCTGAGCCAATTTCACCAGGTCTTTTTCGATGAATGTCATGAAGGGCTCGATGCGATGGAATCGGCCCTGCTCAATTTTGAGGTGGCCAACCCCGATTCAGAGAGCATTAATGGCATCTTCAGAGCCGCGCACTCCATAAAGGGGGGGAGCGGCACCTTTGGTTTTCATCAGATCGCCGATTTCACCCACGTGCTTGAGTCCATGTTGGATAAAGCGCGAGCCGGGGAGTTTTCTCTTACTAAAGTGCATGTGGAATTATTGTTGCGCGCCGTTGACTGCGTCCGACGTATGGTAGCTCAGTTGGAGGCGGGTGAAGTCTGCGAAACCGCGCAGGCCGAAGCGCTGAAACAAGAACTTGAGCTGGTATTGATTGCCCCCGGCGACCAGCAGGAAACGTCGCAACAACCTGCTCCGCCAAGCAATACAGCAGGTACCACGACAGCACCCGCCGACCAAAGCGAGCAGGGCTGGCAAATCTATTTCAGGCCCGATGAAAATGTGCTCCGCACGGGTAATGAGCCCTTACGGATGTTCCGCGAACTCGCTGAGATGGGGCAGTTGTCGGTATCTGCCTTCACCGATGATCTACCGGACTTTGATGATCTGGAACCCCAGGCCTGTTATTTGACTTGGGAATTGACCCTGTGGGGTGATGTAGATGAAGCCGACATTCAAGAGGTATTTGAATGGGTTGCAGATGAAGCTGAAATCACGATCACCCCCTTATTGTTGTCGCACGATGTCATTGCTTCTAATTCTGCCGAAACACGGGGTGAACCTGAGCCGCGATCTACTTCCAGGCAAACCACGCCAGAGCCAACGGCGTCGACTCAGCCGGTTAAGGCGCCTGAAGAACCGCCTAAAGCGGCAAAAAAAGAACTCAAGCAGGATCTCTCTTCGATTCGTGTCAGTACCGAAAAGGTCGATGGCCTGATCAACATGGTGGGCGAATTAGTGATTACGCAATCCATGTTGGGGGAGTTGGGCGCCAAGTTTGAGATGAAAGATTTGCCGCGCTTGCTGGCGGGGCTCGAGCAGTTGAGTGCACACACGCGGGCACTGCAGGAAAACGTGATGCGAATTCGCATGTTGCCAATCAGTTTTGCGTTCTCTCGCTTTCCACGCTTGGTCCACGATATCAGCAATAGCCTCGGAAAACAGGTAGAGCTTGAATTGGTTGGTGAGCAGACCGAGCTCGACAAAACGGTCTTGGAACGTATTGTTGATCCTCTTGTGCATCTGGTGCGTAACAGTCTTGATCATGGGCTAGAAACCCCCGAGGAGCGTAGAGCAGCAGGCAAGGATGAAACCGGAAAAATCACGCTCAAGGCCTATCACCAGGGCGGCAATATTGTGATTGAGATTATTGACGATGGTGCAGGGCTGAACAGAGACAGAATTCTGAGCATCGCGCAAGAGAAAGGCTTGGTGAAAAATGGCGAACCACTCAGCGATGAGCAAATTGATGCGCTGATTTTTAAACCCGGTTTCTCCACGGCCAGTGAAGTGACGGATATTAGTGGGCGTGGTGTTGGGATGGATGTGGTGCGTCGTAATATTCAGGAATTGAATGGCACTGTGGAGGTCCAGTCTCAGCCGGGCATTGGTTCGCGCTTTAGCATTAGGTTGCCGCTGACCTTGGCCATACTGGACGGGCAACTGGTGCGTATTGCGCAGCAATGTTTTGTGATCCCATTAGTTTCCATCGTTGAAAGTCTTGAACTCAAAGAGCAGACCTTGCACCACCTATCAGATGAGATGCGGCTGTTACGCTTGCGCGATGAATTTCTACCTATTATCGAGCTTGCTGACCTGTTTAATATAACGGGTTCTCGGCCCAACGCGGGGTTATTGGTAGTCGTCGAAAGCGCCGGGCGTCGCGTTGCGTTAAAAGTTGATGACCTGCTAGGGCAACAGCAGGTGGTGATCAAAAGTCTGGAAGAAAATTATCGAGCCGTAGAGGGGGTTTCAGGTGCGACCATTTTAGGGGATGGCACGGTGTCGCTCATTCTCGACGTGACAGGAGTGGTGCGTTTGGCGAGTGACACCAGTGATACCGGAGCCACCAAGCTACTTGGCGATGATACCGCCGCCGCTTAAACGAAGAGCAAGTTCATGTCTCAGACTGAAGTGAAGCTTACCCGTGCCGACGCAAATAGCGATGGCCATCAGCATGAATATCTGACCTTTCTTATGGGGGCAGAAGAGTTCGGTGTCGAGATTCTTGCGGTGCAGGAAATTCGTGGTTGGGAGTCTGTCACGCCAATCCCTAATGCACCTGACCAGGTCTGCGGTGTGATGAACTTGAGGGGAACGGTGGTGCCAGTAGTCGATTTGCGTGCTTGTTTCGGTGTGAAGAAGCGTCCTTTTCACGATAAGACCATTGTCATTGTGGTGCAAATATCCAGTGATACGCGAAGTGGTTTTAAAATAATCGGCGTTGTGGCCGATGCCGTTGCCGATGTAGAGTGCTTTCCGGAAGAGGCGATACAGGCAGCCCCAGACATGGGTAATGCGGGTCACCTTCATTATGTGAGGGGGCTCGGACAAACAGCGCAAAAGATGGTCATTCTGCTGGAGCTGGATGAACAACTGCTCTATGAGCAAAGTGCGTTGCCATCTTTTCCGCAAGAGCAGTCTTCCGATGAATTCGAACAGCAGTGAACCTCGCGAGTTTCCGTTGAGCAAGCAAGAGTTCTCGCAACTGTGTGCGCTGGCCTATCGTTACACGGGTATTGTTCTGGGTGGCCACAAACGGCATATGGTCTACGGCCGACTGGTAAGACGCTTGCGTGCGCTACGCTTGAGTGACTTCAGCCAGTATTTGCCGCTCATTGATCACGTTGATAAACCTGAAACCGATCACTTTATTAACGCCATAACAACAAATCTCACCAGCTTTTTTCGAGAGCAGCACCATTTTGACTTCATCGCAGATACCGCTGTAGCCCAATGGCAACAACGGCACACCGACTATCGCTTACGTTTATGGTCGGCGGGATGCTCCTCTGGTGAAGAAGCCTACAGCCTTGCCGTCACCTTATGTAAAAACCTTAATCTGTTAACCTGGGACGTTAAGATATTGGCGACAGATATCGACTCGCGGATGTTGCAGTTTGCCGCTGAAGGACAGTACGAAAAGGCGCAGGTGGGTAAGCTCCATCAAGCGGATCTAGAGCAATGGTTCGACACGGACAAAGAAGCTATGGGTTTGCGGGTTAAAAATAAAGTGAAGGATCTGGTGCGCTTCAAACGCCTTAACCTGTTGGAGAAATGGCCCATGAAAGGGCCGTTTGATCTGATTATGTGTCGTAATGTCATGATCTATTTTGACAAACCGACACAGCAAGATCTTCTGCGGCGGTTTTCCGAATTGTTGTGTCCGGGAGGCTATCTTATGGTGGGGCACAGTGAGACGCTGCACTATGATAGCGAGCTATTTGCCCCTATGGGAAAGACCATTTACCGCAGGCGTGGGTAACATGTTATCTAACGCCGGTAGTACTCCCCCTTTGCCTGACGCCTTACCGGGCTTTTCACACATCAATCGTTATTGGGATAAATACCTGCACTTACCCGCGGCCAAGATACTGCCTGGTGAATTTTATGTAACGACCCACAAAGAAGTGGTCGCAACCGTATTGGGTTCGTGTATTGCCGTTTGTGTAAGAGACAAGACGAAGGGTATTGGTGGCATGAATCATTTTATGCTGCCCAAGCCAAAGCACAGTGACGACCAATGGAATGACGCATATGGATTGCAGGCGCGTTATGGTACTTGGGCGATGGAATATCTGATTAATACCATTCTCAAACTGGGAGGGATGCGCAAGCAGCTCGAAGTCAAAGTGTTTGGTGGCGCCAATGTCTTAAACAGTTATTCCTCCGTTGGAGTGAACAATATTGATTTTATTTTGCGTTATTTAAAACACGAAGAAATTGCCATTGCTGCACAGGATCTAGGCGGTATTTTTCCTCGCAAGGTTCTTTACTTTCCCGATACCGGTGCTGCCAAAGTGCGTAAACTCAAGCAAATGCCCAACGATACGCTTTATGATCGCGAACGCACCTATCAGAAACGGGTAGATGGGCAAGCGGATTCCGGTGGTAGTGTGGAGTTGTTTGATGATTGATGAGAGATGGTAAGCCATGGCCCTGATTAAGGTGTTGGTGGTAGACGACTCGCCGTCAATCTGCCGCATACTGACCGAAATTCTATCAGCAGACCCCAATCTGAAAGTGGTCGGCCATGCGCGTGATCCTTATGAAGCACGCGAACTGATCAAGCAGTTGCAACCAGATGTACTCACGCTCGATGTTGAAATGCCCCGTATGGATGGCATTACGTTTTTGCGGAACCTTATGCGTTTAAGACCTATGCCCGTGGTGATGATTTCCAGCGTGACGGAGCATGGCGCGCCAGCCACACTCGAAGCTTTAGCGCTTGGAGCAGTCGATTATCTGGCCAAGCCAGACGCAGAAAGTTGGCACAATCTTGAAGACTATGCCGAGCTCATACGCGAAAAAGTGAGAATCGCGGGAGGGGCGAATGTAGGCGCTTTTGATCACTTGCGCATGACAAGCCCGATTGCAATAGATAAGACCGCTCCATACAGAGCTAACACGATCATTGCGCTGGGTGCTTCGACCGGAGGCACCGAAGCGCTGCGTCTGATTCTTTCCGGGATGCCTGAACACAGCCCTCCTATTCTGATGGTGCAGCATATTCCGGCAAGTTTTAGTGCAACCTTTGCACGACGGCTCGATCGGGATTGTGAGATCAAGGTCATTGAAGCGATCGATTCTTTGCCTCTGGAGCCGGGCCATGCCTATGTCGCACCGGGGGGGCGCCATCTGCGTGTGATTGAACGCGATGGTGAATGCCTCATACAACTAGACGAGG
>JAWWBW010000175.1:0-6612 GCA_033720775.1 Oleiphilaceae bacterium | reverse complement strand
GTAGCTGTAGTAGCCGGCCGCGTAGCCACCGGCAAAGATATGACTAAACGATTGAGCCACACGTGAGTAGGATGGCGGTCGCTTAACCGACACCTTATTTCGTACGCGCTCAAGCAAGCCCTGAATATCAAATTCAGGGGAATCGAAGTCACGATGCAAAAGAAAATCAAATAGCGCAAATTCCAGCTGACGAACCATTTGCATGGCACTTTGAAAATGCTTCGCCGCCAGCATTTTTTCGAGCAAAGACTGGGGCAGAGGCTCGCCCGACTCATAGTGCCCGCTAATCATTGGAATGGCTTCGGGTTCCCAACACCAGTTTTCCAAAAACTGACTGGGCAGTTCCACTACATCCCAGGGAACACCGGCAATACCCGACACATCCGCCACATTCACCTGCGTTAGCATGTGGTGCAGGCCGTGACCAAATTCGTGGAATAGTGTCGTCACCTCATCGTGGGTCAGCAAGCTGGGCTTGTCGCCAACAGGGGGCGTAAAATTACAGGTCAGAAATGCGACAGGAAGCTGCTCCGGCCCTGCTTTTAACATACGCCGGGTGCGGCAGTCGGCCATCCACGCACCGCCACGCTTATCTTTGCGGGCATATAAATCGAAGTAAAACCCGGCAATCACGTTACCATTACGTTTGATCTGATAGTACGCCGCATCCGGGTGGTAAACATTCTGCTCTGCAGCCTTTTCCACCTCTATATCAAACAGACGACCGACAATTTCAAACATACCCGCAATCACCTTAGGCGCCGGAAAATACGGTTTAAGCTCTTCTTGCGAAATTTGAAAATCACGCTGTTTGAGCTTTTCCGCATAATAGGTGACATCCCAGCTTTCAAGACTATCGAGGCCGTCCCGCTCTTTGGCAAACGCTTCTAGCTGGGCAAACTCCTGTTTCGCCATCGCCACGCTTTTTGCCGCCAGATCATCCAGAAATTGCACAACCTCATCCACGCTGCCCGCCATCTTGGTCTCCAGTGAACGCTCGGCGTAATTGCTAAAGCCAAGTATTGAAGCCAATTCCTGACGCAACTGCATGATTTCCTTTATCAAAGGCGTATTGTCCCACTTTCCGGCATTGGGCCCCTGATCGGACGCGCGCGTCGCAAAGGCCTGATACACCTCTTCCCGCAAAGCGCGATTTTCGCAATGCATCATCACCGGCAAATAGCTTGGGAAGTCCAGTGTGACCAGATAACCGCTTTCTTTACCGTGCTGTTTGGCCTGTTGTGCTAATAAGGACAACGCCGATTCCGGTAAACCTTGCAGAGCGTCTGCCGTTTCAAAGAACTTTGTCCACCCCTGAGTTGCATCCAGCACATTTTCAGAAAACCTGGTCGACAGCTCCGACAAACGTTTTTTCAGCTCTGCGAAGCGCTGTTTCTTGTCTTCAGGCAGGGCGACTCCAGCAAGTTTGAAGTCGCGAATAGCATGTTCAATCGCAGCCTTTTGAGGGCCACTGAACGTTTCAAAGTCCGGTGAATTGGCCAACGCCTGATAACCTTTGAACAGCGCGGCATTCTGACCATACTCGGTTTGAAATGCTGTCAATTTAGCAACCAGACGCTGATAGATATCGCGCAAGGCATCGGAATTGAGCACTCCGTTGTAATGGGAAATCACAGACCAGGCATTATTGATACGATCATTGGCTTCCTCCAATTCACTGGCAAAGTTCTGCCAGGTGTATTCGTCCAACGCCTCCAGACGCGATATCAATGCGCGACTCTCCGCCAGCAACTGATCGATTGCAGGTTCAAAGTGGGCTAATTCGATCGCGCCAAAATCGGGCAAAGGCGAGGACTGTAATAGAGGATTGGACATAGAGGGATCTCACAGACTAAGGTTTAACACTGCTTGATGGGGGCACGCATCGATAATTAAAGCCACACCCATTTTGCAGCAACAATATAGAGACAGATTTCGACTAGAACAAGCTCAGACAAGGAGTATCAGCAATGCGCGCAGTTCGCCCCTATCTCGAATTCGAGCCACAACTCGGCGCCCGTGTTTTTGTCGACCCCAGTGCACTGGTACTGGGTGACGTCGCCATCGGTGATGACTGCTCGGTCTGGCCCATGGTTGTGATCAGGGGCGATATGCACCGTATTCGTATTGGCGCTCGCACCAGTGTTCAGGATGGCAGCGTGTTACACATCACCCATGCCGGCCCCTTTAACCCGGACGGCTATCCACTGACCATTGGTGACGACGTAACCATTGGACACAAGGCGCTGCTGCATGGTTGCACTCTGGGCAACCGAATATTGGTGGGCATGGGTGCCATCGTGATGGATGGCGCCGTCGTCGAAGATGAAGTGATCATTGCCGCCGGTGCGCTGGTGCCACCAGGCAAGCGCCTTGAATCAGGCTATTTATACCGCGGTAGCCCGGCGAAACAGGCCCGCCCTCTTACCGACAAAGAACGGGAGTTTTTCACCTATACCGCCGGCAATTACGTTAAGCTCAAAGACCAACACCTGAGCGATCTGGCCAGCAAGGGTTTGATCTGAGCCTCAATAAAACTCGGCAAAAAAACGACGCCCAATGCGCTGATGGTAATCAGCGAGATTAGGGTGTCGCGCTACCTGATCAGCCATGGGACTAGGCAACCCGGTTTGGACATTAGTGGCAATGAACGCAAATGCCACCGCATCAAGCGTGCTCAGCTTGTCGCCGAACATGAACTGCTGCTTACCCAAAAGACTCGCCAGTGCGTCAATGTCGCGGCAAGCAAACTCGTAGATCGTGGCACGCTCGTGCAAACCCAGCCCCTGGGCGTTTAAATCGCGCCGGATTTTCTTCTGTACCGAAGTCGCCACAACTTGTCTCAAGCCAAATGGCAGACCACCAAAGGCAGCCTCACGCACCTGAGGCCAGTTATTATCGAGCCAGCGATTGTAAACGCCAGCCCAATAGAGCCGCTCTTCGCACATGCGCTGAAAAGCATGAGAGATCGCTTTATCTCTCTCACTCAAGTGATGATCCAGACTCTGATCCAGCGTTTCTTCGAGGTAATCGATGATGAGTGTCGAATCAGGCACCTGAACCCCATCCACGTCGACCATGGGCAGTTTACCCAGTGGCGCCTTGCGTGGATCGTCCTGAAAGTGAATATCGTAATCCAGATCGAGCATGCGCAACCAGGTTTCCACCTTGAGACAAAATGGACTCAAATTCGGCATACCAAACATACGCCGATACTGATGCAGAACGATCTTACTCATAATTGGCCAAGCTCCCTTCCAGCCAGACGCTTAAGCAATTCAGGCCGCGCCATGCTCTCGCAAAATTGCAGCATATTCTGTGCTGCGACGGTGCTGAGCAACTCGCTCCAGCATAGTTTCACCCTTGAGTGAGCGCGCATTGATATCTCGGCCATCTGCCACAAAGAACGGCACAAAACGCGCAAAAAAGTTAGGCGTCATATGCTGATACGCCTGATGTAACACGTGATAGTCGGGGTTCTCACCATCAAGTGGCTTCAAATCAAGAAACGCCTTGATTCGATCATCACTCCACTGCTCACCTTCCACTTTGGGTTGACTCGGACCGCTCATGCTTACACCTCGCGCTAACGTCTTTTCTGATTATGCGACACTTCACCACATCGCCGGACAGCGCATTATAACGAGCGACGACGAATACGCCAGTCCGGCCCAGCGACTGCAACGTCAGTGCGCATTCAACAAGGAGTTAAAAGTAACGACGACAGCGTTAATGGAACTGGCCCGCTGTTAATGTGATGGTCAGAAGGCCTGATTAAAACTGCCACTCAGAGCTCTGACATTTAGGATCGAACACACTGATCTCAACACGGCGATTTTTAGCGCGATTGGCAGGACTATCATTAGGAGCCAGTGGGTTGGTTTCGGCTCTCCCTGCGGCACTGACTCGATTGGCATCGATTTTGTTATTAAAAATGAGTTGATGCACCACACTCACGGCACGCGCCGCAGACAGATCCCAATTAGAACGAAAACGCGCCGAATTGACCGGCAAATCATCGGTGTAGCCCGACACAATAATTTCGCCCTCACACTCCGCTAAGACATCTTCTATCTTCTCGAGAATAGGGAACATGTCATCTTTCAGACGCTCGCTGCCTGAAGGGAACGTCGTCGCTTCCGAAAAGCGCACCACGACCTTGTCCGCATCGTAGCTCACCGACAAGGCATTAGAGATAATCTCACTCTCGAGCTGTTCAACCAGGCTCTCTGTCAAACGTTCAATATTGGGATCAATTTGCTTCACCGACGCCTGTTCAGGCTGATCTTCGAGCATTTCGATTTCTTCTTGCTCAAACGCTTCAAACTCTTTTTCGAGGGCTTCAATCTGCTCTATTTCTGACTCTTTTGGCGGTGGCGGTTTATCCGCAAACACAATACTGCCACCTACCTGGCCCTCACCTTGAATGAACGACACCCCGAATGAGGTCGCCAGTGAGCGCGCCATCATTTCGTATTTTTCCAAGTCCATTTCTGAAAAGCTGAGCAAGAGAATAAAGAAGGTCAAAAGCAGCGACATCAAGTCAGCAAAAGTAATGATCCAGCCGCCACTCGAATTACCCTTGGGTTTAGGCTTTGGAATGGCACGCATCGATCATAGCTCCTCGCTAAGCGCCTGACGATGGCGCGGCGCGAGATAGGATGACAATACTTCGGTGATCACTTTAGGATTCTGGCCTTTGAGGATGTTCTGAATACTGGTAATGATCAGCGCCATATTGCGATGCTCCTCTACCGCCTTCAAGTTGAGCTTATCTGCCAAAGGGATCGCAATCACCTGCGCAATAAACGCCCCGTAAAAGGTGGTGAGCAGGGCCACCGCCATGGCCGGCCCCACCGAGCTGGGTTCTTGCATGTTATTGAGCATTTGCACCAAACCGACCAGCGTCCCCAACATACCCAAGCCCGGTGCGGTTTCGCCTATTCCCCTGAATACACGCTCGGCCGCCTCGTAGCGCTCAATCGACTGGCTTAATTCCTGAATAAGTGACTCTTCAATGAAGTCAGGTGGGTGGCCATCAATACAAAGCGCAATACCTTTCTGGAGAAACGTGTCTTCAATTTCAGCGTTTTCGAGCCCAAGAATGCCCTCCTTGCGTACGATCGCTGACAACTCACGCACCTGCTGAATCAACACCAGAGGGTTTTCGGTTTTATCGAGGAAGACCGTACTGAAGGCAAGGCGGAAGGAATCCATGACGGAAGCAAGGCGATACTTGACCAGCGTCACCGCCACCGTACCGACCAATACAATGATCAGGCCGGGAATATTCACAAAATCCAGAATGCCTGATTCCAGTAAGATGGCGGAAACAATAATGACAATCGCCGCCAATAGACCGATGAGGGTCGCAAAATCCATAAACAGTTAAACCTTATTTGTGGTGCTAATTATTCTAATTGCCACGCAAGTTTCGCAGAACATCCCGAGTATCAGGCCGCACGCCATGCCAGATAAAAAAGGCCTCTGCTGCCTGCTCCACCAGCATCCCGAGCCCGTCAATCGCCTGTTTCGCACCCAGATCAAGCGCCCACTGGTTAAAGGGTGTCGTGCTCGCGCCATACATCATGTCGTACACCACCGTGCCTTTACCGATCACACTATCCGGCAAAGGCGGTAATGCGCCACCCAAGCTCGCCGAAGTGCCATTGATCACCAGATCAAACGGACCTTCCAGCTCACGGAATGCCCTTGTGCGAATGTTACCCAGCTCATTGAACAAGGCCGCCAAGGCTTCCGCCTTTTCGAGCGTGCGGTTACAGAGCACTATATCGGCAGGCTTTTCATTCAGTATAGGCTGTAATACGCCACGCACAGCGCCGCCCGCACCGATCACCAAGATCTTCTTATCTGTCAGTGCGATTTCGTTATTGTTTTTTAGATCAAACACCAATCCCGCACCATCCGTGGTATCACCACAGATCTGCCCGTTCTGGTTTTGCCACAAAGTATTCACGGCGCCTGCCAACTGCGCGCGCTCAGTCAATTGCTCGGCGAGTGTCACGGCCTGCTCCTTAAAGGGTACCGTCACATTCAAGCCACGATGATTGGACTGACTGAAGAAGCTACGGACGGTTTCTTCGAAAGCATCGAGCGGTGCTTCGAGCCGCGAATAGTCAAGAGCGAGGCCTTCTGCCTGCGCAAAGGCATGGTGAATTTCAGGTGACTTACTATGTGCGATCGGATTGCCCACCACCGCGAAGAATTGCTTATCACTCATCGCACGCCCTCTAGCCAATCCCGATCTTGCAGAAAATAGTCGGTTCGCCGTGCCTCTGGACGCCCTGGCTCGGCATTCCAATAATAATGCCTGCTGACCAAGGGCGGCAGAGACATCAAAATCGACTCGGTTCGACCGCCAGACTGCAAACCAAACAAGGTGCCGCGATCAAATACCAGATTAAACTCGACATAGCGCCCCCGCCGATAAAGCTGAAAGTGACGTTCTCGCTCTCCATAAGCCGTATTTTTTCGCCGTTCAACGATTGGCGTATAGGCTGGGAGATAGGCATTTCCAACGGACTGCATCAAAGCAAAGCTTTGTTCGAAATCGGGCTGATTCAAGTCATCAAAAAACAGCCCGCCAATACC